>NZ_LATD01000089.1 GCF_000981895.1 Streptomyces odonnellii | reverse complement strand
GGGCAGGGCTGGCTACGGCGGGCGGGGCCGTCGGCTCAGCGGGTCGGTGGGCCGTTCTCGTCCCGATGCGCCGTGCCCGGCACCGTCATACGGCGTACCCCGCACGTAATTCGACCGCCGACCCGGGAAGCCCCGAGGAGCCCTGTCATGACGTCCGCCACGCAGCCCGCCTCGGTCCAGCCGTTCGCCCCGGCCCCCGGTGAAGCGACGCTCGACCGAATATCCGCCGTCCGCCTCTCGCTCGTACGGCTGCCGCTGCGCACCCCGGTCAGCGACGCCAAGGTACTGACCGGACGTCAGAAACCGCTGACCGAGGTCGCGTTCCTCTTCGCGCGGATCAGTACCGAAGGCGGCCACGAAGGCCTCGGCTTCAGCTACTCCAAGCGCGCGGGCGGCCCCGGCCTCTACACCCACGCCCGGGAGATCGCCGGCGAGCTGATCGGTGAGGATCCCAGCGACACCGGCCGGCTCTGGCAGAAGCTGGTCTGGGCCGGTGCGTCCATGGGGCGCAGCGGGCTGGCCACCCAGGCCATCGCCGCCTTCGACATCGCTCTCTGGGATCTCAAGGCGCGCCGGGCGGGGCTGCCGCTGGCCAAACTGCTGGGCGCCCACCGCGACTCCGTGCCCTGTTACAACACCTCCGGCGGATTTCTCTCCGCGCCGCTGGAGGAGGTCCTGGAGAACACCGCTCTCGCGCTGGCGCGGGGGATCGGCGGTGTCAAGATCAAGGTGGGCCTGCCGGACACCCGGGCCGATCTGCGGCGCGTCGAGGCCGTACGCGAACGGATCGGCGACGACGTGCCGTTGATGGTCGACGCCAACCAGCAGTGGGACCGCACCACCGCCGCCCGTATGGGCCGGGCCCTGGAGGGATTCGGTCTGACCTGGATCGAGGAGCCGCTGGACGCGTACGACGCGGAGGGCCACGCGGCCCTGGCCGCGCGTCTGGACACCCCGGTGGCCACCGGCGAGATGCTCACCAGTGTGGCCGAGCACACCGGTCTGATCATGGCCGGAGCCGCCGACTTCATCCAGCCCGACGCCCCGCGCGTCGGCGGTATCACCCCCTTTCTGCAGATCATGGCGCTCGCCGACCACAAGTGCCTCGGTATGGCACCGCACTTCGCGATGGAGATCCATCTCCATCTCGCCGCCGCCTACCCCCGCGCCACCTGGGTCGAGCACTTCGAGTGGCTGGAGCCGCTGTTCAACGAACGGCTCGATGCGCGCGCGGGACGGATGACCGTGCCGAGCCGCCCCGGGCTCGGTCTCTCCCTCAGCGATCAGGCCGCCGCCTGGACGTCGGAGGAGACAACTGTCGGTTCCTGAGGCGTGGTTGCCCACCGCCGTCGCGGGACTCACAATGCGCATGACAAACCGAAGCACCTTCGGTCACATGAGGGGACCCCACATGAAGAAGCCTCTCCTTGGCGCGCTCCTGGCCGTCCTGCTCCTCGGAGCGGGAACGGCACCCGCCATGGCCACCGGCCATGACGCGGTGGCGCAGCGCACGACGGCCGCCACGGCGACCGACACCAAGTCCCAAGTCGGTATCCAGGCCGTCGACTTCGCCGGAACGGTGGCACTCAGCAACTGCTCGGGATCCGTCGTACGTACGCCCGCGTCGCTGCCCAGCGACCCCGCCCTGGTCCTGTCCAACGGCCACTGTCTGGAGACCGGCTTCCTCGGCCCCGGCCAGGTCGTCGTCAACCGGGCGTCCACCCGTACCTTCACCCTGCTGAACTCGGCGGGCACCGGTGTCGCGACCCTGCGCGCAAGCAAGATCGCGTACGCGACGATGACCGACACCGACGTCTCGCTGTACCAGCTCACCAGCACCTACGCCCAGATCCAGAGTTCGTACGGGATCAACGCGCTGGAACTGAACACCGTCCGGCCCGTCCAGGGCAGCGCCATCAAGGTGGTCTCCGGCTACTGGAAGCGCATCTACAGCTGCAACGTCGACGGCTTCGCCTACCAGTTGAAGGAGGGCGACTGGACCTGGAAGGACTCGGTCCGGTACACCTCCGCGTGCAACACCATCGGTGGTACCTCGGGCTCGCCCGTGATCGACAACACCACCGGCAAGGTCGTGGCCGTCAACAACACCGGCAACGAGTCCGGCGGCCGCTGCACCCTCAACAACCCGTGCGAGGTCGACCAGAACGGCACGGTGACGGTGCGTCAGGGCATCAACTACGCCCAGGAGACGTACGGCATCGTGCCGTGCGTCGGCTCGGGCAACCAGATCGACCTGAGCCGTGCGGGCTGCGCTCTGCCCAAGCCGTAACGCACGCAGGACAGCGGCGCCGCCGGGACCACCGGTGGCGCCGCTTCCGTTCGCGCGCTCGCGCGTTCGTACGCCCCCTCCTGGAAGTCGAGGAAATCGCCGGTCGGTGTTCTGGGACGGTTCCCCTGACCCGGGCCGGTGACGGCGCGACGCCTGGCCGCCCGGCCGCTTGACCGCTCGACCGAAGAGGGAGCCGTTGTGAGTGTGGAAGCCGATGTCGTGTCAGAGTCCCGCGCCGCGCGGCGGCCGGAGCGGTGGCCCCGGCGGATCGTTGTGGTCGGCGCCTCGGCCGCCGGGCTCGCCGCGGCCGAGACCCTGCGCCGGGACGGCTTCGACGGCGCTCTGACGCTCATCGGCGACGAGCCCGGGGTTCCTTACGACCGGCCGCCACTGTCCAAGCAGATCCTCCGGGGCGACTGGCAGCCGGACCGCATCGCACTGCGCACGCCCGAGGCACTCGACGCCCTCGGCCTCGATCTGCGCCTCGGGGTACGGGCGACCGGGCTCGACCTCGCGGAGCGGACGGTGGCCCTCTCGGGCGGCGGATCGGTCGCGTACGACGGCCTGGTCATCGCCACCGGGGTACGGCCGCGACGGCTGCCCGGCGACACCGGGGCCCTCACGGGTGTCCATGTGCTGCGGACCCTGCACGACGCGACGGCACTCAGGGAACGGCTGGCGGCGGGCCGTCGCCTGGTTGTGGTGGGCGCCGGGTTCCTGGGGGCGGAGGCCGCCGCCGTGGCCCGGGGCCTGGGAGCGCAGGTCACGCTCGTGGAGCCCGCGCCGGTGCCGCTGGCGCACGCGGTGGGGGAGGAGATCGGACGGGTGCTGGCGCGCGCCCATCAGGATCACGGCGTCGCGCTGCGCGCCGGAAGCGCCGTCGCCGGGCTGGTCACGGACGCCGGCCGGGCCGTCGGCGTACGGCTCGGTGACGCGAGCGTCCTTCCCGCCGACGACATCCTGGTGGCGATCGGCTCACGGCCCAACACCGAGTGGCTCGAAGGAAGCGGACTCACCCTCGGCGACGGGCTGGTCTGCGACCGGTTCAGCGCCGCCGCCCCCGGGGTCTACGGCGCCGGTGACGTGGCCCGCTGGTACAACCCGCTGTTCGGCACCACGATGCGGATCGAGCACCGGACCAATGCCGCGGAACAGGGCATGGCGGCCGTCCGCAACCTGCTGCGCCCCGACGCGCCCCTTCCGTACGCCCCTGTCCCGTACTTCTGGTCGGACCAGTACGACATGAAGGTGCAGGCGTACGGGCATCTCCGCGGCCACGAGGAACTGGCGGTCGTCGAGGGCAGCCTCGTGGAGCGCCGTTTCCTCGCCGCGTACCGTACGGGCGACCGGCTGGCCGGGGTGCTGGGCATCGGTATGCCGCCCAGGGCGATCCGCCCCTGGCGCGCGGCGGTCGCGGCGGGGGCGGGGTGGCGGCAGGCCGTGGAGACGGCGGAGAGGGCGGCAGAGAGGCCGGTGGACGCCTGAGTGGCCTGGGGGCGCAGCCGGGTGCGGGAGGGCGCTGCGACCGGACGTGGGTCTTGGTCCTTGGGCGGGTCCGGTACCGGTCCTGTCGGTCAGAGGCCGGGTGCGCCCCAGACGGGGAACCAGTGCGCCAGGTCCGGTTCGATCCGCAGATCGCTGCCGAGCACGGCCCGCACCTGGAGTTCGCGCTGATTGTCCCGCTTCTCGCTGCTGCCGGGCAGCGGCGCGAACGGATAGAAGGTGCCGCGCTTGTAGAGATAGACCAGCGCCAGGGGCCGCTGCTCCGTGTCGCGGAAGCTCAGCAGCGAGCAGAGCAGCTGAGGCCCGAACCCGCCCTCCTCCAGCAGCGAATTGACCGCGTGCAGATCGTTGACCAGGGAGGCCGTGTCCTCGGGAGGCTGCCGGACGAGCAGCCAGGTGTAGCCGTACGAGTCCTGGCTGAACTCCACGGGATGTCCGGCCCGCCCGGAGTCCGCGTCGAGCAGCTCTCGTACGTCCTCCCTGACCCGGGCGAAGCCGCCGCCCTCGACGCCCGCGAAACAGACCGAGCCCCGTCCGGTGGGCATGAATCCGGCGCCTGCCTGGAGGGTGAGCGCCGCGGAGGGGAGTGCGAAGAGTTCGTCGAGATCGGGGCGGACGGGCTTGCTCCGGCCGAGGATGGTGTCGAGAAGACCCACGGGACCAGCTCCTCGCTCGATTCGGGTCGGTACGGCGGCTCAGTGGCTCAGCCTGTCGGCTCAGTGGCTGAGCCTCTTGGTGGCCTCGCGGTTCATCACGGGCGGGCCAGCTCGGTGGACAGCCGGGCAAGCTGGTCCAGCCGCTGCTCCAGCGTCGGGTGCGAGGAGAACAGCCGGCCCAGGCTCTCCTTCGAGGCGAACGCCGGGACGAAGTAGAAGGCGTTGTACGGCTCCGCCTTCCGCAGATCCCGCGTCGGAATCCGCGCCATCTGCCCGCTCACCTTGGTCAGGGCCGAGGCCAGCGCCGAGGGGCGCCCGGTGAGCAGCGCGGCCGAGCGGTCCGCGGACAGCTCGCGATAGCGCGAGAGCAGCCGGGTCAGCAGAAAGCCGATCACATACACGACCGTGCTGACCAGCGGAATCACCATGATCATCAGGCCTGCGGGGCCGGCGTTCCTGGCGCTGTTCGACAGCCCGCTGTAAAGCGCGAAGCGGGTGATCAGCCCCGCCATCACGCCGAGGAAGGAGGCGATCGTCATGACCGCCACATCCCGGTGCGCGACATGCGACATCTCGTGCGCCAGAACGCCCTCCAGCTCCTCGGGCTCCAGCCTGCGCAGCAGTCCGGTCGTCGCGCAGACCAGGGCGGTGCGCTCGCTCCGCCCGGTGGCGAAGGCGTTCGGGATGTCGCTCTGCGCGATCGCCACCCGTGGTTTGGGCATGTCGGCCAGGGCGCAGATCCGGTCGACGGCGCCATGCAACTCGGGTGCCTGCTCCGGGGTGACCTCGCGCGCGCCCATGCCGAAGGCGGCGATACGGTCGCTGAACCAGAACTGCGCGATGAAAAGCACACCTGCGAAGATCACGATGATGGGCCAGAACTTGCCCAGCACCGCCAGCAGCACACCGACCAGGACCACGTACAGCAGGCCGATCAGGAACATGGTGGTCACCATGCGGGTGGTCAGCCCGTGGTCCTGGGTGTAGCGGGACTGTGCCATCGCTCGCCTCCATTGACGTCGCTCTCCTGCTATTTTCCTCCTTTCCCGGCGAAACGGAATAAGCGTGAGATATGGAGGGTGGTGACGGTGCCGGGACACCGCTGAGCCCGCCCATGGGGACTCCCACGCCGTCCCGACGGGCGCGCGCGGTGGCGCACTGCCGCACGCGGGGGTGCTCGGTGTGCCCCTGGAAGTGCCCCCTTCGCTGACGCATTCCGCGTTCCTCGCCGCTTTGGCCGGGCATTGTGGTGTGGGTGATGACGCCAGGAGGAGGCAGTAGATGATCCGGGTCCATGTCGTGCACCATGTGAGTCTTTTCCGCTCGGCTCTCGTGGCGCTGTTACGGGCCGAAACAACCCTCGACGTGTCATCGGCACCCGGGCACACGCCATTCCGCGGGGCATATGTCGTGCCGCCCCAGGTATATGTGGCCGATATCGACTGTCTGAACTCTCCGGGATATATCGACAGGACGGTGTCCGCCTACGGTGACCTGGGCCAGAGACCCGGTCTGCTCGTACTCGCCACGGTACGGAAACCGGGAGCTTTGCGTAAGGCTTTTGACGCGGGAGCTCTCGGATATGTGAACAAGGACGGTGAGCCGAGACGTTTGGTGGAGGCAATCCACCGGGTCGCCAGAGGAGAGCGATTCATCGACGAATCACTCGCTTTCGATTTCCTTCAGGCCGCGAAGATGCCGTTGACACCTCGTGAACTGAGTGTTCTCGCGCTCGCGGCCGAAGGTGCGCCGATCGAGGAAATCGCGCGGTCCCTGCACCTTTCCAAGGGGACGATACGCAACTATCTGGCGGCCGCGATAAGGAAAGTCGGCGGGCGCAACCGCCTGGACGCGGTCCGGATTTCCCAGGGCGCGGGCTGGCTCTGACCTGCGGTGAGTCCGGCCCGGTGGATCGGCCGGTCAGCCAGTCGCCGGGTCAGCCAGTCAGCGGGTCAGACACTCGGCCACTCGGCCACTTGGCCGGTCAGCCGCTCACTGGCTCAGCCACTGCCCCAGTGGCCCATCAGATCGCGGTAGAGCGCCGACCCGGCCAGCAACTCCTCATGTGTTCCGAAGGCCGGCCTGGTGCCGTCCAGGACGAGGACGCGGTCCGCCCGGCGCGCGGACGACAGCCGGTGCGCGACCACGATCAGAGTGCCGGGACGGGCGGCCAGAGCGCGTTCCGCCTGCTCCTCCGCGACCGGATCGAGATGACAGGTGGCCTCGTCCAGAATCATCAGCGGCGCGGCGGACAGATAGGCGCGGCACAGGCAGAGCCACTGGCGCTCGCCCTGTGAGAGGTTCGCGGGCTCGATCACCGCGTCCAGCCCGCCCAGCCGGCCGATCAGACCGCCGGCCCCCAGTGCGTCGACGGCATGGCTCAGCTCGGCGGACGAGGCCTCGGGCCGCAGATGCAGCAGATTGTCGCGGACGGTGCCGGTGAATACGTACGCCTGCTGCGGTATCAGTACGCGGCGCTCCGCCAGTTCCTCGGCACGCAGCTCCGCTACAGGCTCTCCCTCCAGCAGTACGGTGCCCCGGCCCGGAGCCAGCAGCCCGGACACGACGCCCGCCAGAGTCGATTTGCCGATACCGCTCGGCCCGACCACCGCGATGTGCTCGCCCCGCTCCACGGTCAGACCGAGCCGGTCCAGTACGGGCGGTGCTCCGGGACCGTACGCCAGCGTCACCGACCGGACCTCCACCGCGGGCGCCGACGCGGTCTGCGCCCCGGACCGGCCGGTCCGCCTGAGCCGGACCGTCCCGGTGCCGCCCGCCACCGGGGGAGCGGCGGGTGCTGCCGGCTCCGCCGTCCGGTCCTCGAACCGTTCCAGCACCACCAGCAGCCGGGTGCCCGCCGCCCCCAGCGCGGTCATCAGCGTATGCAGGGCGGGCAGCAGCGCTTGTACGAGATAGGCGAGCGCCCCCATCAGCGCCCCCGCCGTCACCCCTTGCCGCAGCAGCCAGGGAGTGCAGGCCAGCAGCAGGATCACCGGTAGCTGCCCCGCCACGCCGAGTGCCAGGGTACGCACGGCCGCCCAGCGCGCCAGCGCATGCGCCGCGCGCGCCCCCGCGTCGATGAGCCGCTCCGTACGGATCCCGACCTCCGCCCCCGTGCCGCAGGCCGCGATGTCGCGCAGTCCGCCGCCGATCGCGCCGACGCGGTCGGCGAACGCCTCGTCGGCATCCAGGAACGTACGCTGGGCCGCGGCCATCGGCCGCAGCGTGGCGAGGAAGAGCAGCAGCCCCAGTGCCAGCGGCGGTACGACCACCAGCAGGAACAGCGGCGTGAGCGCCAGCAGCCCGGCCAGCGCGCCCACGAGCGTGAACACAAAGGACCGTACGGTCAGGACGAGCCCGGCGAAACTGTCCCGCACGATCTCGGTCTGGTGGGTGAGCCGGGAGACCGCTCCGCCGTCCGCGCGCGCCGGTTCCGCGACCGCCCGGCGCAAGGACTGTGTGACGGCCCGGCGGACCAGCGCGTCCCTCAACGGTTCGACGAGCGAGGACAGTTGGGCGAACACACCGCGGACGAGCGGACCGCCGGCCAGGATCGCCACCGCCGCCACGCCCAGCCATGCCAGGCCGGAACCCGTTCGCCCCGCGAGAAAGCCGCGGTCCAGGGCCCGCGCCAGACAGTAGCCGCCGAGAAAGGTCTGCGCGGACTCCAGCAGCGACCAGCCGGCCAGCCTGAGCAGAACTCCCTTTCTGCGCAGCAGAAAACGGCGCGCTCGGGGGAGGAGGCCGCTCAGCGTCCCCCGGGCCTCGCCAGGAGCCCGGCCGGTCGTCCCCGACGCCGTCACCGGCCGGGCCGTTCCACGGTGGCGTCCGCCGGACGCCCGGTTCCGTACGGTACGAAGCCGGCCGGCGGCGCCGGATCACCGTTCGTCACCGGCTCGGGCGGGGTGAACACCTCGCGGTAGGCCAGGAGTTGCCACAGCTCGTCATGCGGTCCCACCGCTCGTACCCGTCCTTCCTCCAGCCAGATCACCAGATCGGCCCGGACCGCCGAGGAGAGCCGATGCGCGACGATCAGCCGGGTGCCTGCCCGGACATCGTGGTCGAGGGCCCGCTCCACCTGGCGTTCGGTGGCCGTGTCCAGGCTGGAGGTGGCGTCGTCGAGGATCAGCAGCCGCCCGGCGTGCGCGAACGCCCTTGCCAGACCGAGCCGTTGGAGTTCGCCCCCGGACAGCGGCGCCTCGCCGGGCGGCGTGTCGTACCCGTGCGGGAGCAGCCGTACGAACGCGTCGGCGCTCGCCGCGCGCGCGGCCGCCCGTACCTGCTCCGGCGAGGCCCGTTCGGCGCCGCACGCCAGGGCCTCACCGAGGGTGTCGCCCCACAGGACCGGCCGTTCGAAGGCGTAACCGGTCTCGCGGCGCAACTCCCGCTGCGCGAGGGCGGGCAGAGGCACCCCGTCCAGCAGTACGGAGCCCTCGTCCGGATCGGTGAGCCGCCCGGCGACAGCGGCGAGGGTGGACTTGCCCGCTCCCGAACGCCCCACCACCGCCGCCGTAACGCCCCCGGGAATCGTCAGATCCACACCGGAGAGCAGGACGCGGCCGTCGCGAACGACCCGGACCCCGCGCAGTTCGAGCCTGCCCGGCCCGCCCGGCGGCAAGGACGCGGCGCCGTGGGCGAGGCGAGGCAGGGCCAGCAGCCCGGCCACTCTGCGCGCCGCCGCCCGGCTCCGTACCAGCGAGCCGAGGAACCCGGCGGTGGCGCCCACCCCGGCGGCCAGCGCCGCGTACCGGGAAGCGGCCAGCAGGTCACCGACACTGATGGCACCGGCGGCCAGCCGTACACCCCCGGCCGCCAGCACACCCGTGGTCAGCAGAGGCATGAGAACACCGGCGCGGGCCACGGCCTGCCCGTGCACACTCCACATCCGCCGTCCCTGGACGGCGAGTTCGGGCAGCGGAGCGAGGATACGGGCTTGCTCGCGCTCCGTCGTACCGGCGGCGGCGATCGTCCGTGCCCCGGCCAGCGCCTCGACGAGCCGGGACGCGATGGACGCCTGCACCCGCTGGTAGCGCGCGACACTGTCGGAGGAGCCACGGGTGAAGGCGCGCAGCACCAGGAACAGGACCGGCAGACCGGCGAGGAAGACGACGGCCGTCCAGAGGTCGATCAGGAAGAGCGCGACGATTCCCCCGGCCGGGGCGAGCAGCGACGCCGCGAGGGCCGCGGCGGTCACGGGCGCCGTAGCGGCCTCCGTCGCGTTCGCCGAGAGACGGGCCGCGATGTCACCGGGGGAGAGGCGGGCCGCGTCCCCGGGCGGGGCCGCGAGCAGCCGCTCCAGGCCCCTGACCCGCAGCAGCGCGGTGCAGCGGGCACCGGCCGTACCGCTCAGCAGAGCCACCAGGGCGTCGAGGAGGACCTCGGCGGCGATGGCGGTGGTACAGAGGATGAGCCAGTGAGCCACTCGGCCACTCTCCTGGTCCAGCAGCAGGTCCAGGGTCCGGCCGACGGCCGCGGGCACGGCGAGCGACGCGGCGGCCGAAGCGGCCGAGCAGAGGAACACGGCGACGGTACGGCCCGCGCTGTGCCGGGCCGCGTCGCGCAGCGGCCGGGGGCCGGACCGTGCCGCCATGAGCGGTGCGCCACGGTCGCGGCCCCCTTCGAACGGGTGGCTCTCCCGGAGCGGAGGAGGTTTCCTGCGCGGGACATCCATCGGGGCGGGATCCTCCTCCGGTCCGGAGCCTTCAGGCGGCCGGGGTCGCCACCTGACAGGTCCCGGGCGGCGGAGCGCCCGGGACCCGGACATCAGCTACATCAGTTACAGGTGACGACGCTCAGGCTGCTGTCACCGCAGAGCAGCAGGCTCGCGCGGCTGCCCGTGGCCACATCGCCGGCGGCCTCTTCCTTCGGGATCTCCAGCGACTGCAGGTCGAGAAGGTTCATGACAGTTCCTCTCATTCATGGGGACGGTGTGCTCTGTCTCGGCTCCCGACGGGAGCCGGCTCTAGGGCCGCCGGAGCGGCGGAAGGAAGGGCAGCCGTGCCGGGCGGTCGCCCGACGCGGCGGCCAGTGCCAGCAGACAACCCGCGGTGCCGGTCGCGAGATCCATCGACAGCCGCATCATCTGCTCGCCGGGAAAGGCCAGTTGGCCGCGGTAGGCCATGGCGTGCCAGGAGAGGGCGTCCGTCTGGCGGCGTACATCGGCCGGTCCGGTGCCCGGGCCCGGCGCGGTCGTACGGCTCAGATACAGCACCATCCCGGCCGCGCCCCGGAAGAGTCCGGGCTGCGCGTAGAAGGTGGCTTGCGCCGCCCGTACGATCTCACCGCGCGCCCGCTCGAAGGCGTCGTCGGCGCGGTGTGCGAGATAGTCGTCGAGGACCATGCCGATACCCACGCTGCCCGCGCCCAGATAGGGCATGGTGCGCCAGCCCTCGTCGACCTGGAGCGTGCCGTCGGCGGTCTGCTTGCAGCGGGCCAGATCGCGCCGGAGCGCGTCGGCGGCGAGATCCAGCAGCGCGGTGTCGTGGGTGCGTTCGTAGAGACGGATGAAGAGCAGCGCGATGCCCGCGCCGCCGTGCAGCAGTCCCGCACGAGACAGCCCCGGACCGCCCGGCAACGCGGCGGCGGCCAGCTCGGCGCAGCGGAGAGCCGCGTCGTGCAGCGCCGGCTCTCCGGACACCGCCCCCAGCTCGTCCAGCGCGAGACCCAGTCCCGCGGCCCCGCCATGGAGATCGGGCGGCAGGGACTCCCATGACTGACTCAACGTCAGATCGGTCAATTCCAGGGCGCGTTGCTCATGACCGAGCCGGTTCAGCGTCCAGGCGAGACCGGCCAGACCGTCGTAGAAACCGAGCGGAGTGCCCGAGTCGGGCTCCTTCGTCCGCAGCAGCAGCCACTCCTCCGCCGGAACGCACCGTCCCGCGCCGCTCTCCGCCAGCGCGTACAGCACCCCCGCTGTGCCGTAGCCGAACGAGGCACCGCCGCTCGCCGTTACGAACTGGGCGATGTCACCGGGGAAGAAGCGGTCCTCGCGCTCCGGCGACGCCGAGGCGAGGATGGCGTTCACCATCGAGTCGCGGCTCCTGGGCCAGTCGGCCGGTTCGGCCGGCAGATACGTTTTTGTGGCCTGCCCGTCACCCGACGCCCCCGGAAGAGCGGACGGCTCCGGGCGAGCGCCCGACGGCTCCCGCAGTATCTCCGCCACGGCCTCGTCGAGAAACGCCCGCTCCACCGGGAACCGCGCCGCCACCACCTCGGCGAGATGCGTGGCCTTGGCCCGGTCGACCGCGAAGAGACTGGTCAGCGGAATGAACAGGGCCAGCCGCAGACAGGCCAGCGCATAGCGGTCCACATCGAAGCCACGCCGGCCCGCCGGGGCCACGAACCCCGGATGGGCCACGACCTGGCGGGCGTTGTCATCGGCCACCGCGGCGGCCTCGAAGTCGAGCAGTACCACGGACGACTCGTCCTCGGAGACCATGATGTTGAACAGATGCAGATCGTTGAAGACCACCCCGCGCGCGTGCACCGCCTCGACGGCCTCCTCCACCAGCCGGTGGATCCGGAGCGCCCACGCGGTGTACGAGGCGAGCTGCCCGGCGTCGGGAGCGGCCTCGATCAGCGGGTGGCGGCGGGCGAAGAAGGTGTTGAGCGGGCTTCCCTCGATGTACTGGAGCACCAGGAAGTGATGGTCGCCCAGAGTGAAACTGTCGAGGACCTCGGGAGTGCAGGCCAGCCCCGAAAGCCTTTCCAGCGCCGTCTGTTCGCGCTTCAGCCGGGTCACCGCGTCCGCGCCGTCGGCGGCCAGGCCGGCGTACGGCCGTGCCTCCTTCAGCACGACCCGCTCACCGGTCATGTTGTCACGCCCGGCATAGACTCCGCCGCCGTTGGAGAAGTGCAGGGCCCGCTCGATGGTGTACGGCAGGTCGGCGACGGTCATGGCGTCGCGTGCCGCGAGATGCGGCCGGAGAAAGGCGGGCGGAGTGACCCACTCGGGTATCCGGAACACTGGTTCCCGCAGGTCCGGGACCAGCCGTCCGTCCAAGTCCTCGACGGCCGGGCGGAGTTCACCCGTGGCGTCGTAGCAGTCCCGCCGGGTGAAGCCGCCGTAGCGGAGATGGACCGGGCCCCGGCCCCAGCGCAGATCGCTCAGGATGTACGGTCCCGGCTCGCCCGCCAGCAAGGCGTCCAGCTCCGCCGCGATCACACCGCACCGCTGGTCGTCGGCCGGATACACCGTGATGAACTTCCCACTGGCGGCGCGGTCGGCGTATTTGGCGTTGCGGGTGTGCAGCAGATGGCGGCTCGGTACGAACTTGAAAGGGATGCCGCGCGGCACGCAGTAGCCCATGACCCGGTCCAGGACGGATTCGGCGTTGTCCAGACACGCCGAGACATGGATCTTCCAGCCCTGGGCGGGCAGTTGGCAGTCGGCCGGGCGCCAGGCCAGCCAGTCGCCGGCGCGGTGCCGCTGCCAGCCCGCCGGGGCCGGCTGCCGGGCGGCCTCGTACAGCGCCCCGCGCCCGGTGCCACCGGCGACAGCTCCGGTGCCCTCGGTGGACGACAGCCGGTGCGGTGCGTCGTAGAAATGCCGGTCGGCATCGCAGAATGCCGCGTACCCCTTGTTCACGAGCGCCTCCCCCTCGGCCGATGACCCGCTCACCGTGTCACGGCCGTGGAAGGGGGAGACAGTCGCCGATGTCACATCCCCGGTGTGGACTCCGCATGGGGGAAGGACCGGCGGACCCACCCGGGTCCGCCGGTCCCCTGTACCGGTGGTGCCGGTGCTCGTACCGCCGCGGCGACTACAGGAGCACCGGGAGCAGCACTACAGCGCCGGGTACGCGTTCCTCATCAGCTCCTGGAACTGCGCGGAGAACCAGTCGCCGGAGAGCGGCGCGTTGGCCAGCGCGCCCGACATGTTGTTGTTGTTCCGCGGGTTGCCGGTGTACGTCGGGTCGCACATCCGGTCGAAGCCCTTGCCCTGGTCGTTCGGGATCTCCCTGCTCGCGCCGTCCGACTCGCCCGGGGGCTTCATCCAGACGTACGCGTCGATCCCGGCGGCGGGCGCCGCCTTCGGCCGCTCACCGAGACCGGCACCGGACTGGTTGCACCAGTTGCCCAGATGGATCCTGCGGTCGTACCGCCCGCCGTCCACATAGGTGTCCACACTGGTCTGCGCGCCGGGCCCGGAAGGCCTGGCCGTACCGCCCCAGCCGTTGCGCGAGGTGTCGATCAGCATGCCGACGCCCGACGGGAAGCCGACACGGACGGCTTCCTGACGGAAGGCCTGCGCGAACGACTGCTCGTCGACATAGCGGTTCCAGTCCACCCACTTCGACTCACGGACCGACCGGCCCGCGACATTGTCGTTGATGGTGAAGTGGTTCTCCTTCGTCGCACCGTAGTTGGCGGTGTTCACGATGAAGCCGTGCACCTTGTCGACGGTGCTGCCCTCGGCGGTCGCGGCCTGCTTGAACATCTGCGCCGTGGCGCCGAAGTTGTCGTCCCAGCCGAGCCAGCCGTGGTGGCCCGCGTCGACGTAGTTGTAGACGTTGGAGACGGCGCCCAGGTGGTTCAGGGCGTAGCCGACTCCCTTGACATAGTTGCCGTTCGCCTTCATCACATCGCACTGCGGAGTGGCGGTCGGCCGAGGTGTGACATTGGTGACCAGGTTGGGCAGCGAGTCGATCTCGACGGTCGTCACGATCCGCAGGCTCGCGTACTTGGTGTCCCCGAGGATCGCGGCGATCGGGTCGATGTACTGGGTCTTGTAGCGGTCGATCTCCGTCGGGCCGAGTTCACCGTTGGAGGCGAGCGCGGAACAGTCACGGCCCGGCAGGTTGTAGATCACGAGCTGGACCACGAGCGGATTGCCCGCGGCCTGACGGAGCGCCTCGTCGAGGTGGTCGCGCAGGCCCATGCCGTTGCCCACGCCCTCGATGGCCGCGATCCGGTCCAGCCAGACACCGGTGGGCTGGTTGGAGATCCTGCTGCCGCCCGGCTCGGCCGCCGCCTTGGCGGACCACTCCGGGTTCACATACACCCCGGCGCCGGCGTACGGGTTGTCGACCTTGGAGCCGGTCGGCGGCGGATCGGTCGGCGGGTCCGTGGGCGGATCGGTCGGCGGCGGTGTCGTGGGATCGCCACCGCCCGGTGTGTTGCAGGTGACACCGTTGAGCTTGAAGGATGCCGGTACGGCATTGGTGCCGGTCGCCGAGGCGTTGAAGCCGAAGGACGCCGAGGCGCCGGTGGCCAGCGCGCCGTTCCAGGCGGCGTTGGAGGCGGAGACCGCCGCGCCTGTCTGGGTGATGGTCGAGTTCCAGCCCTGGGTCACCTTCTGGTTGCCGGCGAAGTTCCACTCCAGCTTCCAGGAGCTGATCGGGTCACCGGTGTTGGTCACACTGACATTGGCGGTGAAGCCACTGTCCCAGGAGGTCTGGACGGTGTACGCGACGGTGCAGCCGGCCGCCGCCGCGGAGGCGGGCCCTTCCAGCACAGTCGCGGTGCCCGCCGCGGCGGCCAGCAGGGCGCTCGCGGCGACCAGCGCCGTACGGGCGCGGTGCGGTGGAGCGGTGGTGCGGCTCATGAGAGTCCCTTCAGATGGTCACGGAGTCCCACGCCGAAATTGGTCGGCGTGCCGTTGTAATCGCTGATCAGAGCGGGTCCTGAGGAGCAGTCCCAGGTGTTCCAGGTCCACCCCAGATAGGAGGCGCCACGGCCGTCGAGCCAGGCCATGACCCGGTCGAGATAGCCGTGTGTGCAGGTGTTCTCGCCGATCTCGCCCGCCACGAACGGCACTTGGGCCGCGACCGGGGCGAGCTGTTCGTTCCAGCAGTTCTCGTTGGCGCAGACATTGAAGTTGTACGAGTGCCAGGCGGCGGCGACATTGGACAGCGGGTCGGCCGGCCGGTATTTCAGCCACTGGCGCAGATCGTTGGCGTACGCGACGCCGGGGATCAGCACCAGATTCCGGGCGCCGGTGGCCCGTACCGCGTTGAGCAGCGACTGCATCCCGGCCACCGGGAAGTCGATCCCGGGGCAGGTGCCGCCGTCGCGCCAGCAGGTCCACGCGGCGTCGGTGTTACTGGTGGCGCGGTCCGGGAACGGCTCGTTGAACAGATCGAAGACCACCGCCCCGTCGTCCTTGAAGGTCTGGGCGACCGAGGTCCAGAACGCCGGTGTGTACTGGGCGTCGGGCATCGGCTTCTGGCAGGTGGCGTACTCGGTGTCCGGGCAGTGGTTGTCGTTGCCCGTGTATCTGCCGTGGGACCAGTGCAGTTCGAGGACGGGTGTGATGCCGTGCGCCTCCAGCCGGGCCACATACTGCTCGACGGCCCGGATGTAATTGGCCCCGGCATAGGCCGGGTTGATGTGCGGCAGCCCGAGCCAGCACTCCTCGTTCAGCGGTATCCGTACGGTGTTGACCTCCCAGTCCGCGATGGCTCGCACCGAGGCGTCGTCGACCGGGCCGTCGAAGATGCCCCGGCCCTGGACACACATGAACTCACCGCCGGAGCGGTTGACACCGAGCATGCGCCGGACCGTTCCGTTCTCGTCCACCAGCCTGTTGCCCGAGGCGCGCAGCTCCGGCGGCGTGCCTCCGGGGTCGGGCGGCGGATCGGTGGGCGGATCGGTCGGCGGTGGATCGGTGGGATCGCCGGGACCCGGATCTCCTTCGCACGGGATCCCGTTGAGCCGGAACGCGGTGGGCGGGGGATTGGACCCCGACCAGGACGCGATGAATCCCGCGCCGACCGAGCCGCCGGCCGGGATCGTGCCGTTCCAGCTCTCGTTCACGACGGTCACGGTCGTACCGGACTGCGACCACTTCCCGTTCCACCCCTGGGTCACTTTCTGGTTCCCCGGGAAGTCGAAGGCAAGAGTCCAGTCGCTGACCGGGCCCCCGTGATTGATCAGCGTGACACCGCCCTGGAAGCCGGTGTCCCACTGACTGGTGACGCTGTACTCGACGGTGCAGGCGGCCGCGGTTCCCGACGCGGCCGCCGGCCGGACAAGGGTGGTGCCCGCCACGGCCAGGGCCACGGCGCAGAGCAGCGCGCCGAGGCGCGGTGGTGCTCGCATGGAGCGACTCCTCCGTCCGATACGCCGCCTGACACGACGTATGACTGATGGAAGCGCTCCCACTGGTTGCGTTTGACGGTAGCGCCGAAGTGGCGTGAGTCAACAGCGCGGTTGACTTCTTTTATCGATGGACTCCCCCGGACGTGCGTCTTGTTCAAACTCTTGACACCTTCGCGGTACCGCTCGACGCTTGGGAGCGCTCCCACTGGTTCGCACCGCCGCCCCACACCCGCACCGGACCGCGAGGAGGACCACCCCATGCTCGGCTTACGAGGCTCACCGCCAGGCGCGCCACCCCCGCTCGGAAGACGCCGCCGGGCGCGTGGCACCCGCCGGCTGCTGACCGCGCTGGTGGCGGCCCTGTCCCTGCCGCTCGCGCTGACCGCGGCCAACAGCACCCCCGCGCACGCCGCCGCCGTCCAGTGCGGTGTCGACTACAAGACCAATGACTGGGGTTCCGGCTTCACCGCCGATCTCACCATCACCAACCGCGGTACGGACCCGATCGACGGCTGGACACTCACCTACGCGTACACCGGCAACCAGCGGCTCTCCAACGGCTGGAACGGCACCTGGGCCCAGTCCGGCAGGAACGTCACCGTCACCAACGCCGGTCACAACGGCCGGATCGCGCCCGGCGCGGCGGCCACCGCGGGCGCCAACTTCAGCTACAGCGGCACCAATACGGCGCCCACCGTCTTCGCCGTCAACGGTGTGACCTGCACCGGCGCGCACCAGCCGCCGATCGCCGTGCTGACCAGCCCGGCCCCCGGCGCGCTCTTCACCGCGGGCGGCACCATCCCGATGGCCGCCACCGCGGCCGCCGCCGACGGCGCGGGCATCACCAAGGTCGAGTTCTACAGCGACACCACCCTGCTCGGCACCGACACCACCTCGCCGTACACCTTCGACTACGCCAATGTGCCCGTCGGTGATCTCTCGCTGTACGCCAAGGCCTATGACGGTCTCGGCGCCGCGGCCGAGTCCACCCCGGTCGGGGTACGGGTCGCCGCCGGCCCCTCGCTCGTCGCGAGCCCCACGCAGCTCGGGGTACGGCAGGGCGCGACCGGCACCTTCGGGGTGAAGCTCTCCACCCGGCCGACGGCCGACGTACGGGTCACGGTGGCCCGTACCGCGGGCAATACGGGCCTCACCGTCACCGCAGGGTCGAGCCTCACCTTCACCCCCGCCAACTGGGACACCGCCCAGCAGGTGACAGTCTCCGCCGCGGCCACCGGCACCGGATCCGCAACCTTCACCGCGACCGCGACCGGTCAGGCCAAGGCCGAGGTCACCGTCACCCAGCTCGCGGCCACCTCCGGCTACGAAGCCCGCTTCCTGGAGCTGTACGGCAAGATCACCGATCCGGCCGCCGGCTACTTCTCGCCCGAGGGCATTCCGTACCACTCGGTGGAGACCCTGATCGTCGAGGCGCCCGACCACGGGCACGAGACGACCTCGGAGGCGTACAGCTATCTGATCTGGCTCCAGGCCATGTACGGCAAGGTCACCGGCGACTGGAGCAAGTTCAACGGCGCCTGGGAGACCATGGAGCGCTACATGATCCCCACCCACGCCGACCAGCCCACCAACAGCTTCTACACCGCGTCCAAGCCCGCCACCTACGCACCCGAGTGGGACCTGCCCTCGCAGTACCCCTCGCAGCTCAACGGCGGTGTCCCGGTGGGGAGCGACCCCATCGCGGGCGAGCTGAAGAGCGCCTACGGCACGGACGACATCTACGGCATGCACTGGATCCAGGACGTCGACAACGTCTACGGATACGGCAACGCGCCCGGCAAGTGCGAGGCGGGACCGGCCGACCAGGGTCCGTCGTACATCAACACCTTCCAGCGCGGGCCGCAGGAGTCCGTCTGGGAGACGGTGCCCCAGCCGACCTGTGACGCCTTCAAGTACGGCGGCCCGAACGGCTATCTCGACCTGTTCACCGGTGACGCCTCCTATGCCAAGCAGTGGAAGTTCACCAACGCGCCCGACGCCGACGCCCGCGCGGTCCAGGCCGCCTACTGGGCCTCGGAGTGGGCCAAGGAGCAGGGCAAGGGCGGCGAGGTCGCGGCCAATGTCGCCAAGGCCGCGAAGATGGGCGACTATCTCCGCTACGCCATGTACGACAAGTACTTCAAGCGCGTGGGCAACTGCGCGGGGGAGACCGCGTGCCCGGCCGGCAGCGGCAAGAACAGCTCGCACTATCTGCTCTCCTGGTACTACGCCTGGGGCGGCGCCACCGACGCCTCGGCGGGCTGGGCCTGGCGCATCGGCTCCAGCTTCGCCCACGGCGGCTACCAGAACCCGATGGCCGCGTGGGCGCTCAGCTCGTACCCGGACCTGAAGCCCAAGTCGGCCACCGGCCAGCAGGACTGGAGCACCAGCCTCAAGCGGCAGGTCGAGTTCTACCGCTGGCTCCAGTCCTCCGAGGGCGCCATCGCGGGCGGTGCCACCAACAGCTGGCAGGGCCGGTACGCGCAGCCCCCGGCCGGCACCCCGACGTTCTACGGCATGTACTACGACGAGGCGCCCGTCTACCACGACCCGCCGTCCAACCAGTGGTTCGGCTTCCAGGCGTGGTCCATGGAGCGTGTCGCGGAGTACTACCACCAGACCGGGGACAGCGCCGCCAAGGCGGTGCTGGACAAGTGGGTCGCGTGGGCGCTGTCCGAGACCACCGTCAACCCCGACGGTACGTACCGGATCCCGTCCACCCTCCAGTGGTCCGGCAAGCCCGACACCTGGAACGCCACCACGCCCGGCGCCAACTCCGGTCTGCATGTCACCGTCGCCGACTACACCAACGACGTCGGTGTGGCCGGTGCGTACGCCAAGACGCTCTCGTACTACGCGGCGAGGTCCGGTGACACCGAGGCCAGGGACACGGCCAAGGCGCTGCTCGACGGAATGTGGGACCACCACCAGGACGCCCTGGGCATCGCGGTCCCCGAAACCCGTGCCGACTACAGCCGGTTCGACGACCCGGTCTACGTCCCGAGCGGCTGGACCGGAACCATGCCCAACGGCGACACGATCAACTCGGCTTCCACCTTCGAGTCGATCCGGTCCTTCTACGAGAGCGACCCGGCCTGGTCGAAGGTCGAGGCGTATCTGGCGGGCGGGGCCGCGCCCACCTTCACCTATCACCGGTTCTGGGCACAGGCGGACATAGCGCTGGCCCTCGGCGCGTACTCCGATCTCTTCGAATAGCGCCGACCCGGGTTCGCGGCACGCGGATTGAGGAGCCGCGTGCCGTACCGACCGCGGAGGGTCCCGGCTGCCGCCCGCCGGGGCCCTCCGCTTCCAACTCTCCCGCCACTACGCCCGATTGGTGTCCGTATGGCGTGCTGAATTGACAACTCAAGGTCAAATCCTGGTATTCGATCTGTTCTTGCGAGTCCGATCGGTGTCACTCTCTGGACGGCTCAGCGCATCGATCATGCACATGACCACCCCCACAGGACCGCCCTTGTGGCGGCCCGGCACTCTTGGAGACTGAGTGAGACTCGTAGCTTCCACTCCTCGCAGGAACACCGCCCGTTTTGTGGCCCTCGCCGCTTCCGCCGCCATGGTGGTCGTCGGGATCCAGTCGGGTACGGCCAGTGCCCGGCCCGACACCTCGCGCGAGCGGGGTGCCACCGCACTGCTGCTCACCCCCGGCCAGCGCGTCGAGGCCATCCAGGCCGCCCAGGCGGACGCGGCGGGCGAAGCCAGGGCCCTCGGGCTCGGCGCCCAGGAGAAGCTGGTCGTCCGCGATGTGATCGAGGACGCCGACGGCACGGTCCACACCCGGTACGAGCGGACCTACGCGGGACTGCCGGTCCTCGGCGGCGACCTGATCACCCATCAGGCGCCGACGGGCGAGCGCAGTGTCACCAAGGCCAACACGGCCCGGATAGCCGTGGCCTCCACCGAGGCCGCGCTCACCCCGGCCGCCGCCAAGTCCGGTGCCCTGAAGGCCGCTTCGGCGGAGAAGACCGCGAAGGCCGCCGCGGACACCGCGCCCCGCAAGGTGATCTGGGCGGCGACCGGCGCGCCCGTCCTCGCCTGGGAGACGGTCGTCAAGGGCGTCCAGCCGGACGGCACCCCCAGCGAGCTGCATGTCGTCACTGACGCGGCCACCGGCAAGGAGCTGTCCCGGAACGAGGCCGTCCAGACCGGCACGGGCACCGGCTCGTACAGCGGCTCCGTCACGCTCGGCACCACCAAGAGCGGCACCACGTACAACCTGACCGACGCCGCCCGCGGCGGTCACAAGACCTACGACCTGAACCAGGGCACCTCGGGCACCGGCACGCTCTTCACCGACGCCGACGACATCTGGGGCGGGGGCAGGCAGAGCGCCGCGGTCGACGTCCACTACGGCGCCGCGACGACCTGGGACTTCTACAAGAACGTCCTCGGCCGCAACGGCATCAAGAACAACGGCGTCGGCTCGTACTCCCGCGCCCACTACGGCAACAGCTACGTCAACGCCTTCTGGCAGGACAGCTGCTTCTGCATGACCTACGGTGACGGCTCGGGCAACACCCACCCGCTCACCTCGATCGATGTGGCCGCCCACGAGATGAGCCACGGCGTCACCGCCGCCACCGCCGGCCTGGTCTACAGCGGCGAGTCCGGCGGCCTCAACGAGGCCACCTCCGACATCTTCGCCACCGCCGTGGAGTTCTACGCCGCCAACCCGAACGACCCGGGCGACTACCTCATCGGCGAGAAAATCAACATCAACGGCAATGGCACGCCGCTGCGTTACCAGGACCGGCCGAGCAAGGACGGCGCGTCCAAGGACTACTGGTCGTCCACCCTCGGCGGCCTCGACGTCCACTACTCCTCGGGCCCGGCGAACCACTTCTACTACCTGCTCTCCGAGGGCAGCGGCGCCAAGACCATCAACGGCGTGAGCTACAACAGCCCGACGTACGACGGCTCGACGGTGACCGGCATCGGCCGGGACAAGGCCACCAAGATCTGGTACAAGGCGCTCACCACGTACATGACGTCCTCCACCAACTACGCGAGGGCGCGCACCGCGACGCTCAGCGCGGCGGGCGCGCTGTACGGCACGACGAGCCCCGAGTACAAGGCGGTCGGCGCGGCCTGGACGGCCATCAACGTCAAGTGATCCATAGCGTCAAGTGATCCATCCGGGTTCGGATATGTGAATATCCGTGCATTCCCCCGTACTTCCCGGGCGCCGCAGCCGGTCTCTTCCGAGAGGCCGGCTGCGGCGTTCCGTGTACCGGGGCCCTTGACGGGTCGTTGGTCCAGTCCTACCGTCCCTGTCATCATTCACAGTCGGAGCCGTGGTTCATATACGTGGAAGACTCATGTGTGGAGCAGGTCTCCGGCCGGCCTCATGACAGGGAAGTGGGACATGTCCGCTCGTCTCCGGACGCTCACGGTGCTCGCCGCCGCGGGCGCCGCCTTACTGACCGCCGTCCCGCAGGCCTCCGCCGAGGTGGAGCCCGGCGGCTGGACGTCGGTCTCGCCCACCTTCACGGTCCAGGAGCGCGGCTGCGGCCAGGTCGACGGCCTGACCTTCCGGCTCACCTGCTCCACCGCCGGCGGCGACCAGCGCGCCGAGCGCCGGTACGCCACGTACACCGGGGGCACCCGGCAGTTCGAGGGCTACTTCCGGGTCAGCAGTCTGAGCGGCAGCCGGATCAGCCTCAAGCAGACCTTCAACGAGTCGGCGTCCGGCCCGTACTTCATGCTGGCTGTCGAGCGCGGCGGGCGGCTCTACGCCGTCCACGGCGGCACCACCCTCTCCAACGCCGGTACGGTCGGCGCGACGGTCCGCGTCAACACGGTCCACCAGGTGGGCAGTTCGCACCGTACGTACATCAACGGATCGCTCCAGCACACCTATGCCAGCCCCGGCGGCAGCTTCTACGACAAGTTCGGCGCCTACCGCACCGACAGCGGCAGCGGCCCCGCCACCGTGGTCTGGAGCGATGTCCGCTTCTGGCGCAAGTAGCGGAGCCCGGTCCGTGCGACACGCGATACGAACAGCGGTGCTGCTTGTGCTCGTGCCAGTGGCGGCGGCCTGCTCGGCGCCGCCGCCGGCCGGGCACGCCGCCCGGGTTCCCGCCGCCTCCCCGGGCGGCCAGGCCTCGGATGGACAGGCGCCGGATGGCCAGGCCCCCGGCGGAGCAGCCCGTGACGGGGCGGCCTCGGGTGGAGCGGCCTCGGGCGGGGCGGCCCCCACTCTGCGCGGGGCCCTCACCACCCCCACCGACATCGACCTCGAATGGCGGTCCGGACGGTCCGGCGCGGCCGGCCATGTGCTGGAATTCGCGACCGAGGCGGCGGGCCCGTACACCGTCCTCCGGTATCTCCCGCCGGGCACGACGACGTACCACCACCCCGATCTGATCCCGCGCACGACCTTCCACTACCGGCTGCGCGCCTTCCACGGCCCGGCGTCCGCACCCGTCGAGGTCTCGCTGCCGGCCGGCGAGCTGACACCGGAGGACCAGGAGGCCGGCCACGCGTGGCTGCCTCCACGCAAGGCCCCGGGACGGCCCACGGCCGGCCGTTCCGTACAGGACGGCTCCCCGGCCGCCGCGCCCTCCGGGCTCAAGGCCGAGATCAAGCACGCGAACGGCATCCTCTTCACCTGGACCGACCGCGCCTCCGACGAGTCGGGCTTTCTGCTGGAGGCCCGTACCGCGGGCGCTTCCGCGTACGAGCCCGTCGTCGTGCTCGATCCGGACACCGTCTCCACCGGACTGATCACTCTGCCCACCGAGAAACGGGCCTCCTACCGGATCCGCGCCTTCACCTACGGCGCCCGCTCGAACGCGGTACGGCTGACCACCGGCGAGTCCACCGGTCGGCGCGCTCCGGATGAGGGATCGGAGCGGGCGAACTAGGGTCCGATCCATGGCCGGAGACGAAACGCGGGGGAGCGGAGCCGCGGCGGGCGCGTCCGGTCCGTCCGGCCCGTCCGGTCCGCTCGTCACGGACGAGGCGCCCGACCCGCGCCGCTGGAAGGCACTCGCGGTCTGTCTGGTCGCGGGGTTCATGACCCTTCTGGACGTCTCCATCGTCAATGTCGCTCTGCCGTCCATTCGTGAGGGGCTGCGGGCCCCGGTCTCCGACATCCAGTGGGTGCTGTCCGGGTACGCGCTCGCCTTCGGCCTGTTCCTGATCCCGGCGGGGCGGCTCGGCGACGCCCGCGGCCGGCGCCCGGTGTTCATGGTGGGACTCGCCCTCTTCACCCTGTCGTCCGCGGCCTGCGGAGCGGCCCAGTCCAGCCTCTGGCTGGTGATCGCCCGGCTGGTGCAGGGCTTCGCCGGAGGCACCGTCACCCCGCAGATCTCCGCGCTGATCCAGCAGATGTTCACCGGCCGGGAACGGGCCAGGGCCTTCGGCCTGTTCGGCACGGTGGTCGGTGTCTCGATGGCCGTCGGGCCGTTGCTGGGCGGCCTGATCATCCAGTTGGCCGGAGCCGACGAGGGCTGGCGGTGGGTCTTCTACGTCAATCTTCCGCTGGGTGCCGTCTGCCTCCTGCTCGCCCGGCGGCTGCTGCCCGACACCCCCTCGGCGGGCCGTGTCAGCGTGCACGATCTCGACCCGGTCGGAGTGCTGCTCCTGGGCTCCGGTGTGCTGGCCCTGCTGCTGCCGTTCGTCCAGTCGCAGGAGTGGCACAGCGATGTGAAGTGGCTGCTGCTGCCCGTGGCGGCGGCGGTACTGGCGGCGTTTGTGAAATGGGAGTCCCGCTGTCGCTCCGGCGCCACCCAGCCGGTGCTGAACATGTCGCTGTTCCATGTCCGCTCGTTCTGGCTGGGGTGTCTGCTGATCCTGCTCTACTTCGGCGGGTTCACCACGATCTTCTTCATCACCACGCTCTATCTGCAGAGCGGCCTCCACTACAGCGCGCTGGAGGCCGGGCTCGCCATCACCCCGTTCGCCGTCGGTTCCGGCGGGGCGGCCGGGATCGGCGGACGGCTGGTGAACCGCTTCGGGCGGCCACTGGTGGTGGTCGGGCTGATCATGGTGACGATCGGTCTCGCGGCCACCGCGCTCGCCGTCCATCTGGTGCCGGGGCGCGCCGTGGGCTGGGCGATGGCGGCGCCGTTGCTCCTGGCCGGTCTGGGCAGCGGCCTTGTCATCACGCCCAACCAGACACTGACCCTCGCCGAGGTGCCGGTGCCCATGGCGGGCAGCGCGGGCGGCACCCTCCAGACGGGCCAGCGCGTGGGCTCCGCGATCGGTATCGCGGCGGTGGGCTCGGTGTTCTTCGCACAGGTGGTGCCGGAGGGCTGGGCGACGGCGTACGACCACGGGCTGGTGGTGTCGGTGGCGTTCGTGCTGGCGGCACTGGTGGTGGCCGTGGCGGATGTGATCGCGGGCCGCCGGGCAGGCCATCGCGGGACGAGCCTGCCCGGCATCTGAGAACACACAAGGTCATGGATCGCACGCCGGCGGGAGGATCAGAGTCCTGCTGCCGGCCTGCGCCGCTGGAGATGGAGCCCGACGCCGGCCGTCAGCACCGTCACACAGGCCGTGAACACCAGCCCCGCCGTTCGCAGCCCCAGCCAGAGCGTCAGCGCCCCGACCCCCACCACCGGCAGCGAGATCCCCGCGTACGCGACGACGAAGAAGGCCGAGATCGTGCCGCCCCGGTGCTCAGGCGGCGCGGCCCCGCCGACCGCGGCCATCCCGGCACGGAACGCCAGCCCCTGGCCGAAACCCCCGCACAGCGCGCCCGCCACGAGCAGCGGCAGCGACTCCACCGCGAGGGACGCGCCCACCAGCAGCAGCCCGATCACCAGGATGTGACAGCCGCCCGGCAGCGCCCGTCGTACCCCCACCCGTCCGAGCAGCGCCTGCCCGGCCGTGGACGCCAGGAACACCGAGAAGACCACCGCGCCCGACACGGCCAGGTCGTGGACCCCCAGCGTCCTGGAGAGAAAGCTCGGTGTTACCGCGGTGAACAGCCCCAGCAGCGCGAACCCCGCGAACGCGGCCAGCGCCGACGGCGCGAACACCCCGCGTACCTCCGGCGGCACCGACAGCCCCTGCGGTCTCGGCCGTGGCCATCGCTTCGGGTGCCGTACGGTCTCCGGCAGCAGCCAGGTCAGTACGCTCGCCACGCCCACCAGCGTCAGATGCACCAGAAACGGCAGCCGCAGCGGCCAGGGCGCGTACTGGGCCAGCAGACCGGACAGCAGTGGCCCGCAGCCCAGACCGCCCATGTTCGCCGCGGTGGCCGCGAGCCCCGCCCGCGCCTCCCGCCCGGGCGGGGCCAGCTCCAGCACCGTGGCGGTGGCGGTGCCGCTGAACAGCCCGGCGGAGAAGCCCGAGAGCAGCCGCCCGGTGAACAGCAGCGGCAGACCGCCCTCGAAGAGAAAGCACAGGGCGCTGGCGGCGGAGAACCCCAGGGCGATCAGCAGTACGGGACGCCGCCCCGCCTCGTCGGAGAAGTTGCCCGCCAGCAGCAGGACGGCGATCACCCCGATGGCGTACACCGCGAACACCACTGTGACCGTCAGCTCGGAGAAGCCGAGTTCCTCCTGGTAGAGCCCGTACAGCGGAGTGGGCAGGGTCGTACCGGTCATACCGATGGCGAACACCGCGGCGGCGGCCGGATATCCGGGGCGCCTGCTCCCGCCCGTGCGAACGATCATGCAAGCCACCGTACGAGCCGGGCACCGCACCTGCCGCGCCCACAAGGGCCCCGCATCGCACCGTGCGGCCATTCGCCGGAGGACGCCGCCGCCCGCGCGGCCGACTCGCCTCTGTGCCAGGGCACGCGAGCCCAGCCAGATCCAAACGAGCGGCCCTAGGGCGTGTCTTCAAAGTCCCGTCTGACCGGCGACGCCTGGCACGCACGCTCGCCGCGTTGTCGGGATCATCCAAGTACGTCCAGTACGAGGATGACCCTCCGCCTTGCGATCGCACGCACCAGACGCCGTCGGCCCCGCCCTTCGGGCGGACGACGCTACTTTGAAGACACGCCCTAGGGGCTGGAGGCTAAGGGCCCTGGGTGCAGTTACGGGGGCGGAAGGCCGCCCCGCGGGTCAGATCGGCGGTCAGACTGACATCCGGCTGGGGGACCTCCCCGAAGTCCTCGTCCGCGCTGTCCACCCGGAGCCGGTTGATGACCGCCTCCAGCGGCGCCGGCAGCGTGGGATGACGCCCCCGGTGGCACTGGCTCAGCAGATCGTGCCTGACCGTCTCCGGCAGCAGCGAGGAGAGCGTCGGCGGGGTCTTCGCCCGGCCCGGCCGGGGCAGCCGGCGCGACTGGCCGCGCCAGTAGGCCGCGTCCCTGAACTCGGCGCGCTGCTGATGGGCGAGGAAGAGACAGAAGGCCGCGGTCCTGTTGCCGCCGCCGGCCGCGAACTGCCACCAGAACTGCGCCGCGTCCTGATGCCCCGTCAGATGCAGCAGGGCGGCGAAGACGACCGCGCCCTCCGGGTCGATGCTGTCTTGGTCGACCAGGTGCGTCAGACTGGCCGCCGCCTCGGGGGCGTTGAGGATCAGGGCCACGGCGAGATTGAGATCCTGGGCGGCCTGCTCATGGGCGGACGGGCGGCGCGGGGGCGCCACGCTCGTACCCGTACCCGTACCCGTGGCCGCAGTCGTGCTCGCGGCCGTACTCGCGGTGCACGAAGGTCTCTCCGCGGCCCGGCGGGCGGCGATCCGTCCGCGCGCCGCTTCCGTGTCGTAGTCGTCGTAGGTGTCGGCGAGAACTTCCGCGTTCTCCAGCAGCACCTCGACGGAGGCGGAAGGGGGCTCATTGGTGCGGCGCACGGGCTTCTACTCTTCCGTCTCGGTCTCTCGTAAGTCGAGTATCTTGGCCAACCGCCGTCTGGCGTGCCGTATATGAGAACGGACCGTGGCGACTTCGATGCCCATGTACTCTGCGACCTCCTCGTCCGGGACCTGAAGGACATAGCGCAGCACGATGACGTCGTACTGCCGCTCGGGAAGCCGGGAGATCGCCCCGTACAGGCCCATCTCCCCTTGCAGCACCGTGAATTGATCGAGCGTCTCGTTCAGGAAGAGCTTGCGGACCGCCGCCTGGAACGCGGCCGTGCCGACCAGGGCGGGCCGTTCCCCGTGATCGTCCAGCCACCATGCCACCTCCTCCTTCAGCACCGCCCAGGCATACCGGGACACCGACGCCTGGGAAAGTACATGCTGCCAGTGCTCCAGCAGCCGCGCACAGGCGGCGTCCACCACCTCCTCCGCGGCGGCCCTGCTGCCGACCTGGCTGTGGGCGTAGCGCAGCCAGAGCGTGTGGTGGTGCGAGTCGAAAGCGTCGAATGTCAACTCCAGCCGCCGTTGCGGCCGCTGAGGGGTTTGCAGATCGACGTGCACGGACGCCCCGTTCCCTGGGCACCGCGCCGCTCCAGGGCAGAGGGCGTCGGCGCGAGAGGTGTGGTCCTCTCTCACTGGTCAGCCAACCGGAAGAGTGCCCTCACTGTGCAGAGCACCTCTGGGGCTTTTCGCTGATAGTCATCATATGATTACTCGGCCTCGTAGGTGGATCACTTCGGCCTTTTGGTTTCTCCTCTCCCACCC
>NZ_LATD01000088.1 GCF_000981895.1 Streptomyces odonnellii | reverse complement strand
CGCCAGCCCCACCGCCAGCCAGCGGCCCTCGATCCGCCAGAGATGCAGAAACCGGGGGCCGTCACTGAGCTCCCGCCATGGCTCCGGTATCTCCTCACCCTCACCGCCGCGTATCCGAAGGCTCCAGAGGCTGAGTTGATCCGGTTCGCCGTACCGCACGGTCAGTATCTCCGTCAGCGCGGTGTGCTCCGCCTCCAACTGCTCGGTTTCCTCGATCCGGCGCGCGCCGTCGTCGTCCCCCAGGAAGCCGTCGCCATGGGCCAGTTCCGCGAGGTGATATCCCGGCCCGCTCGTGCCCACCTCGGACGGGCCGCGCGCCGCCGGGAATTCACGGGCACGCAGCAGCTCGATGACGGCGAGACGCTGTGCGGTGGTCATGCCCCCAGTAAACCCCCGCCCACTGACAATTGGCTGCCCGTCAGCTTGCCCCGGATCCTCTCCCACGGCTTCGGCGCGCGCTCAGTCCGCCACCCGACACAGCCTGATGACCGGAATATCCCGGTTCGCCTGCTTCTGGTATCCCTTGTACGGAGGAAACAGCTCCACCGGATTCAGCTCGGCCACCCAGGCCGTGGAGCTGATCACCACGTCTTCGTCCTGCGCCATTTCCGGCTCCTCGGTCCGTGCGTTCGCCGACGCGTCCCACCCTAATCAGCCCGCGACGCAGGCGACTCGCCGCACCGTCGGCCACCGAGTAGCATCCGCCAGACACGCACGAGCTGGGAGGAAATACCGTGGGGCGGCTGACCGGCGGAGACCCTTCTCTCCTGCGGCGGATCAACTCGGCGGTGGTGCTGCACGCCCTGCGCGGCGCGGGCACCCTCACCCTCACGGATCTCACCCGGATCACGGATCTCTCCCGGCCCACCGTCGAGGGTGTGGTGGAAGGGCTGATCGACGCGGGCCTCGTGTGCGAGTCCGCGCCGGAGGAGGGCGAGACCCGCAGACAGGGCCGTCCCGCGCGGCGGTTCCGGTTCCGGGCCGAGGCCGGCCATCTGCTGGGGATCGAGATCGGCCCGCACCGCATCGCCGCGCTGCTCTCCGGACTGGACGGCCGGATCATCGGCGCCGGTTCGCGCGAGGTCTCCGAGAAGGCGGACGCGGACGAACGGCTGGAGCGGGTACGGCTCGTCGTCGCCGATGTCCTGCGGCGCACGGGCGTGGCACGCAGCTCCCTGCGGGCGGTGGGGGTGGGCAGCCCCGGCATCGTGGAGGCCGACGGGACCGTACGGCTGGGCACGGCGCTCCCCCAGTGGACCGGTCTCGCGCTCGGCGAGCGGCTGCGCCGTTCGTTCCGATGTCCGGTTCTCGTGGAGAACGACGCCAACGCGGCGGCGGTGGCCGAGCAGTGGAAGGGCGCCGCCACCGACTCCGACGACATCGTTTTCGTACTGGCCGGGCTGAGCCCGGGGGCGGGCGCACTGATCGGCGGGCGGCTGCACCGGGGATTCGGCGGGGCGGCCGGCGAGATCGGCGCGCTGCATCTGCTGGGCCGCGGGGTGACTCCGGAGAAGCTGCTGTCGACGACGGACGAGCCGCTGCACCCGCTCGACGAGGCGGCGGTGGCGAAGGTCTTCGCCCATGCCAAGGAGGGCGACGCACGGGCCCAGGCGGCCGTCGAGCGGTTCATCCAGCGGCTGGTGCACGATGTGGCGGCGCTGGTGCTGGCGCTGGACCCGGAGGTGGTGGTGATCGGCGGCTGGGCGGCGGGGCTCGACGGCGTACTGGATCCGCTGCGCGGCGAGCTGTCCCGTTACTGTCTGCGCCCGCCGCGGGTGACGCTCTCGCTGCTCGGCGAGGCGGCGGTGGCGACCGGCGCGCTGCGGCTGGCCCTGGACCATGTCGAGGAGCAGCTCTTCGCGGTGGAGGGCACGGTGACATCCCGCCGGGACCGGTGACCGGGGCCGACGAGCAGGGGGCGGCCCCAGGGATGCGCCGGGGCCCGGCGCGGGCCCCGGCTCAGGACGCCTTGCGCTCCTGCGGATGGTCGCTGATCTCCAGGTCGCCGGAGGCGCCGAAGGTCAGCCGGCAGGTGTCGGCGCGGTACGTGGCAACCGAGACGGCCGCCGTACGGCCTCCCACCACATAGCGCGTCGTGACCACGAGGACGGGCGCGCCCGGCAGCCGGTCAAGCGCCTTCGCGTCGTCCGCGCGCGCCGAGCCCAGCTCCACCGCGCGGTCCTGTCCGTCCAGGCCGAGCCGCTGGAGCTCGCGCAGGACACGCCGGGCGCGGGCAGGTCCGGACGGCACGTCGATCGCCGGCAGCTCCGGCACGGACGCGGACGGTACGTACAGCAGCTCGGTGGCCACGGACTGGCCGTGCGTGACCCGGATCCGGCGGACCGTGTGGGCCTCTTCGCCGGGGCCGGTCTCCAGCAGCCGGGCCACCGCGGCGGGAACGGGCGCCGGACCGCAGTCGACGGGCTGCCAGGCGTCCTGCGCTGCGCCGGGCCATTCGTGCTGGGCGGTGGAGACGTCCACACCCACCCGGGGCGGCGCGACGGTCGTACCGACACCGCGGCGGCGCTGGAGGCGGCCCTCCAGCTCGAGCTGTTCGAGCGCCTGCCGGAGCGTGGCACGCGCGACCCCGAAACGAGCGGCCAGTTCACGCTCGTTGGGCAGGATCTCGCCCACCGCGAAGTCGGAGTCGAGCGCTTCGCCGAGCACGGTCTTGAGGTGCCAGTACTTAGGCTCCGGCACTGTTTCAAGCTGCGTGGTCCCCACCCTGATCCTCCGCAATCGCCGTGTCCCGGCAGGTTTCCATGCCCTTGTTTATTAAAGGTTCCTGCACTAACTAGCGACGATAGGACCGCCCATCCAGTTGGTCAAGACCAATCCTGCGCCGGTCACCGAGAGAAGTCACTCCCCGACTCAGGGTGTTCACAGTACGTTCGTACACCCGTGAAAGGCAGGCCGCGCAGAGCCCCGCGTCCGGATCGGACACGGGGCTCCGAAGCGCGAGGAACGCGTGGAGCAGGGCTTACAGGGGCGTGCGCCCGGAACCCACACCCGAGAGCTTGTCCGGATTCCGCATGACGTGGACGCGCTCCACGGCACCGTCCCCGACCTCCAGTTGAAGGACGAGATCCGGCTTTCCACCGCTGAGGACCAGCACCCCCACCGCGCCGTTGACCTCCGTGAACCGGAATTCGTACGCGGCCGCCTCGCCCGAGACGCCGGCGAAGAAGCGGGCCACCTTGTCGGCTCCCTCCATGACCCGCAGGGGCGCCTTGGCCCTGCCGCCGCTGTCGGCGACGAGCCGTACGTCCGGCGCGAGCAAGGCGATCAGCGCTTCCAGATCGCCGCCGCCGGCCGCCGCGAGGAATCGCTCGGTGAGATCGCGCCGTTCGGCCGGGTCGACGTCGTAGCGGAGCCTGCGCTCGTCGACATGGCGGCGGGCCCGGCCCGCGAGCTGGCGGACGGCCGCCTCCCTCCGGTCCAGTACGGTCGCGATCTCCGCGTACGGAAATCCGAACGCCTCGTGCAGGACGAACACCGCGCGCTCCAGCGGCGAGAGGGATTCGAGGACGACCAGCACGGCGAGGGAGACGGACTCGGCGAGCAGCGCGCGCTCCGCGGTGTCGGGTGCCGCGGGCCCGTAGTCGGTGACGACCGGCTCCGGCAGCCAGGGCCCCACATATGCCTCGCGCCGTGCCTTGAGCTGGCGCAGCCGGTCAATGGCGAGGCGGGTCGTCACGCGTACGAGGTACGCGCGCGGCTCGCGGACGTCCGTACGTACGTCGGCGCTCCAGCGCAGCCAGGCCTCCTGCACCACGTCCTCGGCGTCGGAGATCCGGCCCAGCATCCGATAGGCCACGCCGGTGAGGACGCTCCGGTACGCCTCGAATTCATCGCCGCTCGCCATGTCCGCCGTCACCGCTCCATCCCAGCCCACGGCCGATCGGCTGTCCAGGTGACGCGCGCGGGGCAACGGCCGGTTGTTCACACGGGGTTCGCGCGATGGCCGCCACCGAGGACTAGGCATGGCACGACGCACCGGCATCCACCTGCCCAGGAGACCCATCGATGTCGAACACCTCACAGTCCTCGGACTTTGCCGCCGACTCCTCCGACTCCCTTCCCGCTGTGGGCGATTCAGCCCCTTCCACCGCCGCTTCTCCCGCGCGCCGCAGTGTGCTGCGCGGTTCGCTGGCCGCCTCGGCCGCGCTCGCCCTGCCCGGCGCCGCGCTGGTGAACGCCGCCCCGGCGCAGGCCAGATCGGGACGGCCGCAGGCCGCCTGGGGTGTGCAGGCCGGCGACATCACGGCCTCTACCGGGCTGGTGTGGGTACGGTCCGACCGGCCGGCCCGGATGATCGTCGAGACCTCGGCGACCGAATCGTTCCGCCGCGCCCGCACCTGGCGCGGACCGCTGCTCGGCCCCGGCAGCGACTTCACCGGTACGGTCCCGCTGCACGGGCTGCCCGACGGTGAGCAGGTGCACTACCGGGTGACGCTCGCCGACCCGCACGACCCCCGCCGTACCGGCGAGCCGGTGTACGGCACCTTCCGCACCGCGCCCGCCAGGCGCCGGCAGGACGTACGGTTCGTCTGGTCCGGCGACATCGCGGGCCAGGGCTGGGGCATCAACCCGGACATCGGCGGTTTCCGGGTGTACGAGGAGATGCGCCGGCTCAACCCGGACTTCTTCCTGTGCAGCGGGGACACGATCTACGCGGACGGCGTGATCGAGCCGAGCGTGACGCTGCCCGACGGGCGCGTCTACCGCAACATCACCACCGAGGAGAAGTCGAAGGTCGCGGAGACTCTCGACGAGTACCGGGGCAACTTCCGCTACAACCTGCTCGACGAGAACGTCCGCCGGTTCAACGCCCAGGTGCCGGCCATCGTGCAGTGGGACGACCACGAGGTGCGCAACAACTGGTACCCGGGCCAGATCCTCGACGACGTCCGCTACACCGAGAAGAACGTGGATGTGCTCGCCGCGCGCTCCACGCAGGCGTTCCATGAGTACTTCCCCATCTCCGGCGGGAGCGCGCGTGGCAAGGACCGGCGCGTCCACCGGGTGATCAGCCATGGTCCGCTGCTGGATGTGTTCGTTCTCGACATGCGGACGTACCGCAACGCCAACTCGCCCGGCCGGCAGGCCGACGACACGACCGGCATCCTGGGCGCGGAGCAGCTCCAGTGGCTCAAGCGCGAGCTGTCGCGGTCGCGGGCGGTGTGGAAGGTGATCGCCGCCGACATGCCGATCGGTCTGGTCGTTCCGGACGGTACAGCGAACATCGAGGCGATCGCCCAGGGCGACCCCGGTGTCCCGCTGGGCCGGGAACTCCAGATCGCGGAACTGCTGCGGTACATCAAGCACCAGCGCATCACCGGCACGCTGTGGCTGACTGCGGATGTCCACCACACCTCGGCGCAGCACTACGAGCCGGAGCGCGCGGCGTTCAAGGACTTCGCGCCGTTCTGGGAGTTCGTGTCGGGGCCGCTCGCGGCGGGGCAGTTCCAGGCCAGTGCGCTGGACGGCACATTCGGTCCCGACCGGGTGTACGTGAAGGCTCCGGACCGGGCGAATGTGTCGCCGATGGAGGCGCCGCAGCTCTTCGGCGAGGTGGACATCGACGGCGGCAGCGGGGAACTGACGGTGCGGCTGCGGGCGGAGGGCGGCACGGTGCTCTTCACGAAGGTGCTCCAGCCGGGCCGGGTCGGTCAGTAGCAGTCAGCAGTAGTCGCGAGCGGTCAACGGGGGCCGGGGACGGCGCCGTCGGAGTCCGGGGCCCGGGACAGTCGACGGTGGCCGAGGAGCGAGGGCAGTCAGCGGGCCCCGCTCCTCGGCCGAGGCCGATTGTCAGTGCCGGGCTCTAACGTCACTTCCATGACGCGATCCGTACAGGCACTCGCCTATTCCCGTCCGTCCGCCCTGGACAGCGCCCCGGGCGGGCGGCTGCTCGGCCTGGAGACATCGGGCGGGCTCACCCCGGCCGGCGCCGAGGCGCACCCGCGCTTCTTCTCCGGCTTCCTGGCCTCGCCGCGCGCCGCCGCCCGGGGGCTGCTCGCGGTCGCGGACGTGGCGGGGGCCCGCTACTACCAGCGGACAGCGGGCAGTTCACTCGATCCGGTGGTGACGGGCAACGGCGACCGGCTGCGCTTCGAGTCGTTCTCCGGGTGCTGCGGGGTGTACGCGAGGCTCGATGTGGAGCGCGAGGGGCTCGACGGCGCGGAGACCGGGCACGGCACGACCAATGTCGACGTCAACAACCCGCTGCGTGAGGCACTCTCCCGGATGACCGGTGACGATCCGCTCCATCTGCGGGTGGGTCCGGACGAGTTGACGGTCACCACCCTGGACGGTCCGGTCGTGGAGAAGAAAGTGCCGTTGCCGGACCGGTGGCTCAGGGGCTTCGCCGAGGCGCAGGTCATCTCGGCCGGTTTCGATCTCCGTGCCGAGCTGACCGCCCCGGAGGCCGTCGCATTCCTGCGCTCGCTGCCGCGCGGGACGGCTTCGCGCGGGGCGCGGTGGGTCGTACCAGCCGGAGGGACACTGCGGCCGACGACCCGGCCCGTGCCGGGGGCCGTATGTCTGCCGGGTCCCGAGCGGCTGGCTGCCCTCCAGCGGGTGCTCCGGGACGCGACAGCGCTGCGGGTGTACGGGCCGGTCACGGACGGCGCGGCGACGGCGAGCGCCTGGGAGGCGGTGCTGCCGGGGATGCGGCTCACCCTCACGCTGTCCCCGGACACCGCGCGTGGATTCTCGGGCGAGGGCGGGGTGCTGGAGGCGCTGGCCACCGAGGAGGCCGCGGAGGACGCCGAGTTGATCTCGGTGCTGCTGGCGTGGGAGCCGCGGATCGACCCGGCGGAGCTGGCAGAGCGTGCGGGGCTGTCGGCCGAGCGGGTACGGGCGGCCCTGGTCCGGCTGGGCACGGCGGGCCGGGTTGGCTATGACATCGCTGACGCGGCGTACTTCCACCGCGAGCTCCCGTACGACGCGGGCCGTGCCGAGCGGCACAATCCCCGGCTGGTCGAGGCCCGGGCCCTGCTCTCCTCGGGGGCGGTGGCGCTGGACGGCGAGCTGGCCTCCGTGGCCTCGGGCGAGCGCCGCTATCAGGTGCGGGAGGCGGCCGGTGTGCTGAGCTGCACCTGCCGGTGGTGGGCGGACTACCGGGGGAGACGCGGCCCGTGCAAACACGCGCTGGCCGTCCGGATGGCGCGGCGCGAGGCCGTCGTGGTGAACGGGGGCGCCCGATGAGCGAGCTGACCGATGCCGTACGGGAGGGCCGCGTCCAGGACATTCCCGGGCTGGTCAAGCCACTCGGGGCGGCGGACAGGAAGACGGAGCTGGCCGCGCTCAAGGAGCTGCGCAAGGAGCTGGGTTCATGGTCCTGGAACCGCTGGCGCGAGCGCAGAAGGGCCGGACTGGCCCTGATCGTCGCGGGCGCCGGGTGCCATACGGGGGCAGCGGCGACGGCGGCTTGGATCCGCGCCCGTGACATGCGGGACGGGTTCCGGCTGCCGCACGCCGAGCTGCTCGATCTGCTGGCGGAGCGGGATCCGAGCTGGCTGGGCAATGTGGCGCACCGGCTCGCGGGCCGGGCGTCGACCGCGCAGATGGACTATCCGCTGATAGAGGGCCTGGTGCGGCTCTCGGGTTGTGAGGTGCCGGTCGCTGACGCGTTTGTGCACGGCTGGGCGGAGGCCATGCCGTCGCACGGCAGGCTGCTGCCCGCGCTCCGGGCGGACCCTCAGGTGCGGACCATGGTGCCGCGGTTGTTCGAGACGGCCGAACTCCCCGCTCCCCTCGGCTGGTACGGCGATGCCGAGGAACCGCACCACTGGCCGACGGCGCTCACCGTCCTCGCCGAGGAGGGGGTGGTGGAGCGGAGCCTGCTGGTGAAGTGCGCCATCGCCCGGCTGCTGCGTGGCGGCAGACCGGGGGAAGCGGTCTTCTTCCTCAATCTGCTGCGCCGCCTCGGGCTGACCGCGGACGAGGAGCGGGAGCATGTGGCCGACTGGATCGGAATGGCGGCGGACGGGTCCTCGACGGTGGCGGGTCACGCGCAGGGTGTGCTCGGCAGGCTGGCGCTCGCGGGCGGCCTGCCGGTGCGGAGCCTCGCGGACATGTCACGGTCGGTGCTGTTCCGGCCCGAGAAGAAGCTCGTCAGGGCCCAACTGGTGCTGCTGGGCAAGGTCCTGCGCGCGGACAGCGGCTCGGCAGGTGAGCTGCTGCCCGTCGTCGCCGAGGCGTTCGGGCACGAGGACACGGCCGTCCAGGAGCGGGCGCTGAAGCTGGTGGGGAGCCGTCTGTCCGGCGTCGGTGCCGAGGTGCGGGCCGAACTGACCCTGGCGGCGGGCGCGTTGAGCCCGGTCCACCGGGCACGGGCCGCCGAGGTGTTCGGTGAGCTGCCCGCGGAGCCCGAGCCGCTTCCGTACGAGGAGATCCTGCCGCCCGTGCCGGTCCCTGCGTATCTCGCGCCCGCCCCGGCGGGCATCGCCGAGCTGGTCGAGGAGGTGGTGGCGCTGGTCGTCTCGCGCGAGGAGGTGGCCTCGTTCGAACGGGCGCTGGACGGGCTGGTGCGTCATGCCTACCGGGACCGGGCCGCGCTCGCCGACGCGCTCAAGGACGCGCTGGCCGACCGCTGGTGGCTCGACGGCGAATCGGAGAAGGGCCGCGACCGCCGGTTCTCCAGGCTCCCCCATGGACTGGAGGTGGTGGCCGCCTCCATATGCGAGCGGGTCTCCGTCACGGCGCTGTGGAATGCCAGGGCGCGGGCGGCGGTACGGCAGTCCTGTGCGCACACCGTGCTGAAGGGGGTGACCGAGGCGCGGCTGTGGGAGGCCGCCTATCTGCTGCGGACCAGACCGCTGCCCTTCCTGCTGGCCACGCCGACCTGGGAGACGGGCGCGCTGGACCCCGATGTCCTGGTCGAGCGGCTCAGTGAGTACGAGCGGCTCTGTGCCGCCCCGGAGCCGGTGGACTTCGCGCAGGCGCTGCTGCGCGTACGGCGCGACGGCCATGCGGAGGCCGCGCGCGCGGCGGCGGCCCTCGGCACCTGCGAGGCCGGCCGGCTCGCCGCCTGGCTCAGCGGGGACGGTACGGCACTGCCGGCGCTCGACACCGGCGAGGAGCACCGGCGGCCGGACGCGGACGAGCCCGCCGGGGAGGGGCGCCACTGGCTGGAGTCGGTGACGGGCCGGGTGGGCGCGGTCAGGGAGCGGCTGGCGATCCACCGGGAGTTCCCGCCGGCGTTCCGCTGGCTGGGCAGTCCGGTGCGGCCCGTCGGTTCGGGGTGCCATCACTGGACCGGGAGCGAGAGCGTCCACTGGCCGGCCGTACTGCCGGAGGACCGGGAGACGCTCGCCGGATGGCTGCTGCCCGAGGTGGCGGCCTGCGCGGAGGAGGACCAGCGGGGCGGCTCGTGGTGGCTGCCGGCCCTCGCCGAGAGCGGTGGTCCCGCCGGTGCCGGTCTGCACCGGGGCGTGGCGTACGGACTCGGCGCCCGGCATCCGGACGACCGGCTGTCGGCGGTGGACGCGCTGCTGGTGCTGGCCGCCCGTGGTGACCTGGACGCGCCGCTGCTGGGCCGGGAGCTGGCCGGGCTGGTGGCGTCCGGCGCGGTCAAGCCAAAGCGGCTGGCCGACGCCGCCCGTACGGCGGCGGCCACCGGTGCCTGTGCCACGGTCTGGTCCGTACTGGCCCCGGCACTGACCGGTCTGCTGGCGGAGACCGGTACGGCACGGCCCGGGCTCGGGGAGCTGCTGTCCGTGGCCGCCGAGTGCGTGGAGCGCTCCGGGGCCCGGGGCGGGATACCGGGGCTCGCCAAGTGGGCCGGCCGCGGAAACACCTCACGCCTCGCCGCCCAGGCGGCCCGGCTGCTGGCCGCATTGCGCCAAGGGGGCGATCAAACCATGGCACATTAGGCCAAGGACCGCACAAAAGGGAACAGATCCATCCTTAACCCATCAGTCACAAACCGTTCGTGATCACGCAACACCGTTCCGTCAAAGTGAGGTCATGACCAATGTGACGTCTGCGAAGAGTGTCCGCCGCGCCCACCACTGGCGGCGGGACATGGTCGAGCTGGCCGCCCTGTTCACCGCCGTGGCAGTCGCCGACTCCGTGGCGAACATGATCGCGCACGGGCCCGACGGTACGTTCCTGCTGTTCGCGTCGGCCATCGCGCTCGTCGCCACGGCGGCCTTCCACACATGGTGGGCACGAAAGCACGGTCATGCCCCACCGGCATCCGCGCCCGGCGGTCCCACGACCGGCGGCGCGACCGCCGATGCCCTCTCCGGAGCCGGCCCCCTGGACGAGGCCGGCGCCGCCGGACAGGGCGAGACGACGCTCTGGCGGATGCGCACCACCGTGCGCGACGAGCCGGGGAGCCTGGCCGCGCTGTGCACGGCGTTCGCCGCGCTCCGGGTGGACATCCTCACCCTCCAGACGCATCCGCTGACCGAGGGGACGGTGGACGAGTTCCTACTGCGTGCCCCGGCCGCGCTCCAGGCCAAGGACCTCACCCGCGAGGTCTCGGAAGCGGGCGGCAGCGGTACGTGGATCGAGCGCGCCGACGCGCACGATCTGGTGGACACCCCGACCCGGGTGCTCGGCCTGGCCACCCGCACCGCGCTGGACGGCGCCGAACTGCCGCTGGCGCTGCGCCAGTTGCTCGGACGCTGCACCATCCACTCGCGGCCGGCCCTCTCGGTCACCGGCCAGCCCGCCGATGAGGACGCCCCGGTCGAGGGCGTACTGGACGGGACGGAGATGCGGCTGCGCGACCCGCACGGCGGGAGCATCTCCGTGGAGCGTCCGTATCTGCCGTTCACCCCGACCGAGTTCGCGCGGGCCCGCGCGCTGGTGGAGCTGGACGCCCGGCTCGGCCCGCGCATCCCGCGCGGCGAGGCGGTCCTCACCCTGCCCGAGGGCCAGGAGATCACCGTACGGCGGGCCGACCACGAGGACCTGGACGCCGCCCTCGCCATGCACGGCCGCTGCTCGGACCGTACGCTCGGGCTGCGCTACCACGGCCCGGTGGGCGACGCGGACCGCTATCTGAGGCATCTCCTCAGCCCGCGGTTCGGCCGTACCCTCGCGGTCGAGTCGGCCTCCGGCAAGCTGGTCGCCCTGGGGCATCTCCTCTGGGACGGCGACGAGACCGAGGTCGCTCTGATCGTCGAGGACGCCTGGCAGCGCCGCGGCATCGGCTCCGAGCTGCTCGGCAGGCTGGTCGCGCTCGCGGTCGAGGCGCACTGCACAAGTGTGTACGCGGTCACCCAGGCGTCCAACACCGGCATGGTCGCGACCATGCGGGAGCTCGGACTGCCCCTCGACTACCAGATCGACGAGGACACGCTGGTGATCACGGCCCGGCTGGAGGCGGCGACCGTGCCGGTGCTCCCGCCGTACGGCGACTACGGCGACCACGGCAATCACGAGGACCCGGCCGCCGGGCTGTTCGGCCATGACCAGGAGCAGGCCGACCGCTGAACCGCACCGCCCTGGCCTGTGCAGCCGCCCGGCCCGTACGACCGTCCGGCCCGCGCTGCCGCTCCCACCGAGCGGCCGTGCCGCCCGTGCCGCCCGGGCTGCCCGTGCTGCCCGTGCTGCCCGTGCTGCCCGTGCTGCCCGTGCTGCCCGTGCTGCCGTCCAGCCTGTGCAGCCGTTCCGTGAAAGCGTCCGTACGGGCATCCCGTCCGGCCGCGGGGCGACTAATTCCGGCCAAACTCTGATGCGGTCGCCCGGGCTCCGCGCGCCCGCTCCCGGTCCAGACCTGACCTCCCACCACCCGGAACGAATCCGGCTGATGGCCCGAAGTCGCCCGCTTCGGCGCCCGGTTGCCCGCCCGGGCAGTGGATCGCGGCCCGCCCGTCGCATCCTCGTCGGCCAAACCGCCCCCGGAGCGGAATCCATGATGTGACGGCGGACTCTCTCTTGGAGAAGATGGCCCGCATGTCAGACACAGCCGGCAGCGCGCTGCCCCGCCAGGTCGCCGACGCCTACGTCGACGCACTCATCGAACTCGACCCCATCACCGGCACCTTCCTGGGTGTCGCGGAGAGTTCCCGCCGCCTTCCCGACTTCTCCCCGGCCGGCCAGCAGGCGCTCGCCGATCTCGCCCGGGAGACCCTCCGCCGGCTCGACAAGGCCGAGACGCTGCCGGGCGCGGACACCGATGCCGAGCGGCGCTGCGGCCGGCTGCTGCGGGAGCGGCTGACGGCGGAACTCGCCGTGCACGACACCGATGAGGGGCTGCGCAAGGTCAGCAACATCCACTCGCCGGCGCATCACATCCGCGACGTGTTCACCGTGACCCCGGCCGAGACCGACGAGGACTGGGCGGCGATCGCCGAGCGGCTGCGCGCGGTCCCCGCTGCGCTCGAAGGGTTCCGTGCCTCGCTGGCCCTGGGTCTGGAACGCAAGCTGTACGCCGGGCCGCGCCCCACCGCGACCTTCATCGGCCAGCTCACCGAGTGGGCGGGCGAGGACCGCGGCTGGTTCGAGGAGTTCGCCGCGGCGGGCCCCGGCTCGCTCCGTACCGAACTGGACAGCGCCGCGCGGCAGGCGACCGCCGCCGTCACCGGGCTGCGCGACTGGATGCGCGACGTGTACGCGTCGGCCGTCGAGGACGCGCCCGACACCGTGGGCCGGGAGCGCTACGCGCGCTGGGCGCGCTATTTCAACGGCACGGACCTCGATCTGGACGAGGCGTACGCGTACGGCTGGTCCGAGTACCACCGGCTGCTGGCCGAGATGAAGTCCGAGGCGGGGAAGATCCTGCCCGGCGCGGGCCCCTGGGAGGCGCTCGCGCATCTGGAGGAGCACGGCGCGCACATCGACGGGGTCGACGAGGTCAGGGACTGGCTCCAGAACCTGATGGACGAGGCGATCGAGGCGCTGGACGGCACGCACTTCGAACTGGCCGAGCAGGTACGGAAGGTGGAGTCCCGGATCGCCCCGCCCGGCGGGCCGGCCGCCCCGTACTACAGCAGTCCTTCCGAGGACTTCTCGCGCCCCGGCCGCACCTGGCTGCCCACCATGGGCGCGACCCGCTTCCCGGTCTACGACCTGGTGTCGACCTGGTACCACGAGGGTGTGCCCGGCCACCATCTCCAGCTCGCCCAGTGGACGCTGGTCGCCGACCGGCTCTCCCGCTACCAGGCGACCGTCGGCATGGTCAGCGCCAACGCGGAGGGCTGGGCGCTGTACGCGGAACGGCTCATGGACGAGCTGGGCTTCCTGCCGGACGCGGAGCGCAGGATCGGCTATCTCGACGCGCAGATGATGCGTGCCTGCCGGGTGATCGTGGACATCGGGATGCATCTGGAGCTGGAGATCCCGGCGGACTCCCCGTTCCACCCGGGCGAGCGCTGGACCCCGGAGCTGGCGCAGGAGTTCTTCGGCAATCACAGCGGCCGTCCCGCGGAATTCGTGGAGAGCGAGCTGACCCGCTATCTGTCGATGCCGGGCCAGGCGATCGGCTACAAGCTGGGCGAGCGCGCCTGGCTGCTCGGCCGGGACAACGCCCGCAAGGTGCACGGCGACTCGTTCGACGCGAAGGCCTGGCACATGGCGGCGCTGTCCCAGGGTTCGCTCGGTCTGGACGACCTGGTGGACGAGCTGTCCAGGCTCTGACCGGGGGCAGGGGTACGGTACGGCGCGCGCCGCCATAGTGCCGGCCGGGCCCGGTCGACCGGACCGGGCCCGACGGCCTTTCAGCCCGGCGCGCCGCCTCATGAAGCGCGCCTCGCGGGCCGCCCGGGACACGGCCGCGCCCGCCCCGTACGTCTCAGCGGCGGAAGCCGCCCTCCGAGTCGATGACCTGGCCGGTGATCCACTCGGCCTCGTCGGTCGCGAGCCAGGCGATCAGCCGGGCCGGGTCGTCGGGCATGCCCCAGCGGCCGGCCGGGAATCGGGCGGCGACCGCTTCGTACGCCGATCCCGTCAGATAATCGGTGTCGACGGGACCGGGGTTGACGGTGTTGAGCGTCACCGCGAGGTCCGCGAGCGCGGTGGCGAGCGAACGGGTCGCCGAGGCGAGGGCTCCCTTGGCCAGACCGTACGCGATCTCCTCCGGCATGCCATCTCCGAGGTCCTGGCCCGAGGTCATCATGACGACCCTGCCGCCGGGTGTACGGGCGGGCAGCTCCGCGCGCAGCCGCGCGTACGCCTGCACGAGCAGAATCACCGACCGGGTGTCGGTCGCCCAGTGCGCGTCCAGCATCGCCGCGTCGATGGTGTCGAGCGTGCCGTCGAGACCGCTGAGGGCGTGGTTCGCGACAAGGATGTCGAGCCGCCCGCCGAGGGCTTCGGCGGCGGTGCCGATCAGCGCGGCGGGCGCGTCGGTACGGGACAGATCGCCGGGTCCGTGCTCCACCAGTGCCGCCGGATCGGCTCGCGCCTCCCGGACAAGGGCGGCGACCGCTTCCGGGCCTCCGGGGTCGGCGCCCCAGGGCTGCCCGGCGTCGTGCGGCACATGGTGGTGGAGGTAGACGCTCGCGCCGTACGCGGCCAGCCGCCGCGCGACGGCGCAGCCGATACCGCCACGGCGACTGGCACCGGTGACCAGGGCGGTCCGGCCGCGCAGGGGCAGCGGATCGCGGCGGAGGGCCGAGGGAGCGGGGGAATCAAGTGCGGGCATGGGCAGCCATGATGGCCGGTGCGGCGGCGGATGTCATATGGATTTCCCGGCCGTTGTCCCGCCACGGACCACGCCGGGACCGCGCCGAGACCACCCCGGGATCACCCAGGGACCACCTCGGAACGCATGCCACCGGCGTTCGCCCCCGCTCCTACGCCCGATGGCGCACCGCAGACCCGTGCCGCTCCTTGACGATCTCCAACTGGGCGGGGATACGGCGGCGCAGGTCGGCGACATGGCTGACGATCCCTACGCTGCGGTCCCGTTCCCGCAGGCCGTCCAAGACGTCGAGGACCTCGTCCAGCGTCTGGTCGTCCAGGCTGCCGAAGCCTTCGTCGATGAAGAGGGTGTCCAGCCGTACGCCGCCCGCCTCGTCCGTGACCACATCCGCGAGGCCGAGCGCGAGGGCGAGGGACGCGAAGAACGTCTCGCCGCCGGAGAGTGTGGCGGTGTCGCGCGCGCTGCCCGTCCAGGCGTCGATGACCTGGAGCCCCAGGCCGGAGCGGCGCTGCCCGCCCGTTCTGGCGTCGGAGTGGACGAGGGCGTAGCGGCCGGACGACATGCGCTGGAGCCGGGCGCTGGCGGCGGCCGCGACCTGTTCCAGCCTGGCCGCCAGGACGTACGACTCCAGACGCATCCTGCGGGTGTTGTCGGCGGAGGTGCCCGCGGTGAGTCCGGCGAGGCGTGCCACCCGGTCGTACTCCTCTCGGACCGGGCCGAGTCCCCGGACCTCCGCCTCCGCGTGACGGGAGAGCCTGCCGAGTTCGGCGCGGCGGTCCCGGGCGGTGACGGCGACGGCCGAGGCGTCCTGGAGCGCCCATTCGGCGGCCTCGTGGGCGGCCTCGGCCGCGGCGGTCCCGGCGGGAGGCCGACCGGCGGCGCCCCGGATCCCGGGTTCGTCGAGCACGGCGTCGATCGCGGCGGCCTCGGCTCCGAACTCGTCGAGCACATGCTGGAGTCGGCGCCAGTCGGGGTCGGAGAGCAGGGCGGCCGCCGCGGCCTGCGGAGTGTCGAAACCGGCCCGGAAGGCGGCGTTGGCGAGCCGGCCGTCGGCCTCCTTGAGCCGGACCGCCGTGGTGTCCGCCTCACGGGCGGCCTCTGCGGCTCCGGCGAGCCACCGGGCCCGGTCCTCAAGCTGGGCCGCCCGGTCGGCGACGGTGACGGCGTCACCCCGGGCGCGGTCCAATTCGGCTTGCAGCGCGGTCAGTTCACGGTCGAGGGCTTCGCGCCGCGAGGTGCGGGCGGCGACCCGGCGCTCGGCCTCCCGCTGCGCCGCGAGCCGCTCGTCGTGCTCGCGCTCGGCGCGGCCCAGGGCCTCGCGGGCGGCATGCGTACCGGCGGCGAGCCGGTGCGCCTCGGCGAATTCACGTTCCAACTTGCCGGTGAACAGGAGAAGTTCGTCGACGCTCGCGCCGCCGGCCGACTCGCGGGCCGCCGTGTGCCGCTCCGCGAGCGCGGCCTGTTCGCGCTCGATCGTGTCGCGGGCCTGTGAAGCGCGCTGATACTCCGTCAACGCCGCTTCTTCCACGGCTGGTTCGGGCTGTCCTTCGGTGGCGCGGGCGGGCTCGGGATGTACGGCCGAGCCGCAGACCGCGCAGGGTTCGCCGTCGACGAGCCGGGCCGACAGTTCGGCCGCCATGCCCCGCAGCCTCCGCTCGCGCAGATCGAGCCAGGTCTCATGGGCGGTGTTGGCGTGCTCCCTGGCCCGGCGCAGCCGCTGTTCGGCCTCGTCGGCCGCCGCTTCCAGTGTGTCGCGCCGCCGTGCCGCTTCGAGCCGGAGCCTGGCGGGTTCGAGCTGTCCCGCGAGTTGTTCGGCACGGGTGGCCGCCTCCTGGGCGGCTTCGATACGGTCCCGGAGCGCCGCGCGTTCGGACTCCCAGCCCGCCAGCCAGCCGGCCGCCTCCTGGAGGAACTCCTCGTCGGCGCGCGCCTGCCGGTCCAGTGCGGCACGCTCACCGGTGATCTCCGCGGCACGCTGTTCGGCGCGCCTGGCCGCGTCAAGGGCGCCGAGTTCCTGCCGTACGGTCCTTTCGAGCGAGGCGAGTTGCTCCGCGCCCGCCTCGGCGAGACGTGCGGGCAGGAGCGCGTTCGCGCGGTCGTACGCGTCGGAGGCCGCCCGGTGCGCCTGCTCGGCCTCGTCGCGCAGGGCGAGCGCCGGGGCGACCAGTTCCGCCTTGTGGGCGCGCTCTATGAAGTCCTGGGCGCGGTCGCGTTCGGGGCGGCGCGCCTCAAGTGCCTCGGCGCGGAGCCGGGCATCGGCGAACCGCCGTTGCAGCCGGGCAAGTTCGCGTGTCTCGTCGAGTGCGTGCCGGGCGGCGGACCGCCGGTTCTCGGCAGCCGTGAGCGCGGACTCGGCGATGTCCACCCGCTCCTGGGCGGTCGTACGGGCGAGCGCCGCCCATTCCAGTACGGCCTCGGCGAGTCCCGCGTCGCCCGGCCGCCGCTCGGGCAGTGCGGCCGAACTGCCGTCCGCCGCCTGGGAGATGCGCTGGGCGATGCCGAGCAGCCGCTCGTCGCCCTCGCGTACCCGGTGTTCGGCGGCGCGGCGCAGTTCGGCGAGCCGTTCCTCGACCGCCGCGAACCGGCGGGTGTCGAAGAGTGTGCCGAGCAGCTTGCCGCGCGCCTCGGCGTCGGCGCGCAGAAAGCGCGCGAAGTCGCCCTGCGGCAGCAGCACCACCTGGCAGAACTGGTCCCGGCTCATGCCGAGCAGCCGGCCGATCTCCTCGCCCGTCTCCTGGTGCGAACGGCTGAGCGCCTGCCAGGCGCCGCGCCCGGTGTCGTACTCGCGGAGCCAGCTCTGCGCCTTCTCCGTGGTGAAGCCCTTGGCACGTTTCTTGGGGCGTTGCTGGGCGGGCCGCCGGGTGATCTCCAACCGCCGTCCGCCCACGGTCAGTTCGAGTCCGACCTCGGTGGGTGTCCCGCTCGGCGCGTGGTGGCTGCGCAGCGGGGCCCCGGGGCTCTGGCGGGCGCCGGGGACGGTTCCGTACAGCGCGTAGCACACCGCGTCGAGTACGGAGGTCTTCCCGGCACCGGTCGGGCCGTGCAGCAGGAACAGGCCGGCGGCGGAGAGCGCGTCGAAGTCGACGGTCTGGGTGGTGGCGAAGGGGCCGAAGGCGGTGATCGTCAGCCGGTGCAGCCTCACCGGCCCACCTCGCGCACGGCGGCGTCGGCCCGTACCTCGTCGAACACCTCGCGCAGCACCGCGCGTTCCGGCTCGTCGGGTCCCGGTCCGCCCCGTACATGGGCCACGAAGTCCTCCGCGATCTGCTGGTCGGTACGGCCCGCGAGGCGCTGGGCGTACGAGGCGTGGGGGTCGTCGTCCCCGCGCTCGGGGGCGAAGACCAGGCTGAGGGTGTGCGGGAAGCGCTCGGTGAGCCGGGCCATGGGTTCGGCGGGGCGCACCGGATCGGTGAGGGTCGCCTCGATCCAGGAGTCCTCGTGGCGGGCGAGCGCGGGATCGGTGAGCAGGGTGGCCAGGGGGCCACGGATCCGGGCCAAGGCGCGGGGCACCGGGCAGTCGACGCGCTCCGCCTCGATCTCGCCCGCCGGTCCCAGTTCCACCAGCCACATGGTCTTGCGGTGGGTGGTCTCCGAGAAGGAGTAGGCGAGCGGCGAACCCGCGTACCGCACACGTTCGTTGAGGGTCTGGCAGCCGTGGAGATGGCCGAGGGCGACATAGTCGACGCCGTCGAAGATCCCGGCGGGCACGGCGGCGACTCCGCCGACGGTGATGTCGCGTTCGCTCTCGCTGGGTTCGCCGCCCACGACGAAGGCGTGCGCGAGGACGACGGAGCGGGTGCCGGGGGCGCGTCCGGCGAGGTCGGCCCGTACGCGCCGCATCGCGGCGCCGAGGACCGCTTCGTGGCCGGCCTTCTCCGTACCGAACTCGTCACGTACCAGGGCCGGTTCGAGGTACGGCAGTCCGTAGAGGGCCACTTCGCCATGGGGGTCGGAGAGCAGCACCGGTGTGGCGCAGCCGGCCGGGTCGGTACGCAGATGGATGCCGGCGCGCTCGATCAGCCCGGCGCCCACGCCGAGTCTGCGGGCGGAGTCGTGATTGCCGGAGATCATGACGGTCGGTACGCCGGCGTCGGCGAGGCGGTGCAGCGCGCGGTCGAAGAGTTCGACGGCGGCGAGGGGCGGTACGGCCCGGTCGTAGATGTCGCCCGCGACCAGGACGGCGTCGATCTCGCGGTCGCGGACGGTCGCCACGAGGTGGTCGAGGAAGACGGCCTGGGCGTCGAGCAGTCCGACGCGGTGGAACGACCGTCCGAGGTGCCAGTCGGAGGTGTGCAGAATCCTCAAATGAAGGCCTCGCCGCCCAGTTCCAGTACGGCCGTGCCGGCCGTGGTGTCGGCGAGCCAGGCGCGGAAAGCCGGCAGGTCCGCGTCCGGCAGGCCGACCTCGATGGTGACGGCTTCTCCGTACCGCACCTCGCGCACGGTACGCCCGGTGGCGCGCAGATCGTTCTCCAGCCGGCCCGCGCGCTGGTGGTCGACGGTGACGGTGGCCAGCCGGAAGCGCTGCCTGGTCAATGTCCCCACGAGGTCCAGGGTTTCGCCGACCACTCCGCCGTACGCCCTGATGAGCCCGCCCGCGCCGAGCTTGACCCCGCCGTAGTACCGGGTGACGACCGCGGCCGTGTAACGCACCTCGCGCCGCATCAGCATCTGGAGCATCGGCACTCCGGCGGTACCGCCGGGCTCTCCGTCGTCGCTCGCCTTCTGCACGGAGGCGTCGGCGCCGATCACATACGCGTAGCAGTTGTGAGTGGCCGTCGGATGCTCCTTGCGGACGCGGGCGACAAAGTCCTGTGCCTCCTGCTCGCTCGCGACGGGCGCCAGCGCGCAGAGAAACCGCGACCGATTGATCTCGACCTCATGCCCGCCCGCCCGTGCCACAACCCGGTACCGCTCCTGCATCCCCCCACCCTATGCGCCAACCCCGGCCGGGCTCGTCCGGGGCTGGCGCGACCATGCCGCCACGGGCATCAGCGGCCGTGTTCCACGTATGTCATCGGTTTCCGGGAACCTGCTTTCCGGGAACCAGGAGTACCTTTCCCTTTCTGCCTGTCGATTCCGCCTCCGCCACCGCTTCGGCGACTTCGTCCAGGGAGAACGCGGAGCCCGGAGAGGTTTCCACGATTCCCTCGCGCATGAGCGCCACAATGTCATCGACGAGCTGCCGGCGTGCTGTGTCGTCCAGTGTGGCGAGCCAGTAGACCAGCCAGAAGACTTCGAGACTCCGGCGGCCCGCGAGAATGTAGCGCGGGTCATCGCCGATACGCATCGGTTCTCCGGTGAGGGAGCCGTAGACCAGCATTCGGCCCTCTTCGTGAAGGGCTTTGAACATCTGGGTACCGGTTTCTCCGACCACCGGGTCGATGGCGTATTTGACGCCTTCCGGGCCCACGATGCCGCGGACCTGTTCGTCGATCGGACCGTCGGTGGAGACAATGACGGCGTCGGCGCCGAGGCGTTTGAGTTCGGCGACCGGTTCGCGGCGGCGTACGACATTGAGCGTCCGGATCCCGTCGTGCTTGGCCAGACGGATGATCATGCGTCCGATTTCGGAGCCGGCCGCCGACTGGAGCAGCCATTCGCCCCGGGGGACGGCCAGGACCCGGCGGACCATGCAGATGGCCGAGGCCGGGTTGACGAGAAAGGAGGCCGCCTGCTCATCGGGAATGTCGTCCGGCACCGGAACGAGATCGTGGGCCGGTACCACCGCGTATTCCGCCCAGTTGCCGCCCTTGCTGTTGAGGAATGACACACGCCGGCCGACGGAAACGCCTTTCACACCCGGCCCGAGGGCATCCACCGTACCCACGCCTTCGAATCCGATCGGCGCCGGGAAATGCGCTTCGAGACCGCCGTAATATCCCCGCACATAGAGCAGATCGGACGGATTGACCGGGGTCGCGGTAATGCGCACCCTGGCTTCTCCCTCCCCCGGTTCCGGGAGAGGCACACCGTCCACCGTGACGACCTTCGCGGGCTCACCGTACTGATCGAATCGGACAGCTTTCATGCTTCCATCTCCTTCGATCGCAGGAGATCTCCAGTCTACGGCGGACGGGCCCGCGGGGCCGGGCCGGCAGGTCAGCGGAAGATCGCCATGGCCTGCACTTCGAGCACCGCGTCCCGGGCGTTCCAGTCCTGGACCTTGCCCAGGCAGCGCGCCAGGAACGTGCCCTGTGCGGCCTTGGTGCGCAGACCTTCCGTCGCGCAGGTGACCCGGACACGCGGCCCTTCGCCGGGCAGGTCGGGGTCTCCGTAGGGCGCCTCGAAGACCGTCGTCTCCGACGACTCGCTGATCTTTCTGAACCGGCCCCTGATCAGGACGAAGTCCTCGATGTCCCGCAGTCGTACGGTCCGCGGCGAAGCCCCCGTCCCGGCCCCGGTCCCCGGTCCGGAACCGCCGGCCAGCGCCCTGTTGTGCCGGACCGTCCCGCTGACGAGATCGACATGGACGATGACGTCCTCCTTCTCAAGGACGTCCATGATGACGCCGATCACCGATATCGGCTCGGCCACTTGGAGGTACTTGCTGACGACCTCCATGGTGTCGCGCCGGCCGCCGCCCAGGGTCGCCCCGAGGACCGAGGCACGGACGTTCCCCTCCGTACTGTCGCTGGTCCGCTGCTCCACCTCCCGGCGGAGGGCCGCCGCGTAACCGCGCATCTGGTAGTGGTCCATGACGGTCGTGCCATGGAGGTAGAAGCAGATGCTGAAGGTGGCCGGCCGGCTGTGGGGCCGCCGCCCTCGCACGAACCGGACGAGCCGGAGGACGGTCAGGACCAGGAGCGCTACGAGGCAGACCGCGGTGAGCAGCCATACGAGCATCCAGGGCCACCAAACGCCCCACCACGCCTCACTGATGACACCCACGTATCTCCTTGAAAGCGCTCAGGAGCGACTGGACGGTGGCGTCGGCCATGCGTCCGCCGGTCGTCCGTGCCGCTCGGTCCAGTTCGCCCGTGTCGGCCTCGCCGTAGCGGACGGTGTACGTGCGTACGGCCCGGGCCTCGGGCGGCCGTGCCCGGTAGCGGCGGACGAAGGTGTCGAGGTCGATCCCGGCGTTGTTCTCGCCGTCCGTCATCATCACGATGGACACGGCCCGGCCGGGCCGCTCGCGCACCTCGAAGGCGGCCGTGTCGTACGCGTGGTCCAGCGCGGACCAGATGGCGGTGCTCGTACCGAAGCCGTCGGAGGCGACGAAGCCGCGCAGCCTGTCCAGGTCGCGCGGGCTCTCGTAGGTCACGCTCCGCTCGTCGAGCACACGCCCGCCGAATCTCATGACGGTCAGCGACTCGCCCCGGTAGAACCTGACGAACTTTCCGGAGCGCGAGTCGTCGGCGCCGCTCAGTCCGTCGAAGACGGCGCGCAGCCGCGCGATGCGCTCGCCCCTCATCGACCCGGAGAAGTCGAGCAGGAAGATCACCCGGGCGCTTCTGTCGCGCCGGGGGTCGCCGTAGTCGGCGAGGAGCCGGTCGACGACCTTCTGGTCGTCCGGGAAGTACAGCGCGTTACCGATGGGCCGGCTCAGACGCGGCAGCCGGGGGACGGCGGGATCGATGGGCCGGCGCAGCGTACGGTCCATGATCTTCTTCTGGACCGGTCCGCTCTTCAGCCACTCCACCAGCGTGTCGTAGGCGGCGCGCCGGGCCGGGTCGAGCAGCAACAGTGGATAGTCGGACAGCACCATGCCGTCCTTGGGATAGACGATCTCCAGCGGCTCGCGGAGCTTTCCCGAGGCGTTGAGGGCGAGCAGCTCGGACTCGTACGTGATCAGCGCTTCCAGGTTGTTCCGGTCCTTGACGAATCCGTCGACGAGCCCGGCGGAGGTGTCCTCGGCGAGCCGGTGTCCGGCGAAGAAACCACGCAGCCGGTCGCAGGACACGTCCTGCGGGCGCAGTACGCCGCCGGTGTCCGCGGCGGCGGTCGCCACACCGACGAGGGCGGCGAGTCCGCTGTTGGCGTGGCGCGGATCGGCCATGCCGAACCGCAGGCTGCCGTCGGCGGCGGCGTCGGCGACATCGGCCCAGGAGATCTGGCCGTCGGGCGTGGTACGGCGCAGCCGCTCGGCGGTGGCGGGCTTCAGGCCGATGACGACGGGCGAGCGCATGATGCTGGTGGCGAGGGGCGGTTCGCCGTGGTCCCCGGCCGCTTTCCGCTTGAGCTGGAAGGAGCGGTCGGAGGAGAGCCAGGCGAGATCGTGCCGGTACGAGCCGGAGGCCAGCGCGTCGCCGGCGTCGACGGTGCCCCGGTACTCCATCTCCAGCTTGATGCCGGTCTCCTCGCGCAGGTCGTCGAGGAGCGGCGCCATGTCGGCCAGTTCGGAGCTGGCGAGTACGCGCAGTGTCACCGGCTCGGGGCCGCCCGTCGAGCAGGCGGTGACGGCTGTGCCGAGGAGCAGCCAGGCGAGGCAGAGAGCGACCAGGGTCTTCGTCGGACGCCGGGTGCCCTTCGCCGGGCGCCGGGGTGTCCGGGAGCGACGGACCGTACGGACTCGGGAACTCCAGCTCATTCGGGAACTCCGGGTGCGGCAGCGGCACTCGGCGGCTTCGCCGGAAGCGGCTGCACGTCCGGGATGTCGACGGCCGGGCAGCCCCCCACGATCGAGATCATGCGTTCCAGGTACCGGAGTCTGGGCATCGACGAGCGGGTGTTGTCGCCCTCCATCGAGGGGACCGGGATGTGCCGCTCCTCCAGGAACGTGCTGAGCTGGTCGCTCGCGACCTCCCCGGCCGGGTCGAGTATCCGGAAGCCCAGCTCCATCGCCCGCTGCCGCAGCTCCGGATCACGGGTGACCAGCTCGCCGAGCCGGTCGCCCTCCTCGTTGAGCGCGATGAGCTGGGGCTGGGTCACGAACTGCTTCGACGGATAGAGCAGCACCCGGTCGGTGTCCAGCTTCCCCCACTTGGCCCGGTACTGCGCCTGATAGGTGAGGTACTGGTGCTCGTACGCCACCACCACGGGCGCGATCCCCGTGCCCTCGGGCGAGATGTACGTACGGAACACGTCGGAGCCCGCCATGCCCTGCTCCAGCAGGGGCTTGATGGCCCGCGCCCGCGCGTCCGCCTGCTGGTCGGTGTCGGGCACCTCGTCTTCCTTGCCGTGCCAGGTGAAGGCGACCAGTCCCAGATAGGTTCCCGCCGAGTTGGAGTCGCAGACGTCGGAACTCTGGACGAGGATCCGGTTCCCGTTGCTGGTCCCGTGGTCGCGGATGCCGAGCTCGTTCCAGCGCTGCCGGCGTTCGATGGCCGTCAGGAACTTCTCCATGTCCAGGACGTAGTAGAGCGGCAGCCCCGGCCCGATGCGGCGTTGCGGGGTGGCGATCCCGGCGTCCTCGAGCGTCTCGGCGTACGCACGGTACGTGGGGAGGACGATGGGGCTGACGAACGGCCGGTACACCTTCGTGTCCGCGCGCTGGGTGGTGATCAGATCCCCGGCGGGCTGCCCGGAGGGGAACACGAAGTCGTACTTGGAGATGTCCTGGACGGCCACCTCGCGCGAGCCCGAGCTGCTGATGTGCACACGGATACGGTGTTTCAGCAGCAGCCGCTGGACCTCGGGGTCCTCGAAGTAGTCGCGTTTGGAGGCCATCTTGCCCTCCAGCGTGACGATCCGCTCGAAGGGCAGCAGGATCTTCCCCTGGACGCCCAGCAGAGTCGCCCCGGTCAGCACTGCGGCCAGCAGGGGCAGGAACACGACCAGGAAGTCGCGCCGCCGCCACCAGGGCGACGACGGCCGCCGTATGTCCAGCCACGGCTCCTCGACGGCCGGTCTTCCCCCCATGGTCACGGACACCCTCCCCCGCTGTCCTCGTCCCACGTCATGAACAGCTTTACTCGCCCGCACGGCGGGCGGGGTGAACCAAAGGCCAATCAAGAGTGAACAGCTCACCTCCGGCCACCCGGGCGGGTCGCGCGGACGGAATGCGCTCGGCCGGTTCTGCCGCCGTGAAACCCTGCGCCCAACAGGCCTGGAATGCCTAGAATATGACGCCCCGTCATTGGAATCCAACGGATCCTGTGAGGTGTGCATGGCCGGTACGCGTACGACGCCGGAGCCGGGGAGCCTCTTCGAGCGCTGGGACGAACGGGGACTCGCCGTCGCGTGTCTCATCGCCGTCTGCGGATCGCTGGCCGCCGCGCTCTTCGGACTCTCCCCCGCCTGGCAGATGCCGTTCCTCTTCACCGCGGTGTACGCGATTCTGCGCGCCCTCGTCCCACTGGCCCGCTCGCACCGGGAACTCGCCGGCCTGAGCGCCGAAGTGGCGTCGCTGCGGCGCGACTTCGACCGGGTCAACACCTCCCGTATAGAGCACTATCCGGATGCCGCGTCCTTCTACCAGGCACTCACCGACCATCTCGTCCACCGCGGCCCTCGCCACCTGGACACCTGGTACATGCGGATCGAGACCCCGGACGCCTTCAGCGAGTCCACGGCCGCCTTCGCGGACTACTTCCGGGTGGTGCTCGACTGGGCGCGTGCCGGCGGCTCGGTGAGGCGGCTGTTCTGCTCGGGCTCGGGGTCGTCCAGGGGGTACGCGGACTGGATCACGCGCCATCGGAACGACACCCGTGACCTGCACCGGTACAGCGTCCGGGAGGTGACCTGGCCGATCAAGGCCGATCTGATGAGTATGGCGATCATGGACACGACCGCGGTGTTCCTGGCCTTCACGGTCGGTGACCGGGTGCAGGGGATGCGGATCGAGGACAGCGAGGCCGCGTCGTACTTCAAGGCGTACTTCGACCGGCACTGGGAGAACGCCAGGGACGTGCCGCGCACCCCGTGAGGGCGCCTTCCGGCCACCGCCTTCCAGGGAATCGGCCCCGATTCTGGCCCGGGAACCGGTCCGGGAATCGTGGCGTTCCGCCGGTCGTTGATGGTCGAGAGGGGCGATCGAGGAGACCTTGGACCCATGGGAGGCCGGCATGTACGCCGATCAGGAGACGATCCGCAGGATCCTCACGCAGTCCGGCGACACCTGGGCCGTCGTCGGCCTGTCGTCGAACCAGGGGCGTGCCGCGTACCGCGTCGCCGAGGTCCTCCAGCGGTTCGGGAAGCGGGTCGTCCCCGTCCATCCGAAGGCGGAGACGGTCCATGGCGAGCAGGGGTATCCCTCGCTCGACGCCATTCCGTTCGATGTCGACGTGGTCGATGTCTTCGTCAACAGCGATCTGGCCGGCAAGGTCGCCGACGAGGCCGTGGCCATCGGCGCCAAGGCCGTCTGGTTCCAGCTCGGGGTGATCGACGAGCAGGCGTACGAGCGTACGCGCGCGGCCGGGCTCGACATGGTGATGGACCGCTGCCCCGCGATAGAGATCCCGCAGCTCGCCTGACCGCTCGCCTCGGACGCCGGGACCTTCCCTCAGATGCCGAGACCTTCCAGGACCAGGGCTCCGGCGATATCCGCCAGGGCCTTGCCCGGGACGATGAGTTTGCCTCGGCGACGGCCGCTGCCGATCAGGATCCAGTCGGTGTCGACCACCGCGGAGTCGATCAGCAGCGGCCAGCCGGCGGGCAGGCCGATGGGGGTGATGCCGCCGTACTCCATCCCCGTCTCGCCGACCGCGGTGTCCATCGGGGCGAACGAGGCTTTCCGGGCGCCGAGTTGGCGGCGGACCGTGCCATTGACATCCACCCGGGTGCTGGAGAGGACGACACAGGCCGCGAGGGTGGTCCCGGCGCCGCGTCTGCCCGCCACGACCACGCAGTTGGCGGACTGGCCGAGCAGTTCGGACCCGTAGTGCTCGGCGAAGACCGCCGTGTCCGCGATCTCCGGGTCGGTGTCCACATAGATCAACTGATCGGCGGGCACATGGCCCCGCCATGCGCGTACGGCTTCGGCGACGGGCGGGGTCAGCAGGTCGAGGCAGTCGGGGGCGGCCACGGCGTTGTCGAAATGTCCGAGAGGAGCGCGCATGCCTCTCACGCTAACAGCCGTTCCGGGGCGGCCGACCGGATGTGCCACGGTCCCCTGACCCGGCGAAGCGCCGGGTCAGCGTACGGGCGGGATCGAGACGGTCATCACCAGTTCGCAGGTCGTCGTGGCGTCGTTGCGGTAGGTGTGGGGCACGCTCGCCTCGAAGGCCGCCGCGGCGCCCGTGGGCACGGTGTGCGGCTCGCCGTCCACGACCAGGGTCAGCTCGCCTGCGGTGACATGCAGCAGTTCGGTCGTGCCCGGCGGATGCGGGTCGGACGAGCTGGCGTCCCCCGGCATCAGCACCCAGGACCACATCTCCAGCGGCCCCCGGGCCTCTGTGCCCACCAGCAGGGTAGTGCTGCTGCCCGCCGGGGTGGACCACATCCGTACGGCCTGGCTCTCCGGCACGATCCGGACCTGGGGACCCTGCTCGTAGTCGAGAAGGGTCGTGATGGAGACGCCGAGCGCGTCGGCGAGCTTGACGGTGGTGCCGACGCTCGGATTCGTACGCGCCTGCTCGATCTGGATGATCATCCCACGGCTGACCCCCGCGCGGGCGGCCAAGGCGTCCAGGGTGAAGCCCCGTTCGCCTCGCCAGCGTTTCAGATTGCGGGCCAGCGACTGCGTGAGCTGATCGAGGTCAGACACATTCCGTCCAATATATTCAATGAGATGATTCAGCGGGTTGCACTATGGTGTGGTGCACCCCGCCGTTCATCGCACTGTACTGCGGGGCCCGTCATGGCCGCACGGGCTCCATGACGGGCGCGGCACGTCAGGACGGCCGTTCCAGCTCGGCCAGCGCCAGGAGCTGCTGGGGCGTGATCCCCTCCGGTATCGGCACCGGAGCGGGCGTACGCAGTGGCGGCTGCCAGCCCCGCTCGGCGTCCCAGCACCGTACGACCCGGGCCGGCGCGCCGGCCACCACCGCGTGGTCGGCGACCTCTCCCCGTACGACCGCGCCCGCCGCGACCACCACGTTCCGGCCGAGCCGCGCTCCGGGCAGGATCACCGCACCGGTACCCAGCCAGCAGCCGGGCCCGATCTCCACCGGTTCCATACGCGGCCACTGTTTGCCGACGGGCACGGCCGGATCGTCGTAACTGTGGTTGGTCGAGGTGATGTAGACATACGGCCCGCAGTACGTGTCGGCGCCGATGGACACCGTCGTGTCGGCGATCACATGGCTGCCCCGGCCCAGCACCACCCCGTTGCCCAGCGTCAGCACCGTCTCCGGCCCGAGGTCGATTCCGGGCATCATCCCCGCGGTCAGCGTGACATGTTCGCCTATGACGCAGTGGTCACCCAGCTCGATCCACGGCTCGCCGAAGACCGTGCCCTGCGGGAAGGCGAGCCGGGTACCGGTGCCGATCCGGCGGAAGCGCAGCCGCCCGGGACGCTCGGCACTCACCGCGCCCGTCTCCTGGAGCCATCGCCACCCGCCCTGGACGGCCCGCGTGAGCAGGCGCCGCCGCCAGGTGCCCAGTGATGAGAACGTGTTTCTGTTCTTCGGCACGCGCCTCACGGTAGTGGGCGGCGACGGACCGGACCGGGCGTACCCGCTGTGACGTTCGCCCCACGACCTCCCCCGAGATCCACCGCTGGAGGCGCCAGAAGCACCCGTATGAGGGATTCGGATGGCTGAAATCAGTTGACCACAGCGACGGTTGAGGTCCGAACGCGCGCCCCCGGCCGCCTCCCCGGCGGCCCGAGAGGTGGTGTGGGCGTCCGTACGGGCATGTCGGACCTGGGCAGAAGAGCCGACAGCTGTCATCCCCATTTACCATACCGACACTGGCTGGTGGGTGACTTCGGGACTAACTCCCCCGTTGTGTGGGCTCCGGCCTTTCCGTGTCCTCCCGTGCCACTCCGCGTGGTTAGCATGAGCGCCACATGTGGTGCGGAAGATCACCGTCCCCATCGGTGTCCGATCCCGCCCGTGCGGCCGAACCGCGCTGGTCGGCCGGTCTGTTCCCCCCGCACTCAAGTACCGAGGGACCGCGGAATGTCAGTGCCTGTCGCCCCCAGCCCGCGCCGCATACGCACGACACGGTCGTCGCTCGCCGTACCCCTGACGGTGGTGGTGCTGTCCGGCGCGGTCGCCGGCGCGGTCGCCGCGGCGGCCCCGGCCTCCGCCCGTACATGGGTGGCCGCCACCGTCGCGACCGCCTGGGTGTGTGTGTCGGTCGCCGTCGTCTCCGCCGCGCTGCTGGTACGCCGGGTCCGGCGCGGCACCACCACGGCGGAGAGCGAGAACAGGACGGCGCAGACCCGGCTCGCCCAGTCCGGCGCCGAATGCGCGCATCTGCTGAATGTCACGCTGCCCGCGGTGGTCAAGAGAGTCCGGGACGGCGCGGGAGCCGACGAGACGCTCGCGGCCACGCCGACGCCGTCCGATCCGCAGCTCCGCCGTCTCCTCGAGCTGTTCACCGCGGAGCTGGCGGGCTCCGAGGAGCGCGCCGCCCGGGCCACCGCCGACAGCGAGAGCGCCATGACCCAACTCGGCAGGATGACCGACGAGTTGGATCTGCTCACCACCAAGACGCTGCCCACCGCGCTCGACGGGCTGCGCGGCGGCGGCTCCGCCGACACGGTGCTCGGCAGTATCGATCCGCCTGCCGATCCCCGGCTGCGGGTCCTGGCCGACTCGGTGGTACGGAACTTCGCCACCAGCGAGCGGCGCGCGGCGGCGGCGCAGGCGGCCAGCGCCAAGGCCCTGAGCCGGGTGCAGGCGAAGGCCGTGAGCATGCTGGCCGACCTGCGGGAGATGCAGGACCGGCACGGCGAGGAGGTCTTCGGCGATCTCCTCAAGCTCGACCACAACACCTCGCAGCTCGGACTGCTCACCGACCGGCTGGCCCTGCTGATGGGCGGCCGCGCGAGCCGCGCCTGGAACAAGCCGATCGGCATGGAGAGCATCCTGCGCGGCGCGGTGGGCCGTATCGCCGCGTACCAGCGGGTACGGCTGCACTGCTCCAGCACCGCGGCGATCGCCGGATTCGCCGCCGAGCCGGTGATGCACCTCCTCGCCGAACTCATGGACAACGCGGCGAACTTCTCCCCGCCCATCGACGAAGTGCATGTCTATGTCGAGGAGCGCACGGCGGGCCTGGTGGTCACCATCGAGGACAGCGGACTGAAGATGGCCGACGCGGCCATGCGGCGCGCCGAGGAGTCCGTGTCGGGGCGGGTCACCGACCTGGCGATGCTCCAGGGCACCCGGCTCGGACTGGCCGTGGTCGGCCGGCTGGCCGCCAAGTACCACATCAGCGTCAACTACCGGCCCTCGTCGCGCGGGGGCACGGGGGTCGTGGTGCTGTTCCCGCCGCAGCTCATCGCTCAGCAGCGGATCCTGGCCGCCGAGCAGTCGCTGCTCCGTACGGCGCCGGGGCCGGCGGTGGCCACGGCCACCGTGCCGCCGGTCACGTCCCTGCCGCCCTCCCCGTCGTTGTCCGCGCCGGACGGCCGGGGAACGGCCGCGCCGTCACCGGCCGGGGACGGTCCCGACGTGGCGACGCCCAACGGTCTTCCGGTGCGCCCGCCCGGCCGCACCATGGCCGCCGCGGACCGCGGCAGGGCACAGGCGGAGCCGGAGCCAGGGTCCGAGTCCGGGCGCGAGGAGAAACGTCCCGGCCGTGACGCGGGCTCCCAGTTCGGCGCCTTCCACCGCGCCCGCCGCGCCGCCACCACCCCGCCCGACAACGCGGCAGGCACCACCATCGACCCGACACCCGGCACCGGCAGCACTTCCGGCCACACCTCCGGCACCGGTGGCACAGCCGGGCTTCCGGCGGACTAGGGCCCCGCGCTCTCCCCGTACGGCGCCCGGGGAATCGGCGCCCATCCCACCCCCCGAACCCGAGACAGGAGACACGGGCTGGTGACCGGCTCACCGGGAACAACCCGCCCCACGCACACCATGCAGACCACCACTGACAACAGCCTGACCTGGCTTCTCGAAAACCTCCTGGAGCGCACCCCCGGCACCCGGCACGCCCTGGTGCTCTCCCGCGACGGGCTGAAGCTCTGCTGGAGCCGCCATCTCACCCTCGACCAGGCCGATCAGCTCGCCGCCATCTGCTCCGGCATCCAGGCGCTCGCGCAGGGCGCCTCGGTGGAGTTCGGCAATGGCACCGGGGGCGTACGGCACTCGATGACCGAGTTCCACGGCGGGCTGCTCTTCATCGTCGAGGCCGGCGACGGCGCCCATCTCGCGGTGGTGGCCGAGGACGGCGCCGACCCCGGGGTGGTGGGCCACCAGATGTCCGAGCTGGTCGAGCAGATCGGTGAGCATCTGCGGGCCGAGCCGCGCACACCGCTCCAGGAGAGTTCGCCGTCATGATCCGTCGGCCCGTCGACACCGGGGATCCCGACCGGCTCTACACCGTCACCGGTGGCCGCAGCCGTGCCGACGACGACTCGTTCGACCTGGTCACCCTGATCGTCAGCGAGTGCGAGCCGACGCAGGGGATGCAGTCGGAGCATGTCAAGATCCTCGGCCTGTGCCGCCATCCCACCGCGGTCGTCGAGATCTCCGCCGAGCTGAAGCTGCCGGTGACGGTGGTACGTATCCTCCTCGGCGATCTCCTCGCGACGGGCCGGATCACCGCTCGGCACCCGCGCGCCGCGCGCTCCGCCGAACTTCCCGACTCCGCCCTCTTGAAGGAGGTGCTCCTTGGACTCCGCAACCTCTGAACTCCCGGCCCGTACACCGCTGGCCGACGCCGCCGAGACCGGGCTGAAGATCGTCATCGTGGGCGGGTTCGGGGTCGGAAAGACCACCCTCGTCCGCTCGGTCAGCGAGATCCGGCCGCTCAACACCGAAGAGGTGATGACCCAGGCCGGGATCGGTGTCGACGAGACGGCCGGGCTGCCCGCCAAGACCACCACCACCGTGGCGTTCGACTTCGGCCGGATCACCCTCAACGAGCTGATGGTGCTGTATCTGTTCGGCGCGCCCGGGCAGGAACGGTTCTGGTTCCTCTGGGACCGGCTGTTCTCCGGCACGCTGGGCGCGGTCGTGCTGGTCGACACCCGGCGGATGAGCGAGTCCTGGTACGCCATCGACCGGCTCGAACACCACAGAACCCCGTTCGTGGTCGCGGTTAACCGGTTCGACGGCGACGCCTCGTCGTTCTCCCTGGAGGAGATCCGCCAGGCGCTCTCACTGCCGGACCATGTCCCGCTGGTCGACTGCGACGCCCGGGTGCGTTCGTCCGGCAAGCACGTACTGATCACCCTTGTGGACCACCTCTACGAACTGGCCATGGCCCGGGAGATGACACCATGACCGACGCCACGGGCTCCGCACCCGACCAGGCGCCGCCGCCCGAATGCCCCGCGCACACGGGCGCGGTGCCGCTCAGCGGCCTGGAGTACCAGCAGTCCCCGTCCCAGCTCTACCGCACCCTGCGCAGAGAGCACGGCGCGATCGCCCCCGTCACTCTCGACGGAGGCATTCCCGCGTGGCTGGTGCTGGGCTACTCCGAGGTCTCGTACGTCACGAGCCACGACGAGCTGTTCGCCCGTGACTCCCGGCGCTGGAACCAGTGGGCATCGATCCCCGCCGACTGGCCGCTGATGCCGTTCGTCGGCTACCAGCCGTCGGTGATGTTCGCCGAGGGCCCCGAGCACCAGCGGCGGGCCGGGGTGATCACGGACGCGCTGGAGGGCATCGACCAGTTCGAACTCGCCCATCTCTGCCGGGAGATCGCCGAGGGTCTCATCAACGCCTTCGCGGGCAGCGGGCAGGCCGAGCTGATGTCCGCGTATGTGCACGCCCTACCGATGCGGGCGGTGGTCCGGCTCTGCGGTATGCCCGCGGACAGTGTGGACACCGACGATCTGGTGCGCGATCTGCGGATCTCGCTGGACGCCAATGAGGGGGACGATCCGGTCGCCGCCTATGTGCGGGTGATGGAGCGGATGCAGCGACTGGTCAAGGACAAGCGGGACTCCCCCGGTCCCGACATCACCTCCAGGATGCTGGCCCATCCGGCCGGGCTGACGGACGAGGAGATGGTCGTCGACCTGATCACGGTCATCGCCGCGGCCCAGCAGCCGACGGCCAACTGGATCTGCAACACCCTGCGTCTGCTGCTCACCGACGACCGGTTCGCGCTCAATGTGTCCGGCGGGCGCCTCAGCGTCGGGCAGGCGCTCAACGAGGTGCTGTGGCTGGACACCCCGACGCAGAACTTCGTGGGCCGCTGGGCGGTACGGGACACCCAGCTCGGCGGCCGGCACATCAAGGCGGGCGACTGTCTGGTGCTGGGGCTCGCGGCGGCCAACACCGATCCGCAGATCTGGCCCGAGGGGCATGTCGGCGCCGAGAACTCCGCGCATCTCTCGTTCAGCAACGGCGAGCACCGCTGCCCGTATCCGGCACCGCTGCTGGCCGATGTGATCGCCCGTACCGCGATCGAGACGCTGCTGGAGCGGCTGCCCGATGTGGTGCTGGCCGTGGAGCCGGAGGAGCTGACCTGGCGGCCGTCCATCTGGATGCGCGGGCTGACCGCGCTGCCGGTGAGCTTCACCCCGGTCGTGCAGTAACGCCACCGCGGACCGCGGTGCGGCCGGTCGTACGTACCGTACGGCCTGCCCCCGCAACCGGCCCGCCGGGCCCGGGGTTGTCGTTCCCCGGGCCCGGCGGGCGCCGGTCGGGCCTGGAAACCGTCAGGCCGTGACCGGGGTGAACCGCACCGGCAGCGTCTGCGGTCCGCGGGTGAACACACCCTGCTCGACCGGGTCGAAGCCGTCGGCGAGCCGGAGGTCCGGCATCGCGTCCAGAAGCTGGTTGACGCCGGTCTCGACTTCCGCCTTGGCCAGCAGCGCGCCGACGCAGAAGTGCCGTCCGAGCGCGAAGGCGAGATGGTCGGCGGCGGCGGAGAAGGCGGTCGTGGTGGTCAGGTCGTCACGGAAGATGTCGAAGGTGTCGGGGTCCCGGAAGCGGGAGCCGTCCCGGTTGGCGGAACCGATCAGACAGGTCACCGTGGCGCCGGAGGGTATCGTGCCGCCGCTCAGCTCGACGTCCTGAGCGGTCTGGCGCATGATCATGTGAACCGGCGGGGTGTAGCGGAGGGTCTCCGCGAAGGCCCGGTCGATCAGGGTGCGATCTTCCCGTACGGCTGCGAGCTGGTCGGGGTGAAGCAGCAGATTCGTGAAGATGCTGGCGATCGCCTTGTCGGTGGTCTCGCCGCCCGCCGCGAGCAGCAGACTGCAGAAGGCCTTGATGTCCTCGTCGCTCATCCGTACGCCGTCCACCTCGGCGGCACAGAGCGTGGAGAGCAGATCGTCCCCCAGGTTCTCGCGGCGCTCCCGGATGATCGGGAACATGTACTCGGCGAACTCGATCCGGGTGCGCTCGCCCGCCGCGGCGACCTCGGCGTCGCCGGACAGGTTGCCGAGGAAGGCGATGACCGCGGTGTACCAGCCGTGGAAGCGGGCGTGGTCGGCCTTGTCGAGGCCCAGCATGTCGGCGATGACATTGACGGGGAAGCGGGTCGCGTAGGACTCCACGAGATCGACGGAGCCGGTGTGCCGGAAGGCGTCGATCAGTTCACGGGAGTTGCGCTCGATGACCGGCTGGAACTTGTTCTGCAGATCGCTGCCGCGGAAGGCGGGCGCGACCAGTGCCCTGCGCACCGAGTGTTCCCGCCCGCTGAGCTGAAGGATCGTTTTGCCGTGTACGGGCTCGATCTGCCAGTCGTAGTTGTCGGTGGTGAACACCGACTCCTTGTCCTTGAAGGCACGCTCGACATCCTCGTACCGCGAGATGATGTAACTCTGCGTGGCTTCATGCCAGATGAGCGGGGCGCTCTCCCGCATCACGCGATAGGCCGGATACGGATTCTCGGCGAACTCGGGGGAAAGGATGTCGGGAACCTGCTGTGCGGTGGCCATGAAGCTCCTTGTTCGATCCCGGCCCGATCGGTAACGGGCACTGCCCCCAAGGTTATTGATCATCCGTCATCACAAATAGCCGACTCCTGGCCGACCTGCCGCGCGCTGTCTGCCGCCGGTCGCCTACGGTGCCTGTACGCGGGCCCGCGTCCGGCGTACGGGCCCGCGTCCGGCCCGTACGCGCGAAGCGGCCCGTGGGCGACCGGGACGGCACCGAGGAGACGGCATGACACGGCAGGCACTGATCATGGGCGTGGGCGGCAGGGAACCCGCCGTCGATCCCTCGGCGTTCACGGCGCCGACCGCCGTCGTGGTGGGCGAGGTGACGCTGGGCGCGGAGGCGAGCGTCTGGTACCACACCGTGCTCCGGGCGGACCGCGCGCCGGTCTCGGTGGGCGCCGGGAGCAACATCCAGGACAACTGCACCCTGCACGCCGACCCCGGATTCCCGCTCACGGTCGGTGAGCGGGTGTCGGTCGGTCACAACGCCGTGCTGCACGGGTGCACGGTCGAGGACGAGGTGCTGATCGGGATGGGCGCCACAGTACTCAACGGCGCGCTGATCGGGGCTGGCTCGCTGGTCGCGGCACAGTCCCTCGTACCGCAGGGCATGCGCGTACCGCCCGGTTCGCTGGTCGCGGGGGTGCCGGCCAGGGTCAAGCGCGAGCTGACCGAGGAGGAGCGCGCGGGGATCAGGGGGACCGCGGCACGGTATATCGAGACGGCGGGGGCCCACCGCGAGGCCCACGGGAGCTGAACCGCACGGGAGGCGACCGGGCCGCACGGAAAGCGGGCCGGACCGTACAGGGGGTGGCGTCCGAGGCGTACGGGACGGGTGGGGCCCGTGAGGCGGCCGCCGGGGCGGTTTCCGGTCAGTCGGCGGCCGGCACGCTGCCGGGCTCGTCCGCCGGCTTGGTGACTGTCCGTGCCGGTCCGGCCGGCGCGGGCTGTCCGGCGGACTCTGTGACCGGCTGTGCGGCCGGGTGCTCGGCGGCCTTCTTGGCACGGTTCCGCACGACCAGCATCGAGACGATCCCGATCACCACCGCGAGCAGCAGACCGAGCCAGGAGAACCGCTTGAGCCATGCCTCGGCGACGACGCCCACCGAGTAGATGACGGCGGTCGTGCCGCCCGCCCAGAGGATCCCGCCCAGCACATTGGCGATCAGGAACTTCCAGTACGGCATCCGCAGCACGCCCGCGAGCGGGCCCGCGAAGATACGGAGCAGGGCGATGAAGCGCCCGAAGAAGACCGCCCACATCCCCCACTTCTCGAACGACCGCTCCGCCAGGGCGACCTGGGGTTCACCGCAGTGCTTGGGGAACTTCACCGCGAGCCAGGCCAGCAGTGGTCTGCCGCCCCTGCGGCCGATGGCATAGCCGATCGAGTCCCCGATGATCGCGCCGGCCGTGGCGCAGGCACCGAGGATGTACGGATCGATGTCGCCGTGCTGTGAGGCGAGCAGCGCCGAGCTGACGAGGATGATCTCACCGGGCAGCGGGATCCCGAGGCTCTCCAGCCCGATCACTATCCCGACCAGGAGATAGATGCTCACCGGGGGGATGGTCTCTAGCCACTCCTGGACGTGCAACGCCGGTTCCCTCCGTACAACCTGACCATCGACGGGCGGCTGCCCGGCGCGCGCGGGCGCACGGCGGGCAGCCTACCGGGTGGCGGGGGCCGGTCAGGAGTGCGGGCGGAGGGTCCATACGACTGTCATCTCACCTGTCACCGCGCCGTCCTCCCGGGTAAGCGCGATGGTCACCGGGAATTCGGGGCGCTCCCCGGCGTCGAGTTCGGCGATCACATCTGCCACCGGGCGGCCCAGCGCGGCGGTGGCGGTGACCGTGCCCATGGCGAGTTTCTTGTAGCCGATTTCCGCCTTGACAGCGAGCGGAACGGCCCGGTGGAGCTGGTCGCCGAAGGCGGCGATCACGATCGCGCCACTGGCGGACTCGGCGAGCGTGAACATCGCTCCGGCGTGCGGCCCGCCGACATGGTTGTGGTAATCGGGCCGGTCCGGCAGCCGGACGACGGCACGCTCCGGGGTGGTCTCCAGGAATTCCAGCCCCAGGGTCTTGACCATGGGGACCGTGGCGGCGAGCAGTTCGCCCGCGGACTTCCGATCAGCGCTCATACAACCGGATGTTACTCACGGGTAGCGGGCCTGACCATCCCCTTGACGGACCGGACGTGGCGGCGGTGGGCCGACCCTCTATCGTTACTCGCCATGTGGCCAGGACAGCAGCCGCCCGGGGGCGAGCAGAACCCGCAGGACCAGCAGCCGAATCCGTACCAGCAGCCGGGGTACCAGCAGCCGAATCCCTATCAGCAGCCGGGATATCAGCAGCCCCCGCCCCCTCAGCCCCAGCAGCCCGGCTACGCACAGCCCGGGTACCAGGATCCGGGGTATCCGCAGCAGGGTTACCAGCAGCCCAACCCGTACCAGCAGCCGACCACGCCGCAGTACGCCGTACCGGGCCAGTACGGCCGGCACCAGCCCGGCCCTCCCGGACCGCCCGGGCCCTCGCCGGACAAGAAGAAGACGACCGTCGTCGCGGTCGCCGCCGCCGCGGTCGTGGTGGTCGCCGCCGCAGGTACCGCGTTCTTCGTGATGAACAAGGACGACGGTACGGCCGACAAGGCCGCCGACGACAAGCCCTCGGCGTCCGCCTCCGAGCCCGCCGAGCCGAGCGCGGACGCGCCCACCGGCAACCCCAGGGCCGGTGACGACAGCAAGCCGCTGATCGAGGGCTGGAAGGTCGTGACCAACCCCAAGCACGGGACACAGTTCGATGTCCCGGCGGACTGGGAGGTCGAGGGGACCGGAGTCATATCCGGCTTCGAGGACCACAAGAAGAACGACGGCACGCCCGTCCTCTCCTTCTCCGCGCCCGCCTTCTACAAGTCCAAGTGGTGCTCGCAGGACACCAACAAGGACGGCAGGATGGAGGACAGCAGTCTCGCGGGCACCGGCACCAAGGGCGGCAAGGGCGCCAAGGACACCGCGTCGGCCGCGAAGAACGAGGCAGGAAGCTGGGCCTGGGCCGCGTACGCCCAGCAGGAGCCGGATGCCGAGGTCAAGCAGAAGGTCAAGGTCACCGAGGCCCAGCCGTACACCACCAAGTCCGGGCTCAAGGGGCACTACGCGACGGCCGCCACCACGGGGGTGTCCAAGCCCAACAAGTGCGACACCGACGGCAAGTCGATCGCCTTCACCTTCACCAACGCCAAGGGCGACTTCGCGACCTGGGTGCTGTACGCCAACAAGGACGTGCCGGACGAGGTGCCGGACGCGACGATCAAGCAGATCATGAGCACCGTACGGCTGGCGGACTCCTCGTCGTAATCGAACGGCGTCCCAGGCCCGTGACCTATCGGCGTCCCGGGCCCGTGGCCGGCCGGGATCCGGGCTCGTAACCCATTGGCATCCGGGCGCCGGGGCGGCGATAGTCCCGGAGTGAACTCTCCCGTCGGCGCAAGCCCGTATCGCCCTCGTCGCCCCCGCCTCGCCCGCCGTCCCGAGTGGGCCGGCCGCAATTACACACTGCTGACCGCCGCGGCGATCGTCACCAATCTGGGCAGCCAGGGTGCGATGATCGCCGCGGCGTTCGCGGTGCTGGAGTCGGGCGGCGACGCGGGCGACGTGGGGCTGGTGGCCGCGGCCCGTACGGTCCCGCTCGTCCTCTTCCTGCTGATCGGCGGCGCGCTCGCCGACCGGCTCCCCCGGCACCGGGTGATGGTCGCCGCCAACGCCGTCAACTGCCTTTCGCAGGCGGCCTTCGCGGTCCTCGTCCTCACGGGCGAGCCGGAGCTGTGGCAGATGATGGCGCTCACGGCGCTGGGCGGCACCGCCCACGCCTTCTTCAGCCCGGCGTCCGAGGGCATGCTGATGTCCAGCGTCAGCGGCGCACAGGCCGGCCGCGCCTTCGCCCTCTACCGGATGGCGATGCAGGGCGCCGGGATCGGCGGTGCGGCCCTGGGCGGCGCGCTGATCGCACTGTTCGGGCCGGGCTGGGTTCTCGCCATCGACGCTGCCGCCTTCCTGGTCGCGGGGTCGCTGCGCGCCTTCCTCGACGTGAGCCATGTCCCGCCGCGCGGGCCGGGCGAGGGGATGCTCGCCGATCTGCGGGACGGCTGGCGGGAGGTCACCGGCCGGCCCTGGCTGTGGAGCATCGTCGTCCAGTTCGCGGTGGTCAACGCGATGGTCTCGGCGGCCGAGGCGGTGTACGGGCCGCTGGTCGCCCGGGACGAACTCGGCGGCCCCGGCCCCTGGGGCCTGGCGCTGGCCGCCTTCGGCGCGGGTACGGTCGGCGGCGCGCTGGTGATGATGCGGTGGCGTCCGCGCCGGATGCTGCTCGCGGGCACCCTCTGTGTCTTCCCGCTGGCCCTTCCCTCGGCCGGGCTGGCAATACCGCTGCCCGCAGTGGGGCTGGCGGTGGTGATGTTCCTGACGGGCGTCTCCATCGAGGTCTTCGGCGTCTCGTGGATGACCTCGCTGCACCAGGAGATCCCGGAGGAGAAGCTGTCCCGTGTCTCGGCCTACGACTGGCTGGGCTCGGTGGGCATGATTCCGCTGGCCACGGCGCTCGCGGGCCCGGCGGAGAGCGCCTTCGGGCGGGGTACGGCGCTGTGGGGCTGCTCGGCGCTGATCGTCCTGCTGACGGCGGCGGTGCTGACCGTCCCCGATGTACGACGCCTGACCCGCCGTGCATCGGGGAAGCCGGAGAAGACCGGGGCGGCCGTCGCGCGGACCGCCCCGGATCCTGTTTCGCCGGACGAGGTGAGACCGGCCTGAGGACCCGGGGCGGCCGGGCGGACCGGGGAGACGGCCCGTTAGGAGACCGGCCCCCGGGTGCGGCGGGCCGCGGCGACCAGGTTCTCCAGGGACGTACGGACCTCCGCCCAGCTCCGGGTCTTCAGCCCGCAGTCGGGGTTCACCCACAGCCGCTCCGGCGGGATCGCCTCCAGTCCCCTGGCCAGCAAGGCGGTCATCTCCTCGGCCGAGGGCACCCGTGGTGAGTGGATGTCGTACACCCCTGGTCCCGCCTGGCGCGGATAGCCCGCCGCCGCCAGTTCGCCGGCGACCCGCATATGTGAGCGGGCCGCCTCCAGGCTGATCACATCGGCGTCCAGATCCTCGATGGCCGGCAGGATGTCGCCGAACTCCGCGTAGCACATGTGCGTATGGATCTGGGTGCCCGCGCCGACCCCGGAGGTCGCCAGCCGGAACGCCTCGGTCGCCCAGTCCAGATACGCCAGCCGGTCCGCCGCGCGCAGGGGCAGGGTCTCGCGGAGCGCCGGTTCGTCGACCTGGATCACGGCCGTACCCGCCGCCTCCAGATCCGCGACCTCGTCCCGCAGCGCGAGCGCCACCTGCCGGGCGGTCGCGCCGCGCGGCTGGTCGTCGCGGACGAACGACCAGGCCAGCATGGTGACGGGCCCGGTCAGCATGCCCTTGACGGGCCGGCTGGTCAGCGACTGCGCGTACGAGATGGTGCCGACGGTCATCGGGGCGGGCCGGGAGACATCCCCGGCGAGCACCGGCGGCCGGACATGGCGTGTGCCGTACGACTGGACCCAGCCGTGCCGGGTGACCAGGAATCCGGTGAGGCGTTCGGCGAAGTACCGCACCATGTCGTCGCGTTCGGGCTCGCCGTGCACCAGGACGTCGATGCCCGCCTCCTCCTGGAAGGCGATCACCTCGCGGATCTCGGCCCGGACGCGCTCGTCGTAACCGGCCGTGTCCCGCTGCCCCGCCCGCAGTTCGGCGCGTGCCGTGCGCAACTCGGCGGTCTGCGGGAACGATCCGACGGTCGTCGTCGGCAGTGGTGGCAGAGCGAGCCGCTCACGCTGCGCGGCGGCGCGCTCGGCGTACGGCTGCGCCCGGCGGGCGTCCGCGCCCGTCACAGCCGCACAGCGGGCCCGTACGACGGGATCGTGGGTGACGCCCGAGGAGGCCCGGGACGCCAGATCGGCGCGGTTCGCGGCGAGCCGGGCGGCGACGGTGTCCGTGCCCCGGGCGAGACCGCGGGCAAGGGTGACGACCTCGTCGGTCTTCTGGCGGGCGAAGGCCAGCCAGCGGACGAGCAGCGGATCGAGATCCTTCTCGGCGGCGGTGTCCAGCGGGACATGCAGCAGTGAGCAGGATGTCGACACATCGACCCGTTCGGCGAGACCGAGCAGGGTCGCGAGAGTGGTCAGCGAGGCCGCGAGATCGTTGATCCACACATTGCGCCCGTCCACCACCCCGGCGACCAGCCGCTTGCCCGGCAGTCCGCCGACCGCAGCGAGATCGGCGAGATTGGCGGCAGCGGGGCCCGTGAAGTCCAGCGCGAGCCCCTCGACCGGTGCCTTCGCCAGCACGGGCAGGGCCTCGCCGAGCCGGTCGAAGTACGAGGCGACCAGCAGCCGGGGCCGGTCGGTGAGCGCGCCGAGATGACGGTAGGCGCGGGCGGCCGCGTTCAGTTCGGCGGGCGTACGGTCCTGGACCAGGGCGGGCTCGTCGAGCTGCGCCCACTCGGCGCCGGCCGCGCGCAGATCGGCCAGCACCTCCGCGTACACCGGCAGCAGCCGGTCGAGCAGGGTGAGCGGCTCGAATCCGGCGGCCACCCCGGGCGCGGGCCTGGCGAGCAGCAGATAGGTGACCGGCCCGAGCAGCACCGGCCGGGCGCCGGTGTGACCGAGCGCGAGGGCCTCGCGCAGTTCGCCGGTCTGCTTCGCGGAGTGGGCGGTGAAGACCGTGTCCGGTCCCAACTCGGGGACGAGGTAGTGGTAGTTGGTGTCGAACCACTTGGTCATCTCCAGCGGCGCGGCGTCCTGGGCACCGCGCGCCATGGCGAAGTAGCCGTCGAGCGCGTCGGCCTCCACGGCCGCCCGGTGCCTGGCCGGGACCGCGCCGACCATGACGCTGGTGTCGAGCACATGGTCGTAGTACGAGAAGTGGCCGGTGGGTACTTCGTCGAGTCCGGCGTCGGCCAGCTCGCGCCAGGTGTCGCGGCGCAGCCCGGTGGCGGTCTCCCGCAGCGCGTCCGCGGTGACCCGGCCCTTCCAGTACCCCTCGATCGCCTTCTTCAGTTCCCGGTCGGCGCCCTGGCGGGGGTAGCCATGGACGGTGGACCCGGGCATGGGCCGCCGGCCTTGCTGTTCCGACCGGGGTGCCGCGGCTGCGGACGTGGGTGTCACGGGACTCTCCTTCGCGAGTCGTACGGGATCGATCCCGGCGGAACTCGTGTGCGGCGAAGGAACGGAAGCCGGGGCGGGTACCACACACCATGTGCCGCACGGTTATGTGCGGCACAACCATGTGCCGTACAACCATGTGCAACGCGGCCATGTGGCGCGCGCCCGCCCGTATCCGCCGACCCGCCCACGAGGTCACCGAGATCTCCGTGCGCGGTCCTCGCACACGGGCAGTGGCAGGTCTTCGGACTCGCGGGCGCGCCTCGTGTCCGTACGCGCTGTGCGTACGCGGACAAGGCACCTACTGGCCGTCGCTTCCCGGACGCGGTGCGTCCAGTGCGTATGACGGCGGTCGTTCCCACTCACCGCTGCGGGGCAGTCCCGGATTCCCACCGGGTTCCCTCTTACGACGCGCCTGCCTGGCGGGCAGGGCGAACCGACTGCGCGTCCAGCATAGGTCCGGAACTCGACCTGCTCGAAACATGGGTCCTGAATACTGGCGCCATGGTCCACGAAGACGAACCGGTACTGCTCGACCGGGCGGGCCGCACCGCCCGCATCACGCTCAACCGGCCCCGCGCGCTCAACGCCCTCACCCACCCCATGGTGCTGCGGATCACCGAGGCGCTCGCCCGGTGGGAGAACGACGAGAGCGTGACGGCTGTGATCATCTCGGGCGCCGGCGAGCGCGGGCTGTGCGCCGGCGGCGACATCCGCGCGATCCATCAGGACGCGCGCACCGGCGGCGGCGCCTCACCCGCCTTCTGGCGCGACGAGTACCGGCTCAACGCCCGGATCGCCCGCTTCCCCAAGCCCTATGTGGCGCTGATGGACGGCATCGTGATGGGTGGCGGTGTCGGTGTGTCGGCGCACGGCACCGTCCGGATCGTCACCGAACGGTCGGCGGTCGCCATGCCCGAGACCGGCATCGGCCTCGTCCCCGATGTCGGCGGCACGCATCTCCTCTCGCGCGCACCGGGCGAGCTGGGCACCCATCTCGCCCTCACCGGCCGGGCGGTGGGCGCGGCCGACGCGCTGCTCTGCGGCCTCGCGGATCACTTCGTACCCTCGGAGCGGCTGGACGCCGTACGGAACGCGCTCGCCGCCCCTGACGTACACGAGGCGGCGCACGTGACCGCGACGGTACGGGGATACGGGACGGCCGCGCCCGAGGGCCAACTCGCCGCGGACCGTGAGTGGATCGACCCCTGCTACACGGCCGGCACGGTCGAGGAGATCGTCGAGCGGCTGCTCGCCACCGGTCTGCCCGCGGCGAAGGAGGCCGCCGAGACGATCCTGACCCGGTCGCCCACCGTGCTCAAGGCAACCCTCGAAGCGCTGCGCCGGGTCCGTCTGCTGCCGACGCTGGAGGAGGCGCTCGACCAGGAGTACCGGGCCTCGTGCGCCGCGCTGGCCACGCCGGATCTGGTGGAGGGGATCAGGGCGCAGGTCATCGACAAGGACCGCAGGCCGCGGTGGTCCCCGAAGGAGCTGGCGCAGGTCACGGAGGCGGATGTGGCGCGGTTCTTCGCCCCGCCACCGGGCGGCGACCTCGGACTGGCCACCGGGATCTGATGGCGGAGCGCGTGGTCAGCGGCGGAGGTGGTGGCGCTTGCGCCAGGCGACCACCGCCGCGACCAGCCCGCTGATCACGATGAACCCCATCGCGATCAGGAACACCGGCGAGGTCGGCGAGGCGGCGCGGCTGCCCGCGACCACATACGCCGCGTTGTTGGGGACCGAACCGATCAGGGTCGCCAGCAGGAACGGCATCCACCGCATCCGGGAGACGGCCGCGCCGTAATTGATCGGCGCGAACGGCACACCGGGGAAGAGCCGGATGATCAGCATCGACCGGAAGCTGTGGGTGCTGAGCTGACGGTCTATCGCCCTCAGCCAGCGGCCCCGCAGCAGCGGACGGAGCGCGTCCTGGCCCAGCATGCGCCCGAGCCCGAAGGACAGGGCCGCGCTCAGCACCGTCCCGGCCAGCGCGGCGACCAGCCCGAGGTACGAACCGAGGAGCGCGCCGGAGGCGATGTTGAGCAGCGGGCGCGGTACGAACGCGGTGGCGCACAGCCCGTACCCGACGGTGAACAGCACCACGGCGACGCCCCCGCCGACACGTGGCAGCCAGCCGTCGGACAGCAGCTTCTGCGGCTCATAGAGCAGCACCACCGTGGCCGCGGCACCGAGCAGCACCACGAGAACGGCGAATCTCGCCCAGGGCGAGAGAAGTGCCCGGTAGCAACGGAGCGCGAGGCTTCGCGAGGACCGGGGGGCGGTGTCGAGCACGCGGGGAGCGTAACCGACGAAGATGTCCGGTCGCCGGGGGCCAGGTGACGGAGGTGTCCCGTCCGGCGCGTGTCCGGCACAACACGGGCACACCGGGCCGAAGAACGCGCCGGTCAGCGGCGCCTCGGGCGCTCCCGCGGCAGGAGTCGGCCAACTGCGGCCCGGCGGAAAATCGTTCGACGCGGGCGGACGGGCTGGGCGAGGATCGGGGGCATGGTCCGGTACGCCTTCCCCGCAGCGCCGTCCGCAGTCGCGGACGCGCCGGAGGCTGCCGTCTTCCTGGTGGCGTGCACGGCCGCGCCTGTCGCACCCGTCGCGGCGGTCGTCGCGGCGGATGCCTTCGCGGATGGCGTGGATGCCGCAGCGGCGGCGTCCGTCGCGGCAGCGCCCTTCGGCGGCGCCCGAAGCTGACCCTTCCCGGATCGTCCGGCGGACCCCGCAGGGGGAGGGTCGGCAAGGCCCGGGGGTCCCTCTCAGCTTCGAGTTCCGGGAAGGAACCAGCGAACCATGCCCAAGACGGCATACGTGCGCACCAAGCCGCACCTGAACATCGGCACCATGGGCCATGTCGACCACGGCAAGACCACCCTGACCGCCGCCATCACCAAGGTCCTCAGCGACCGCGGGACCAGTTCCTTCGTACCGTTCGACCGGATCGACCGGGCTCCGGAGGAGGCCGCCCGCGGGATCACCATCAACATCTCGCACGTCGAGTACGAGACGGACACCCGGCACTACGCCCATGTGGACATGCCGGGCCATGCCGACTACATCAAGAACATGGTGACCGGCGCGGCCCAGCTCGACGGGGCGATCCTCGTCGTCTCCGCGCTCGACGGGATCATGCCGCAGACCGCCGAGCACGTCCTGCTCGCCCGCCAGGTCGGCGTCAACCACATCGTCGTCGCCCTCAACAAGGCCGACGCGGGCGACGACGAGCTGACCGACCTGGTCGAGCTGGAGGTGCGCGAGCTGCTCACCGAGCACGGGTACGGCGGCGACGCGGCGCCCGTCGTCCGGGTGTCGGGGCTGCGTGCCCTGGAGGGCGACCCGCGCTGGACGGCGGCCGTGGAGGCGCTGCTCGACGCCGTCGACACATATGTGCCGATGCCTGTCAGGTACACGGACGCGCCGTTCCTGCTCCCGGTGGAGAACGTCCTCACCATCACCGGCCGCGGCACGGTCGTCACCGGCGCCGTCGAGCGCGGGACGGTACGGGTGGGTGACCGGGTGGAGGTGCTGGGCGCCGGTGCGGAGACGGTGGTGACCGGTCTGGAGACCTTCGGCAAGCCGATGGACTCCGCGGAGGCCGGGGACAATGTCGCGCTGCTGCTGCGCGGGATGACGCGTGACGGGGTGCGCCGGGGCCATGTGGTGGCGGCGCCGGGCAGTCTCGTACCGAGCAGGCGCTTCACCGCGCAGGTGTATGTGCTGTCGGCGCGCGAGGGCGGCCGTACGACACCGGTGACCAGCGGGTACCGGCCGCAGTTCTACATCCGTACGGCGGATGTGGTCGGCGACATCGACCTGGGCGAGGCGGCGGTGGTACGCCCCGGGGACACCGTCGCGCTGACCGTGGAGCTGGGGCGCGACATTCCGTTGGAGCCGGGGCTCGGCTTCGCGATCCGCGAGGGCGGCCGTACGGTCGGCGCCGGTACGGTCACGTCGCTGCTCTGACGGGCCCCGGCTGGCGTGCGAGGGCCCCCGCTCGCGCGGTTCGGTGCCCGCCTCCCTCGACGGGGGCGGGCGCCGGACCGTACAAACCGGACCGCACAATGGGGGTGTGAACGAGCCCGACGAGCCTGTCCCTGTTCTGCGCGCCGTCGACGGCGGTACCGCGAAGCTGCTGCCCGATGTGGACCGGGAGCGCGCCTGGCTGCTGACGGTCGACGGGGCGCCGCAGTCGTATGTCGATCTGGACGAGCCGACGCATCTGGAGTTCGAGTACGTACGGCGGCTCGCCCATGTCGTCGACTGCGCGGCCGGGGACGGCCTGCCGCTGGCCGTGCTCCACCTCGGCGGCGGGGCCTGCACACTGCCGCGCTATGTGGCGGCGACCCGGCCGGGCTCGGCGCAGTGTGTGGTGGAGGCCGACGCGGGGCTGCTGGCGCTGGTCGCCGAACGGCTGCCGATACCGGCCGGCACCGGCATCACCGTACGGAGCGCGGATGCCCGCCGCTGGCTCGAAACGGCGCCCGCGCGGTCGGCGGATGTGCTGATCGCGGATGTGTTCGGCGGTTCGCGGGTGCCGGCGCACCTCACCTCGGTCGAGTACGTACGGGAGGCGGAGCGGGTGCTGAAGAGCGACGGGATCTATGCCGCCAATCTCGCCGATGGCGCGCCGTTCGGCTTTCTCCGCTCCCAACTGGCCACGTTCGCCTCGGTCTTCGAGGAGCTGGCGCTGATCGCGGAGCCGGGTGTGCTGCGCGGACGCCGCTTCGGCAATGCCGTACTGGTCGCCTCGCACACCGCGTTCGACACGGCGGCACTGGCCCGCCGTACCGCGTCCGACGCCTTCCCCGCCCGGGTGGAGGAGGGCGCGTCGCTCGGGCGGTTCATCGGGGCGGCGGCGGTGGTACGGGACAGCGGCGCGGTGCCGTCACCGAGGCCGCCGGAGGGCGCGTTCAGCATCGGCTGAGGGGCTGGTTCCGGGCGGTGGGGGTGGATGCGGCTGTCACTCCTCGATGGCGCCGCCCACGGCCCGCAGGTGCTCGCGGAAGGTCAGGGACGGCGTCTGCCGACGCGCGGCGAGATAGGTGTCGAACCGTACCTGGCTGCGCAGGGAGTCACCGGAGCGGATCCGTTCTGCCTGGCGCCGCTCGGTGTCACGGATGGTCTCGGCGAGCGCGAACAGGTCCTCGGCCCGGTCGGCGGGCACGAAGAGCACCCCGTCGTCATCGGCCAGGACGAGGTCCTCACGCCCCACCGTCCACTCGCCCACCGTGGCGGACCCGACCGCGTCCTCGGGACGAACGTCCAGCCGCTGCGGGCCCGTCGGGGTCGCTCCCGTGCTGAACACCGGCAGTCCGATCGCCAGGATGTCGGCGGTGTCTCGGTGCAGTCCCCAGATCACAACGCCCGCCAGTCCGGCCGCCCGTGCCTCCAGCACCACGAGATCGCCGACACACGCCTCATCGGTCCGCCCGCCGTTGTCGACCACCAGCACATCGCCGGGCTGGGCCTCTTCGAAGGCCTCCAGAAAGATGTCCACACTGCCGGCATGCCTGGCCGGTGACACCCGCCCCGCCAGCCGGCCGCCGGGCACGACGGGCCGTACGGCCGGGGGCGCGCAACGTACGGGAACGCCCGCCCGGATGCACGCGTCGGCCACATGGGCGGTGGTCAGCACCGCGAACCGCTTCTGAAGCTCCTGCTGATCCATACGATTCCCCTCTCGGCTCCGGGCCCATGATCGCGCCCCGGCCCAGCATGCCCGCACTCGCATGAATCAGCCATCACGATTCGCCACCCCCGCTCTCGAAGTCATCGATCGGCTTCGTCATCGGCGTCGGCTTCGTCGGCATCGGCGGAATCGGTTTCGTCATCGGCTTCGGCTTCGTCGGGTTCGGAGTCCTCCGCCGACTCCTCCTCCATCGCCGATTCATCCATCGCCTCTTCGTCCTCCATCGCCTCTTCATGCGTACGGACGACTTCGCCCTCCCTGATCTCGCCGCGCCAGCCCTCCACATCCTCGTCCGCGAGGGTCACGTGCCGCTGGAAGTGCTTGAAGTCGAGGCGGAGCCGACGGCCCTGGGCGCGCCACAGATTGCCCGTCTTCTCGAAGAACCCAGAGGGGTAGTACTCGACGACGAGAGCGATCCGGGTGAGATTCGGCGCGAGTTCATGGAAACTGACGGCGCCATGGGTCGCGCCCTTGGAGCCCTCCGAGGTCCACACAATGCGGTCGTCGGGTATCTGTTCCTGAACGGTGGCCTTGAAACTCCGAGTCGAAGGGCCGACCTTCGTCCGCCAGTCACTCGTCACGTCGTCACTTTTCGTAACGTTTCTGACGCCCTTGGTGAAACCGCTGAAGTCCTCGTACTGCGTCCAGTGGTCGTAGGCGGTCCGGACCGGTACACCCACGTCGATGAATTCGACGATGTTCGTGACCTTCGTGTCACCGGCCTTCCCGCCACCGCCACCGCCGAAAATGTCCTTCGCCCGCTGGACCACGCTGTTCTTCGCGGACTTCGCCTTCTCGCTCAGGAACGCCTTCAGAGGCGACTCCCCGTGCAGGACACGGGCGCCGATGGCAGGCAACCGCCCCCCGTTCTCGGCTACTTGTGTGAGCTGTTCCGTGACGCCGGAGACTTTCTCACTGAGCTTCTCGGCCGCCTTTCCCACCGCGTGCTCCAGTTGCATTCCGACGTAATGCGTGACCTCCCCGCGCACCCGGCCGGCCACCGAGCTTCCGGCGTCACGGACTTTCTCCGCTGTCTTCACCATGGCTGCCTACCTCCGACGGCTGTCACGCGTGGTGGAAGTCCCCCCGGCCGCCCTTTTCCTCGCTGAGACCGTCTTCTTGGCTTCTCTCCGGGCAGGAGCGCCCTTGCCCGTCGCCGGCTTCTTCGCCATACGGGAGGCGGTCTTGCCCGTGGCCCTGCCCGGCTGACGCTGTTTACGCCGGAGTTCGTCGGACTTCCTCCTACGGTGGCGGTCCGAAGGCGGCTCCCCCTCCTCCATTTCCTGCTCGGATTCCTCGTACTCGTCCTCCGGTTCCTCCACTCCTTCCTCCCCTTCCTCCGCTTCCTCCTCGTCCGGCTCCTCCCGTTTCCCGGCGAGGTTGGCGGCACGGCTGCTGATCGAATCGCCGAGCGAGCCAACCCCCCGGTCGACCACGGCGGAAAGGGCGCCTCGCGCCGCATCGAGCCCTTCGTCGCGCACCTGCTCCTGCAGATCGGCGACTTGCGGAATCTCGCCCAGGCGGCGCACTCCGTCGGTGACCAGTTGTTTCGGATCAAGGCCGAGGCCCTTGCCGGCCAGAAATGTCGCGACGGTCAGGGCAAGCCGGCCTTTCTTCGTACGGCCGAGCACATAGCCGCCCAGCACCGCGGAAGCCAGAGCCACTTTGGTTCTCCGATCCATGACTGTGCCACCTTTGATCACATCGTTTGTTCGCGTCATTCGGCCAGAGCCCGTATACGCCCGGCCCGGCACACCGCGTGCGACTGATTCGTCCGGGCCCGGCATCGTGCGGCACGCCCCCGCGAGTGCGGGACATTCCCCTGCCCATGTATGCCACATGGTGTGTTGTCGACCGCGGAGAGTCACCTCCACGGCCTCGATCTCTTCTCTCCACTCTGCCCGCCATGCCGCCATGCCGCCATTTGGCTGATCCCATAAGAAACGATCACGGCAGTACGTCGATTTGGGCACGTCGATTCCCACCCGCCGTTTCCGGCCGATCCATCAAATCGCTTACGCGCCAAGGATTCCCGGAGCGCGGAGGCGCCCTACATCGATTGCATCGGGCACCGATGAAGCCGACAATTGCTTACTGAGCCGAATCCTTGAGGATGTGCGGACACCATGGACGACGAAAACGCCCGGAACGAGTACGCCGACCTCGGAGCCGAGGAGGAGACCACGGACGAGGTCGCCCCGCGCGCGGGCGACGAGCCGGCCGAGGACGAGTCGGCCGGGGACGGCAACGTGAACGAGGGCCCCTCGGACGTGTACCTCGATGTCCCGGTGCTGGACATCGATGAGATCGACCTTGAGGTCGAGGACCTCTCCGCGAGTGTGTCCCTGCGGGCCGAGGTCCTGGATCTGCTCAAGCTGCAGGTGGGCGCCGATGTGGACCTCGGCAAGGTGCAACTCGGCATCAAGGGGGTGGAGGCCCAGGCCCAGCTCAAGGTCCGCCTCGGCCATGTGGCCGCCATCGTCAATCGCGTGCTGACGACGATCGACCGGAATCCGGAGATTCTGGAGCAGTTGACGCGGAGTGCGGGGATGGTCGTCCAGGAGGTCGGAACGGGTGCCGGCCGGGCCGTCGGCGAACTGGGCCGGGGCACGGGCCGGGCCGTCGAGGACGTGGGGCGCGGGGCCGGTGAGACGGTCGAGAACGTGGCGCACGGAGCGGGCGAAGCCGTCGAGGGCCTGGGGCACGCCGCCCGGGAAACGGTCGAGGACGTCGGCGACACGGCCGGTGAGACCGTCGAGGACGTCGGCGACACGGTCGGCGAAACCGTGGAAGACGTCGGCGACACGGCCGGTGAAGCCGGCGAAGCCGTCGGGGGCACGGCGAAGAAGCGCCTCCGCAGAGAGGCCCGGGCACCCGAGGTAAGCACCCGTGAGCGGAGGGCCAGCGGGACACGTTCGTCCAGGACTGCCCGACGCCGCACGGCGCACCGGCGTCAAACGGGCTGACGAGCCGCCGCTCCCGGACGCCGCGGCGCGACGCCCGCCACAGGCGGACCGGACGCGCACCCCCACACCCCCGTGGCACACCCTTGCACCCCGGCGCCGCCGGACGCGCCCGCGCCCGCACCGCTATGCCGCCAGGCGCACCACGCGCCTCTACGACCCCAGCGCCTCGATGATCCGTTCCGCCGCCGACGTCGCCGTCAGCCGGCCCTCCCGTACGTCCCGTTCCACCCGCGGCGCCACCTCCCGTACCGCCGGGTGTTCCCGCAGCCGGTCCAGCAGATGGTCGCGGACCATGGACCAGGTCCAGTCGACCTGCTGGTCGCTGCGTTTGCCCGCGAGGCGGCCGGCCGACGCGAGCACCGTGCGGTGCTGTTCCAGGCGGTCCCAGACCTCATCCAGGCCCGTGCCCTCGCGCGCGCTGCAGCTCAGGACCGGTGGGGTCCAGACCGCTTCCGCCGGGTGCATCAGCCGCAGCGCGCCCGCCAGTTCGCGCGCGGCGGACCGCGCGTCGCGCTCGTGCGGGCCGTCCGCCTTGTTGACGGCGATCACGTCCGCCAGCTCCAGCACGCCCTTCTTGATGCCCTGGAGCTGGTCGCCGGTACGGGCGAGGCTCAGCAGCAGGAACGAGTCGACCATCTGCGCGACGGTCGTCTCGGACTGGCCGACGCCCACCGTCTCCACCAGGACGACGTCGTACCCCGCCGCCTCCATCACGATGATGGTCTCCCGGGTCGCCTTCGCGACGCCCCCCAGCGTGCCCGCCGTGGGCGACGGGCGTACGAACGCGGCCGGGTCCACCGCCAGCCGTTCCATCCGGGTCTTGTCGCCCAGGATGGAACCGCCGGTCCTGGTGGACGAGGGGTCGACGGCGAGCACCGCGACCCGGTGGCCGAGGCCCGTGAGCAGCGTCCCCAGCGCGTCGATGAAGGTGGACTTGCCGACACCGGGCACCCCGCTGATCCCGATCCGGCGCGCCTTCCCCGAGTGCGGCAGCAGCTCGGTCAGCAGCTCCTGTGCGAGCACGCGGTGGTCGGTCCGGGTGGACTCCACGAGGGTGATGGCCCGGGCGACGGACGACCGCGTGCCGTCCAGAACGCCCTTGACATAGCTGTCGATGTCGATCCGCGGCGCCACACGCTCACCGCTCAACAGCCGAGCCGGAAACGGAACCCGAGCCGCCCGGCCCACCCGCCCCGCCGGAACCGGCAGCACCACCGGCACCAGGACCCGAGCCACCGGCATCCGAGCCGTCTGGCTCATGCCCCAGCGCCCCCGCCAGCGCCGTCAGCAGTT
>NZ_LATD01000087.1 GCF_000981895.1 Streptomyces odonnellii | reverse complement strand
CCCCCCGGCACCGCGAACAGCCCGCTCGCCTCGTGGCGGATGAACGCCGAGAGCGCGTCCCCCCGGTCGAGCTTGCGCTGCACCGGTACGAACCCCTTGAGCGGATCCGCCTGCCAGCAGACGAAGAGCAGTCCGGCGTCAGGGGTCCCGTCCGCCCCGATTCCGTCATGGAACGAGAACGGGCGGCGCAGCATCGCGGCCCCGCCGTTCGCCTCCGGTGCGGAGATCCGGGCATGCGCGTTCGCCGGTATGACCGGCTTGCCGTCGGCTCCGAGCCGGTCGAGATCCGGCTCGGTCGTCTCCGTACCGCCCGTGAGCGGCGCGCCGTCGGACTTGCGGCGGCCGATGACCTGTTCCTGTTTGGCGAGCGGGAGCTTCTCCCAGTCGTCGAGGAGCATCCGGATGCGCCGTACGACCGCGTACGAGCCGCCCGCCATCCAGGCCGGGGTGCCGGACGGCGGGGCCGCCGGGACGAAGATCCGCTGTTCGAAGTCCGGCTCGGACGGCTTCGGATTGCCCGTCCCGTCGACCTGGCCCATCAGATTGCGGCTGGTCATCGGGTGCGGGGTCGCGCCGGGCGAACGGTTGAACCCGTTCATCTGCCAGCGCACCCGCGCCGCCACGCCCGCGTCCTTCTGGAGCGTACGGAGGGCATGAAAGGCGACCAGCGCGTCGTCGGAGCCGATCTGGACCCAGATATCTCCCTCGCTCCGCCCCGCGTCGAGATGGTCGGAGGAGAAGGCGGGCAGTGGGTCCAGGGCAGCGGGGCGCTGGCTGGTCAGGCCCGTACGGTCGAAGAAGGTGCGGCCGAAGCCGAAGGTCACCGTGAGGGAGGAAGGCCCGGCGTCCAGTGCGATTCCGGTGTCACCGCTCGCCGCCGGTTCGCCGGCCATCATCGCCCGCGCCGACTCCGACCAGCGGCGGAGCAGCGCGGCGGCCTCCTTGCGGCCGGCTCCGGGGGCCAGATCGAAGGCGATCAGATGGCCGCGGGCGTGCGGCGGGGTGGTGATTCCGGGCTGGTGCGTGCCATGGAAGGGGACGGCCGCCGAACCGAGGGCGGTCAGCGCCGTCGCCGGCTCGGGGCGGCTCGCCGCGTACGTACCGGCTCCGGCCGCCGCGCCGAGCGCCAGCCCGGTGGCCCCGGCGGCGCCCGCGGTGCCGAGCAGCCGCCGCCGGGAGATGCCGACGGCGGCCGGGGTGTCCGAGGCGTCCGGGGAGGCCGAGGTGTCTGCGGAAGCCGGGGTTTTCGGGGCAGCCGGGGATTTCCGGGAGCCGTGCGGGCCCTGCCCGCCGCGCACCCCCTGCCCGCCGTTCTGGCCGGTCCGGTCGTCGTGGTCGTGTCGGGTCTTGCTCACAATGGGTCAGCCGATCTTCACGTTCTTGTCGACGGTCGTCTGGTCGATGTCGGAGGTCCGTACGGTCACCTGGAGCCGCCAGTCGCCGGGCATCGGGATCTGTACGCCGTCCGCGCTCCAGTGTCCGGGTGCGAAACGGTCGGGAACGATCGGAAGCGGTCCGATCCGTTCGGCGTCGAGAGTGAAAGCGGCCTTCACCTCGGGTGCGTCCAAGGGCTGTCCGTCGGTCCCGTCGACATAGATGTGCATGACATTGCCACCGGAATGGCCCGGATCCAGGGTCAGCCGAATCGTTCCCTTGCCCTTCGGGCCGCCGGTGTCGAAAGGCATGCTCATGCTGATGGGGCCCTGGTCCGCAGGGGCCTGGGCCACGGCGGAGCCGGTCCGGCCGGCCTCCTGCTCGGCGGTACGGCCCGGCTCGGTGGAGGTCAGTACGGTCGTGACGGCGAGCAGCACCACGGCGACACCGGCCTCGGCCAGTACGGAACGGCGCAGCCCGGTCCGCGCGGGATCGGCGTCCCGGATCCGCTTTTGGCGTGCGGTCGCCAGTGCGGCTTTCTGGCGGGCGAGCTGGGTAGCTCTCCGACTGTCACCGTCATCGACCACAGCCGTCACAGTGGCGGTCTCGGATCCGGAGCGTGTCCCGGCCGCCGCTTCCTCGCCCACCTCGCCTTCTTCGCCCGTTTCGGCCGGCTCTCCCAGCCGTCCTGTCCACCGCCGTGAGAACCAGGCGATTCCGACCAGCACAGCGACCAGTCCGACCTTGACCAACAGGAGCTGCCCGTATGTCGTTTCCCAGAGCGCCGACCACGATCCGACCTGACGCCAGGACTGGTAGAGCCCGGTCGCGGCGAGCACCACGACACTGAGGAAGGCGATGCGCGAGAAGCGCCGTACCGCCGCGCTCTCCATCGAAGGCGCCTGGTAGAGAGCGACGAGCAGTGCGGTGAGGCCGCCCAGCCAGACCGCCACCGCCAGCAGGTGCAGGACGTCCACCGGCATCGCCACACCGGGCTGGATCCCGGTCGAGGCGTGCTCGGCGAGTGCCCAGGTTCCGGCGATCCCGGCGGCCACGACCGTGCCGCCCAGGCTGAGCCCGAAGGTGAGGTCCTTCCTCTCCTTGCGCGCCTCGCTCTCCCGTCGCCCGTCCTGCTCGGACAGGTCGGACAGCTCGGACGGCTCAGACAGCTCGACGTCCGGCTTCTCACCGTCCGGCTGCGCGCTGTTCCGCTGCTCGCCGTCCGGCTGCCCGCTCTCGTCCGCCACCACCTTCTTCGCGTACGCGCCGAAGAGGACGGCCACAAAGAGCGCCGCCGCGCCGAGGAGCAGCAGCCGGGAGACGAGCGCCGCTCCCGTCTTGGTGGCGAGGACGTCCTGGAGACCGTCGAGATCGAAGGCGTCGCCCAGCTTGCCCGAGCCGGTGTACGGGTTGCGCAGGAGCAGCAGGACGAGTGTCGCGGCGGTCAGGGCGAGCCAGCCCTGTACGACCAGCCGTTGCAGTGGCCGTACGGACGCACCGCGCTGCCAGCAGGCGAGTACGAAGGCGGCGCCGCCGACAAGAAGGATGAACCCGGCGTACGAGACGTAGCGCGCCGCGCCGTACAGGGTGCCGACGAGTCCGCCGCCCACCTCCTCGGTAGGCACCGTGGCGGTGGTCTTGGAGGGCGCTCCGATGGAGAAGGTGAAGGCGCCCGAGACGGGATGGCTGTCGGCGGACACGGCCTGCCAGGCGACCGTGTAGGTGCCGTCGGGCAGTCCGGGGCGCAGGCCGATTCCGTAGCGGACCGTGCCCCCGGCGCCCAGATCGCGGATCTTCCCCGCGTCGGCGCGCTTGCTGTCCGGATCGAGTACGCGGATCGAGTCGTCGCCCATGGCGACCTGTTCGGAGAAGGTGAGGGTGATGTCCTTGGGAGCGGTGGCGACCACCGCCCCGTCCTCGGGGCTGCTCCCGGTCAGTGCGGCATGCGCCGACGCCGTGCCGGAGAGCACGGTGAAGACGGTGCCGAAGAGCACCGTGGTGACGAGCAGCAGTCGCATCAGGGGAGCGTGTCCGAAGCGCGGAGCGGTGGCTGTCATGGCGTCTCAGTCCCTCACTGCTGGGCCGGGTTGTACGTGGTCTCCTTCACGGGAAGCTCGACCGTGATGGGGTCGGTCTTCTCGAAGTGCAGTTCGATACGGACCTTCTCCCCCTGCCGGGGGCGGTGCTTGAGATCCATGAACATGATGTGGCTGCCGCCGCGTTCGAGATCCAGCTTTCCGCCGGCCGGGATGTCGAAGGACGTCACCTCCATCATTTTCTGGTTCTCGGTCTTGTGGATGGTGATGTCGTCGGAGAGGTCCCCGGTGACGGAGGTGAGCTTGTCGGGGGTGCCGCCCTTGTTGGTGATGACGACGAAACCGGCCGCGAGATCACTGACGGGCTCGGGCATATAGGCGCCGCTGACGGACAGTTGGGGCCGCTCCGACGAGCCCCCCTGCGCGGAAGCGGAGTTGGAGGCGGATGCGGACGAGCCGGAGGAACAGCCGGCCAGCGCCAGCACGGCGGTGAGGCCGACGGCGAGTACGAGCGGAGCGCGGCGGTTCACGGGGTCTCACCCCTGATGATCTTCGGCAGATCCTTGGCGTAGTCGTCGGCGGTGGTGTCCTCGCCGTAGAGGAGATAGCCGGCGTCGGTCTTCGGCGAGAAGGCGATGACCTGGGCGCCGTGCATGGAGACGACGCTGCCGTCCTTCTCCTTGGTCGCCGGGTCGATCCCGATCCCGATCTGGCGCGCGCCCGCCTGGATGGTGGCGAAGTCGCCGGTGAGCCCGATGAAGGAGGGATCGCCGGCGCTGGGCAGCCACTTGGCGAGTTCCGCCGAGGTGTCGCGTTCGGGGTCGGTGGTGACGAAGACGACTTGGAGCTTGTCCTGGTCGGCCTTGGGGAGCGACTTTCTGGCGATGGCGATGTTGCTCATCGTCAGCGGGCAGACGTCCGGGCAGTTGGTGTAGCCGAAGTAGATCAGCGTCGGCTTGCCCTTGGTCCGCTCGCGGAAGTCGTAGCTCTGCCCCTTGGTGTCCTTGAGGACGAGGTCCGGCTTCTTGAAGGGCTGGTCGAGCACCGTCGCCGCCTTGGCCGTCTGCTGGACGGACACCTCGGCGAGCGGTTTCGCGGGGTCGTCGCCGCTGCCGCAGGCGGTCAGGGCGAGGACCGCCGTCGTCGCGAGAGCGGCGGCGGAGGTCAGGGTTTTCTTACGCATGAGCAGAGTTCCCGGTTGTGGAGTACGGGCACCGGGCACGCGGGGCCGGGAAGTTCCGGCCTCGCGTGCCCCGGGTGCCTCGGATAGGTGGAGCGTGGCGCTTGCCCGGTGCGTCAAGTGCCGTGGCGGGCAGCGCCGATGGCGGCGGGTCAGGCGGTGGTACGGCGCCGGCCGGCCAGGACGCCGTAGGCCACCCCGGCGATGCCGACGACGATTCCGACGATGCCCAGGACCCGGGCGGTGGTGTCACTGCTGTCCGCGGAGGCCGTCCCGGTCGTGGCGTCCGCGGCCTTCGCGCCGTCCTGGGCGGCGGCCGGCTCGGCGGCGTGCTTGTCGGCCGCCCCGCCGTGCTCGTCGTCGCCGGCCGCGCTGAGCTTCAGGACGGGCGCGGGGTTCTCGGGCTCCGCCGCACCTTCCTTGGGCTCCTCGATCCAGCGCACGACTTCCTTGTTGTCGTACGTCTGGATCGCCTTGAACACCAACTGGTCGGCGTCCTCGGGAAGCTGCCCGACGGAGAGGGGGAACTGCTGGAAATATCCCGGTGCGATCTTGCCGCCGTCCGCGGTCCAGGTGACCTTGGACACAGCCTCGGTGATCGTATTGCCGTGCATCTCCAGCGGCTTGGCCAGCTTGCTCTTGGTGACGTCGATCTTCCAGCCGGGCACCGCCTGCGGCGACACCGACGCCAGCGGGTGATCGGTGGGGAAGTTCACCTCGACCTTGACGGTGGAGGCGTTGTCCCGCTCGTTCGGGACCTTGAAGTTGATCGTGGCGTAGCCGCCCTTGGCGGCCTCGCCCTGCGGCTGGACGCTGACATGCGCGGAGGCGGGGCCCGCCAGCAGCAGAAGAGCGGTCGCCGCGATACCGCCGGCGACGGAGAGGCGCGTGAGGTTCTTGGCCGCGGACCCGGAGGGGGCGGAGAACGGTGAGAACACGGAACACTCCACGGTGTTGTGATGAAGAGGTGGTCGGACGGAGCCGCGGCGCGGACGCGCGACGGCGGCGCGGCATCACCCGGTCCGGCGGCACCCACGGCGTACGGACATGCCGGGGCGTACGGACGGACGGGAGGAATGCGTCGCGTCAGGCTGCGAGAGCGAGAACGGCGGGAGGCCCGCGCCTGATCACCGAGTGCTGGAGTGTCTCCCCGGACGTCACCGGAGGAGTGAGATACGAGGTGCGCGGGGCGCGTACGGCGGAAGCGGGTGCGCCGGGCAGCCCGGCGCGCAGGGCCCGTACGAGCGCGAGGGCGGCGCGCAGGGCACGCAGCGCCGCGCTGTCCGTCACCTCGCCGATGCCCTGCGCCGAGAGCTGCGTGAGCCGTACGAGCGCGAGATCCCCGCGGCGCAGCAGCCAGCCGGTCGCGAGGGCGGCCAGCAGATGCGCGAGAACCATGGGCAGGGAGGGCAGCAGCCCCTCGACGGAGGCGTGTACGGAAGCCGAAGCGGAGCCCGAGGGCACGCCCATGCCCGCCATATGCTGATGAGCGCCCGCCATCACATCTGAGCCCGTACCGCCCGTACCGGCTGTGGCGCCCGAACCCGCCGGGTTGAGCCCTGCGTTGACCACGATCCGCTGTGCGTCGACAGCGCTGAGCGAGGCGGGACCGGCTCCGCAGACGAGTTTCGCGGCCAGCCTGATCAGCGCGTCGTCGGTGCCCGCCGGTACGACGGGATGCCGCTGGCCGATGCCGAACAGGCTGTGCAGACCGAGCTGTCCAGCCGTCAGGGCGACCACGATGGACCCCGTCGAACGCACACGTCCGGCCAGCGGGGCGGCGACCGCGAAGACGGCGACGAAGCCGAGAAGCAGCGTCCACCACGGGACCGGCGCGCAGGCGGCCAGCACATGCCCGGTCGCCGACAGCACGACACAGACCGCGGTGAACACCGCGGCCCTCAGCAGCCGCGGAGCGGCTCCGGCACGTACGAGACGAGCAGACATGGCCGGGCCATCATCGCACCGCGGTTCCGGGCGCCGTAGGGCAGGTCCATAAGGTCGCCCTCTGTCCGATACACCGCCCATGCACCGGTCCGCGCCCGTTCCGCACGGCGCCCCCCATACACCGCCATGCGCCGCGTTCGCATCCGCCGAATGAGCGCTATCACGTCAACCGCGTGCTTACGACCCCCCAAGAGGGGCAATACGTATCGGTATGTCGAGCCACAGCCAGAAAGGCTGGAGCATGAGCATCTGGTGGTCTCTCCACTTGCGGCGCGAAGCCGCGAGTGTTCCACTCGCCCGTCATCTCCTGCTCGGCGCCATGGAGACCGCGGGGGTCGATCCGGACGTCTCCTTCGATCTGTCGGTCGCGCTCACCGAAGCCTGTGCGAACGCCGTCGAGCACGGCGGCACGGGTGCCGACGGCGGGAGCGGCTGGGGCACCGCGGACGCCGGCGACAGCGGGCGCGGCGCGGACGGATCTTCTGCCGAGGAGCCGGGGGCGTACCGCGTCACCGCCTATCTGGACGGTGAGAGATGCCGTATCGAAGTGGCCGACTCGGGCCCCGGCTTCCCCGCCCGGCGGGTGCTCCGCCGTCCCGCGGCCGCCCCCACGGCCGAGAACGGCAGAGGGCTCGGTCTGATCGAACAGCTCGCCGATCATGTGCACTTCCGCAACCGGCCCGGGCACGGCGCGGTGGTCAGCTTCGACAAGATCCTCAAATGGCGGGAGGACGCCCTGCTCAGGGCCATGTGACCCGGGCAGCGCGCCCTCCGCGGATCCCGGCGGTCAGGCCTGCTTGAGGCCCGCCATCCATGCCTCCACCTCGTCGGCCTGGCGCGGCAGCCCCGCCGAGAGGTTCCGGTTCCCGTCCTCGGTGACGAGGATGTCGTCCTCGATCCGCACCCCGATGCCGCGGTACTCCTCCGGAACGGTCAGATCATCGGCCTGGAAGTAGAGCCCCGGCTCGACAGTGAGGCACATTCCCGGCTCCAGCGTGCCGTCCACGTACGCCTCCCTGCGGGCGGCCGCGCAGTCGTGCACGTCCAGGCCGAGCATGTGACCTGTGCCGTGCAGCGTCCAGCGGCGCTGGAGGCCCAGTTCCAGGACCTTCTCGACCGGCCCTTCTAGCAGCCCCCACTCGACGAGCTTCTCGGCGAGGACGCGCTGCGAGGCGTCATGGAAGTCGCGGTACTTCGCCCCCGGCTTCACCGCCGCGATACCGGCTTCCTGGGATTCGTACACCGCGTCGTAGATCTTCCGCTGCAGCTCGCTGTAACGGCCGTTGACGGGCAGTGTGCGGGTGACATCGGCCGTGTAGAGGGTGTGTGTCTCCACTCCGGCGTCGAGCAGCAGCAGGTCCCCGGAGCGTACGTCGCCGTTGTTGCGCACCCAGTGCAGGGTGGTGGCGTGCGGTCCCGCCGCGCAGATGGAGCCGTAGCCGATGTCGTTGCCCTCGACACGGGCGCGTAGGAAGAAGGTTCCTTCGATATAGCGCTCGCTGGTCGCCTCGGCCTTGTCGAGGATCTTCACGACGTCCTCGAAGCCGCGCACGGTGGAGTCGACGGCCTTCTGCAGCTCGCCGATCTCGAAGTCGTCCTTCACTGCCCGCGCCTCGGAGAGATGAACACGCAGTTCCTCGTCGCGCTCCGCGGTGACCTTGTCGGTCAGCGCGGCCTCGATGGAGGCGTCATGTCCACGCACGGTACGGACCGGTCCCGTGGCCTCCTTCAGAGCGGCGGCCAGCTTCCGTACGTCCTTGGCGGGGATGCCCAGGAGCTGTTCGGCCTCGGCGAGGGAGTGCCGGCGGCCGACCCACAGCTCGCCCTGCCCGTCGAGCCAGAACTCGCCGTTCTCGCGGTTGGAGCGCGGCAGCAGATAGACCGTCGCGTCATGCCCGCCGTCCTTCGGTTCCAGTACGAGGACGCCGTCCTCGCTCTGGTCGCCGGTGAGGTACGCGTACTCGGTGGAGGCACGGAAGGGGTACTCGGTGTCGTTGGAGCGGACCTTGAGGTTGCCCGCGGGGATGACCAGACGCTCGCCGGGGAAGCGCGCCGAGAGCGCGGCGCGGCGCGCGGCGGTGTGGGCGGCCTGCGGGACGGGCTCCAGGCCGTGCAGCTCGGTGTCGGCCCAGCCGGACTTCATGATCTCTGCGAGCTCGTCGGACACGCCCGGGTACAAACCGTTCTTCCTGGTCTTGATCGGCTCTTCCTCGGTCTCCGGGGTCGCCGGTTCCGGGGTCTCCTGGGGGAGCTCGTCAGCCACGTCTTCTCCTTGTACGACTATCGGTCTGGGTCATCTTCCCCATCGTATGTGCGAGGGAAAGACGGCCCCGGGCGCCTGTGAGGAATCGATCAGCAGCGGATGAAAGCGGTCAGCCGCGTCAGTCGAACCGGGCGGCGAGCACCACGACATCCTCGGCGCCCTCGGCCTTCGCCGTGCCCACGCCCGTGCCCGCGCGCTCGCCGCGCCCGGTCTCGTGCCCGCCCGGCAGCACGGTCCGCAGCACATGGTCGGCGACCGCCCCCGGATCCTCCCGGACCGATGCCGGCACGCTCGCCGCCGCACTGTGCAGGCGCGCGAAGGCGCGGTCCATGGGGTCGCCGGTACGCCGCAACAGCCCGTCCGTGTACAGCAGCACCGTTTCGCCGGACCCGGGCCACAGCTCCACGCTGGGCGCCTCCCAGCACGAGAGCATGCCGAGCGGCGCGGACAGGGACGTCTCGACGAACTCCGCGCGCCGGTCCCCGACGATCAGCGGCGGCGCGTGCCCGGCCCCCGCCAGCACGATCTTGCCCTGGGCCGGTTCGGCGTACGCGAAGAGCGCGGTGGCCGTACGGGCGGGCTCGGTCAGCCGCAGCAGCAGCTCCAGATCGGAGAGTACGGCGACGGGATCCTCGCCCTCCATCACGGCGTACGCGCGGAGCGAGGCGCGCAGCCGTCCCATCGCGGCCACCGCCCCGGGCCCGGAACCGCTGACGGAGCCCACGGCCAGACTCACGGCGCCCTCGGGCAGCGGCAGCGCGTCGTACCAGTCGCCGCCGCCGTACGGTCCGGTGCGGTGCCGTGCGGCGAGCCGGACACCGGGGATCCGGGGGAGCCGGGTGGGCAGCAGTTCCTCGGCGATGGCGGCCACGCGGGTACGGGCCCGCTCCAGCTCCAGCAGCCGCGCGAGATGCTCGCTCGCGTAGCGGGCGTAGAGACCGACGAGATGGCGCTGCCGTTCCACCGGTTCGGCGGGTTCGTCGTACAACCAGACAACGGCCCCCAGTCGGCCGGAAACGCCGCCGGTACGACCGCTGCTCGTGACTCCGGCACCCGTACCGCCACCGCCGCCAGCACCAGCACCAGCACCGGTTCCGGTCCCGGTTCCGGCGACGAGCGGTACGGCATAACTCGCGCCGTATCCGAGCCGTACCGCGACCTCGCGCTGCCGCGGATCCACATCCGTGCCCCCGAACAGATCGGGCGCCGCCACCGGTTCGCTCCGCGCGGTCCCGTCGAGGAGCCCGCCGTACGAGGAGACACGGCGCGGCACGGTCTCAAGATGGCCGAGATCCGCGTGCGCCAGTCCGAGTCCAAGGGTGGTCGCGGGCCCCAGGCGGTCGGCCGGTTCGAAGACGACCAGCCCCCGGCGGGCACCGACGAGGGCGGCTCCGGCGCGCAGCAGCTCCTTGAGCGCGCCCTCCAGCGAACCGGTCCTGGCCAGGCGTTCGGTCAGCTCGTGGAGCGTGGTCAGATCCGAGACCCAGCCGGCCAGCCGGTCCCGGATCAACGCGCCGGGCGCGGCCGGAAGATCAGCCGGCGGCTGGGCAGTGTGCGCGGGGGCGGGAACTGTTGGATCGATTCCAGCCACTTTCGGCATGTTCGGAGCGCTCATGGCAGTCGGCTTTCCGACGGGTGCGTTTCACTCCATAGCATCGCAAACCCCTAGGTCATTCCGCACGACTGCCTATGTGTCCACATGTACACGTACAACTTGAGTAATGTCCAGCATTGTCCTGCTCGGGCGGGCGGTGTCCTGAGACGTTCAAGTTGGCAAAAAAATTACCCCCCGGGTCAGGTTTTGCGATCGACTGAGGGAGTTCAACAGGGGGTCCTCCAGGGATGAGTTCATGTACGACCCCGGTGGAGCGTCATTCCGAACGTGATGGGTACGTAAACGGTGACGGACAGGGGCAGTTGGGACCACCCCGGAACCTGGCGGCGGTACCGGGCGTCTTAACCGCCGTAGGCCAAGCCTCATCCCCCGGAGTGGCGAGAAAAGTACAGCGGGACAGAGCGGCACAGTAGGCGCCATGCGCACGCCACCCCTCGCCACACGCTCGACGAAGACAGACCGGCCTCGGCCCAGGAACGGCGCGGCGCGCCGCAGGCCGGGAGAAGTCTGTCCGTACCTCAGGTGCGGAGCGGCCATGCAGCGGTGCGTGGCGGTACATGTCGATGTGTGCGCGATGAAATACGCACGGCGGTACGCACGGTGAAGTGATGCACACACATGGTGTCAGTGTCATGTGGACCTCGGCGTTCAACGGAAAGGAACGAGCGCTCATGCGCGAGATCCTCGGAAGGCGACGCAGGCTCCGGCTCCGGCGCAAGGAGGAGCCCGCCCAGCTCGACACGGCGCTCCTCTGCGCCACCGCGTGGAGATGGCCCGTACTCCCGGGCGCCGGACTCACGGCGGCCGGCGGACGCGGGACACGCGGGCGCGGCTGCGCCTGCCCCGACCTCGACTGCGCCGTACCCGGCGCACACCCCTTCGACCCGGGGCTGCTCGCCGCCACCACCGATGAGCGGATGGTGCGCTGGTGGTGGCGGAACCGGCCCACGGCCCCGATCGTGCTGGCCACCGGCGGCAGCGCACCCTGCGCGGTGAGCCTGCCGGCCGTCGCGGGCGCGCGGGCGCTGGCGGAGCTGGACCGGATGGAGATCCGGCTCGGCCCTGTCGTCGCGACGCCCACGCGCTGGTCGCTGCTGGTGGCTCCGTACACCCTCGAACAGCTCGGCGAGCTGCTCTACGCCAAGGCCTGGGTGCCCAGTTCGCTGCGGTTCCACGGCGAGGGCGGCTATCTCGTACTGCCGCCCTCCGAGGCGGCCGGCGGGCAGGTCCGCTGGGAGCGCGGGCCGCTGGCGGGCTCGGCGGCGCCCTGGCTGCCGGATGTGGAGGCGGTCGTGGACGCGCTCGTGGAAGCGAGCACCAGCGCGCCGGACGGCGGCAGCAGACTCGCGTACTGAGCACAGGGACACGAAAACTCGCGTGTCGACATAACGGGTACCGGCATAACGCGTACGTGCATAACGCGTACGGGCATGTCGCGTACGGACATCTGAAGAACGGCGCACAGCGAACGGGGACGCGGGATCGCGTACGGACCGCCGCACCGGCGGCGGTCGGCGCGGTCACGTGCGCATGCCGTCCCAAGGGCGCACGCCGTCCCACGGGCGACGCGCCGGTCGCTCGTACCACTGCATTACGCGCATCACTCGTACGGGTGTGAGCCGCCCCGACATGTACGGGCACTGTGCGCGCGCTGCCTCTCAACAGCCCGTGCCGTGGGTATCTTCGGCCACCGTCAGCGATCTCCGGCAGTGGCAGGTGGCCCACCATGAATCTTCGCGCGATCGGGTTCGCCGCCGTCGCGGTGTTCGCCGTACTTCTGCCGGTGGCCGCCACCGCCGGGTCCTCTGATCCTGCCCGGCCCGGTGAAGCCGTCAAACCCGCCGAGGGATCCCGGACAGGTTCCGCGCCAGGAGCGCTCGACGCGAAGCCGGGACCGGGCCGTCAGTCCCTGTCCGGAATTGACGGGTCCGCCACGCCCACGGATGCCGCCGCCACGTCCTCCTCGTCCGACGACCCGGTCGTGCGCGCCGGTGAGCGATGTGGGCCTGAAGTCGCCTCTCCGGAAGGGATCGAGGCGCGCACATGTGTACTGAGCGAGGGGCGCGACACTTGGGCGCGTACCCACTACCGCAACGCGTCCGGCGATGAACTGGTCGCCGCGCTCAGCCTGATGGGCCCGCACGGACGTACCGTACAGACACAGTGCGTGGTCGCCGCGACGGCCGGGGCGGCGAGCTGTCAGACGCCGCGTGAGCCCTCGCTGGGGGAGCTGGCGGACTACACCGCGATTGCGGAGTTCGCCGCCTCGACCGCCCAGGCAGCGCCCAGGACCGGGGGTGACAGCGAGGAGATCGGGCCTTTGCTTCTGCGGGTGGGGAGCAACTCGTAACTGCCGCCCGCAGGCCGCCGCGACCGGGGCGGGACGCTGGTGGGGAGCAACTCGTGGGCTGCTACGGCCTGTTGGCGTACCGATCGCATCCGGGAACGCAGACGCCCGATCGCTGGCGACGGGGGATGCACCAGCGACCGGGCTTATAGAACGGTAACAAGAGATCGGCAGTTAGCAAATTCGATCCGGTGTATTCGGACAATGAATTACCGGCAGGTACAGGCAGGTGTGATGCCCGATGTGACAGGTGTCACCAGCCGGCCGCGCGAAACTTCACGCGGCCGAGGAACCGGCGACGGATACCGTCCGTGAACGCTCCGGCGGTCCCGAAGACGTCCCGGTGGTCCGGCGACGACGCGGCCGGCGCCCGTGCCGCGAGCCCCGGGAGCCGGCCCCGCGCCGCCGCGATGAGTCAGCTCAGGGTCACCTGGCGGTTGGTGAGACCGCCGCGCGCACGGCGCTCGTCCGCCGTCAATGGCGCATTGACGCCGAGAGCCGCCGTCAGCCGCTCGGCGAACTCCGCCGCCGGCTTCTCGCACTCCTCGGCACCCATCGCGCTGGGCAGGTCCCACACCGGTACGGTCAGCCCGTGCGCCCGGAAGGAACCGACCAGCCGGGTCCCCTCGCCGAGGCTCGACGTACCCGCGGCGTGCAGCCGGGCCAGCGCGTCCAGCAGCGGCTCCTCGGCGTACGGCATCACCCAGCGCAGATGGTTCTTCTCCGGGGTCTCGCACCAGTAGGCGGCGTCGCTGCCCGAGAGCAGTACGGTCGGAATCGCGGCGGCGTTGGCGCGCTCCAGCGAGGCGTTGACCTCGGCCGAGGCGTTCTCCGCGTCCGGCACCCAGAATTCGAACCCGGCGTGGACGACGGGCTTGAAGGGGGCTTCGGGGTCGAGCAGGTCCTGGAGCCGCGGGCCGTCGGCGGGCACCCGCTGCGCGGCCACCGGATTGCCGGGCTCGGCGGTCAGCGCACGCCGGAGCGTATCGGCGAGATCGCGGCTGAGATCGCCGGACGAGGTGTCGTTCTGGAGCGCGAGCAGTACGGAGCCGTCGTCGCGGCGCAGCGCGGGCCAGGCCATGGGCAGTACGGTCGCTAGCGTCACGGACGGCACGCCCTCGGGGAGCCCGTCCTTGAGGGTCAGCCCGGCGGTCGCGGCGGGCACCAGCTCGCGCATCGCGACCCAGTCGCACTCACCGGCGAGCCCCTCGAAGGGGCGCTGGACCAGCTCGGTCACGGCGTGCGCGGCGGCCCGGCCGTGACAGGCCTTGTAGCGGCGGCCCGAACCGCACGGGCAGGGTTCGCGGGCCCCCACCACCGGGATCGGTCCGTCCTTGAGCTGCGCCGTGGTGGCCTTCGTCTGGGGGCGCTTCTTGGCCATGGTGTGGCTTTCTCCCGTTAGCGGCGGTGCGATGTCGGCGCGAGCCTAGCCGTACGGGCAGGGCGGGGGGCGCTATGCGACGCGCGGGAGGGTCGGCACGGGGCGCGGCGGCGGGCATGTCGTGCGCCGGCGGTGGGCACGTCCGTCGTGTGTGCGGGGGTGGTACGGGGCGGTACGGGTCGGTGCGGCGGGTGTACGAATCAGTGCTGCGGGCGTACATACGCGTAGGAGGGTAC
>NZ_LATD01000086.1 GCF_000981895.1 Streptomyces odonnellii | reverse complement strand
CCGCCCTACCGTGGACACAGACACCCCCACCACCGCCCCCACGCGGACCACCTACTCGGAAGGGCCCGGACTCGCGATGACTTCCACCCACGCCTTCTGGCTCGCCGGCCGCCAGGCCACCGGCGAGGACACCATCGACGTCACCTCCCCCTGGGACGGCCGGCTCGTCGGCACCGTCGCGGTGCCGGACGAGGCCCAGGTCGAGGAGGCCGTCGCCGCCGCGTACGCCGTACGGGACGAGTTCGCCGCCACCCCCGCGCACCTCCGCGCCGCCGCCCTCGACCATGTCTCCCGCCGGATCGCCGAGCGCGCCGACGAGATCGCCCGGCTGATCTCCGCCGAGAACGGCAAGCCCCTCAAATGGGCCCGCGGCGAGGTCGGCCGCGCCGTCTCCGTGTTCCGATTCGCCGCCGAAGAGGCCCGCCGTTTCAACGGCGGCGACGCCCAGCGCCTCGACACCGACCCCGGCGGTGCCGGCCGCCTCGCCCTGACCCGCCGCTTCCCCCGCGGCGCCGTCCTCGGCATCGCGCCGTTCAACTTCCCGCTCAACCTCTGCGCCCACAAGATCGCCCCGGCCATCGCAGTCGGCGCCCCGATCATCCTCAAGCCCGCCCCCGCGACGCCCCTTTCCGGCCTCCTCCTCGGCGAACTGCTCGCCGAGACCGATCTGCCGGCCGGCGCCTGGTCCGTACTGCCCGTGCCGAACGACCGGATGCCCGCCCTCGTCCAGGACGAACGGCTGCCCGTGATCTCGTTCACCGGCTCCGACAAGGTCGGCTTCGCGATCATGGACTCCGTCCCGCGCAAGCACATCACCCTGGAACTCGGCGGCAACGGCGCGGCCGTCGTCCTCGCCGACTACGCGAGCGACCAGGACCTGGACCGGGCGGCGACCAGGATCGCGACCTTCGCCAACTACCAGGCCGGCCAGTCCTGTATCTCCGTCCAGCGCGTGATCGCCGACGCGTCGGTGTACGAGCGGCTCGTGCCCAGGATCGTCGCGGCGGTCGAGGCGCAGAACACCGGCGACCCCGCCGACGAGTCCACCGACGTGGGCCCGCTCGTCAGCGAGGACGCCGCCAGGCGCGTCGAGTCGTGGGTGGACGAGGCGGTACGGTCCGGTGCGCAGGTGCTCGCGGGCGGCAAGCGGGACGGCGCGGCCTACGCGCCCACCGTCCTCTCCGAGGTCCCCGCGGACGCCAAGGTCTCCCGCGAGGAGGTCTTCGGGCCCGTGCTGACGCTCCGCCGGGTCGAGGGCGAGAGCGAGGCGTTCGCGGCGGTCAACGACTCGAAGTACGGCCTCCAGGCCGGGGTGTTCACCCATGACGTGCAGGCCGCGTTCCGTGCCCACCGCGCACTTGAGGTGGGCGGCGTGATCATCGGCGATGTGCCCTCGTACCGCGCCGACCAGATGCCGTACGGCGGCGTCAAGCAGTCCGGCGTCGGCCGCGAGGGCGTGCGCTTCGCGATGGACGACTACACGTACGAGCGCGTCATGGTGTTCACGGGCCTGGACCTGTAGACACCCTTCGGTGAGCGTCTCGGAACGGCCGGAGTCCGCGATGCGCGGGCTCCGGCCGTTGCCGTCCGGTCGTGCGGGTACCCGTACTCGTATCCGTATCCGTATCCGTACCCACCCAGCCCCACAGGTCCCCTACGAACCTTTGATCCCTTTGCTCCACGACTGGTGGGGAGGGCGTTAATCGGGTAGATACGGACGAGTAGAACCAGCCGGTAAAACCGTCACTGGACCCGACTCCGCGGCGAGGTGAGTTCCTCATGTCCTCCGCCCCATCCGCACCCTCAGCAGCATCCTCCCCCCAGGAGCCGCCGGGCCGCCCCAAGGTCTCCGAGCGGGAGGCGCGCCAGGTCGCCGAGGCCGCCCGTGAGCAGGGCTGGCGCAAGCCGAGCTTCGCCAAGGAGATGTTCCTCGGCCGCTTCCGGCTCGACCTCATCCATCCGCACCCCCTGCCCGCCCAGGAGGACGTCAGGCGCGGCGAGGAGTTCCTGGCGAGCCTCCGCGCGTTCTGCGAGACGCGGATCGACGGCGCGCTGATCGAGCGCGAGGCCCGGATCCCGGACGAGGTGATCAACGGCCTCAGGGAGCTGGGCGCGCTCGGTATGAAGATCGACACCGCGTACGGCGGTCTCGGCCTCACCCAGGTGTACTACAACAGGGCGCTGGCCCTGGTCGGCTCCGCGAGCCCCGCGATCGGCGCGCTGCTCTCCGCCCATCAGTCGATCGGCGTACCGCAGCCGCTGAAGCTTTTCGGCACGCAGGAGCAGAAGGAGACGTTCCTGCCGAGGCTGGCCCGTACGGACATCTCGGCCTTCCTGCTCACCGAGCCGGACGTCGGCTCCGACCCGGCCAGGCTCGCCACGACGGCCGTGCCCGACGGCGACGCGTACGTCCTCGACGGCGTGAAGCTCTGGACGACCAACGGGGTCGTGGCCGATCTGCTGGTGGTGATGGCGCGCGTCCCGAAGTCCGAGGGGCACAAGGGCGGCATCACGGCCTTCGTCGTCGAGGCGGACTCGCCGGGCATCACCGTCGAGCACCGCAACGCCTTCATGGGCCTGCGCGGCCTGGAGAACGGGGTGACGCGCTTCCACCGGGTCCGGGTCCCCGCCGCCAACCGGATCGGCCCCGAGGGAGCCGGTCTCAAGATCGCCCTGACCACCCTCAACACCGGTCGGCTCTCGCTGCCCGCGATGTGCGTGGGCGCGGGCAAGTGGTGTCTGAAGATCGCCCGGGAGTGGTCGGGGGCCCGTGAGCAGTGGGGCAAGCCGGTCGGCAGGCACGAGGCGGTGGGCGGGAAGATCTCCTTCATCGCCGCGACCACCTTCGCGCTGGAGGCGATGGTCGATCTGGCGTCGCAGATGGCCGACGAGGACCGCAACGACATCCGGATCGAGGCGGCGCTCGCCAAGCTGTACGGCTCGGAGATGGGCTGTCTGATGGCCGACGAACTGGTCCAGATCCGCGGCGGCCGCGGCTTCGAGACCGCGGAGTCCCTGGCGGCCCGCGGTGAACGTGCCGTACCCGCCGAGCAGATGCTCCGCGATCTGCGGATCAACCGGATCTTCGAGGGCTCCACCGAGATCATGCATCTGCTGATCGCCCGCGAGGCCGTCGACGCCCATCTCTCGGTGGCCGGCGACATCATCGACCCGGACAAGTCCCTCGCCGACAAGGCGAAGGCGGGCGCGCAGGCAGGGAAGTTCTACGCCCGCTGGCTGCCGAAACTGGTCGCGGGTCCCGGCCAACTGCCGGGCTCCTACGGCGAGTTCCACCACGAGGGCCTGCCGGACCTGTCGGTGCACCTGCGCTACGCCGAGCGCACCGCGCGCAAACTCGCCCGCTCCACCTTCTACGCCATGTCGCGCTGGCAGGGCCGCATGGAGACGAAACAGGGCTTCCTCGGCCGGATCGTGGACATCGGCGCGGAGCTGTTCGCGATGAGCGCGGCGTGTGTACGGGCCGAACTGCTGCGCACGAACGGTGACCACGGCCGCGAGGCCTACCAACTCGCCGACGCCTTCTGCCGCCAGGCGCGTATCCGCGTCGAGGAACTCTTCACGCGCCTGTGGTCCAACACGGACGACATCGACCGCAGGGTCGTCGGCGGCGTCCTGGCCGGCCGCTACGCGTGGCTGGAGGACGGCATCATCGACCCCAGCGGCGAGGGCCCCTGGATCGCCGACACCACCCCGGGCCCGTCCCCCCACCCCAACGT
>NZ_LATD01000085.1 GCF_000981895.1 Streptomyces odonnellii | reverse complement strand
CCCCCGAAAAGCCCCCGAAGGCCCGAGAACGCAGATAGCCCCCACCCTGGACGGGCACCGCGCGCTTCTCGCGCCGCTTCCCGCCCGCTCACTGCTCTGCCCGGCTACTTCCTGCTGTCTCTCTTCTGGGACTTCGGGGGCGTCTTGCCGTCCAGCTCGTCCCACCACTCATCGGACTGAGGGTCCCCGGTCGGGTCGTCCCACCAGCGGTCGTCCTTGCCCCGCGCGTTCCCCACCATGGCCGCGATCGGTGGAATCACCATGGCGACGATGCACAGGGCGACGGCGGCCGGGACCGACCAGAATCGTACGAATCCCCAGGCGGAGACGAAGAGGATCAGGCATCCGCCCATCAACAGGAAGTACCGACGACGGCGTCGCGTGTACATGCCTCCAGCCTACGACCGAAACGGCCGCCGGGACCCGCGCGAAGACCCCGTACAGCAGGAGATCCCGTACAGCAGGAGACCCCAGCATCGGAGACCGCATGGAAGAGGGCCGCATCCGTCACGGATGCGGCCCTCCACGCTCTGCGCGCCCTACGCCCTGCGCATGCGGACTGAGCTCAGACCGCGATCGCGACCTCCGCGAGGCCCCCGGTCTGCGCGACGACCGTACGGTCCGCCGTGGCACCCGGTACGAGCGCCCGCACCGTCCACGTCCCCTCGGCCGCGTAGAAGCGGAACTGCCCGGTCGCCGAGGTCGGGACCTCCGCGGTGAACTCACCGGTCGAGTCCAGCAGGCGCACGTAACCGGTGACGGGCTCGCCGTCACGCGTCACGGAACCCTGGATGGTCGTCTCGCCGGGCTTGATCGTCGAAGCGTCGGGGCCGCCGGCCTGTGCTCCACACATACTGTTCGGTCCTCCAGGTCGGGGCGTGATTACTTGTTGGCGCCGAGCTCGATCGGCACACCGACGAGCGAGCCGTACTCGGTCCACGAGCCGTCGTAGTTCTTGACGTTCTCGACACCGAGCAGCTCGTGCAGCACGAACCAGGTGAGCGCGGAACGCTCACCGATACGGCAGTACGCGATGGTGTCCTTGCTGAGGTCCACCTGCTCGTCGGCGTACAGCTCCTTCAGCTCGTCGTCCGACTTGAAGGTGCCGTCGTCGTTGGCGTTCTTGGACCACGGGATGTTGCGGGCGGACGGGATGTGACCCGGGCGCTGCGACTGCTCCTGCGGGAGGTGCGCCGGCGCGAGCAGCTTGCCGCTGAACTCGTCGGGCGACCGTACGTCGACCAGGTTCTGCGTGCCGATCGCGGCGACGGCGTCGTCACGGAAGGCGCGGATCGCGGTGTTCTGGGGCTGCGCCCGGTACGTGGTCGCCGCGCGCTCGGGGACGGCCTCGACCAGGTCACGGGAGTCCAGCTCCCACTTCTTGCGGCCGCCGTCGAGGAGCTTGACGGAGTCGTGGCCGTACAGCTTGAAGTACCAGTACGCGTACGACGCGAACCAGTTGTTGTTGCCGCCGTAGAGGACGACCGTGTCGTCGTTGGCGATGCCCTTGGCCGACAGGAGCTTCTCGAAGCCCTCCTGGTCGACGAAGTCACGGCGGACCGGGTCCTGGAGGTCCTTCTTCCAGTCGATCCTGACGGCGTTCTTGATGTGGTTCTTGTCGTACGCCGAGGTGTCCTCGTCGACCTCGACGATGACCACCTTCGGGTCGTCGATGTGGGCCTCGACCCAGTCGGCGTCTACCAGGACGTCGCTGCGGCTCATGCTGTTCTCCTCCGGGGCAGTGTGCGGCGGGATGGTGCTGGTGCCGGGTGGTGCGTGTGCGTACGGGTGCGGCGTGGCTTCCGGGCATGGCACGCGGGGGACGGAAGCCGGCATACGGCGCGGTGCCGGCCCTGAGACACTCGAAGGGCCGCGGGAAAAACGGGACGCGGAAATCCCGTTCAGACAGGGCGACAGAGCATGGCGGCGACGCGGCACAGGTCGACTGCCCGCCGCTTCGTGAAGTCCGCCTGCTGCCTCATACGTCCGATCGTAGGGACGTTCCGGCGGACATGTCACCGGTGTGTCGTATGGCGAGACGCGATCATCCACGGAGCGAGACGGCTAGGTCCTGTCCGGTCGATCTTCGTGGATCAGCCCGGGGCGGCTGGTGCGGTGCATCGGAAGGCGGAGGATCGTTCTCGTACTGGACGTACTTGGACGACTCCGACAACGCAGCGAGGCGCCGTGCCAGGCGTTCCGGGCCCGCGAAGATCGGCCGGACAGGGCCTAGCAGCGACAGCGCCGTGACGGCGCCGGCGAAGTCGGTGACGAAGGCCGATTCGGCGGGGACGTCCGACCCGGCGGGGGTCGCGGCGTCTCACCATCCGATCACCCGGCCGGCGGTCCCCCGGTCGGCGGCCCGCGCGGGGATTCGCACGGAGATCCGCCGGACAGGCGCTGATGCCGAGCCGGACCGGCTCTGATGCGAAAGGCGTCCTAGCCGGCGAGCGAGACGTTCGTGCCCGTACCGGAGAACTGGAGGCCGGTCTCCGAGGCGGTGACCTTGTCGAGCTTGATGGTCGACGGCAGTCCGTCGATCTTGAGGTCGTAGTTGACGACGTCCCTGACCTGGTCGTTCAGGCCCGGCACCGGCAGCTCGGGCAGTTCCTCGGCGCGCAGCCGTACCGTGTTGCCGCCCGTCAGCGAGACCGTGCTGTACGCCGTGACCTCGCGGCCCTCCAGCAGCGCCCGCACCGAGGACGGCATGTCGATGCCCGCGCCCTCCAGCACCTCGGCCAGCGGCCCCGAGACCTTGACCTGGCCCTTGGCGGCGCGGTCGGGACCCGCGTACCCGACGGTGGCACCCTTCGGCGCGGACTTCGCGAGATCGGCGTACGAGATGTGCGCCGAGCCGGTGGCCTGGCCGGCGGTGGCCGACGAGAAGCTGCTGTCGATCTCGACGTTCCTCAGCTCGGCGCTGACCTCGGTCACCTGGACCTGGTGGCCGTCCGCGGTGGCACTGACACCGTCGAGGCTGATGTCGACCTCGTCCAGCGACGAACCCAGGACCTGGGTGAGGAAGGGGAAGCCCTTGATGGAGACCTGGGGCTGGGAATCGATCCCCTGGCTCGACCTGATCCGGTCGGCGACCTGGCCCTCGGCGAAGTACACCGCGGCCCGGTCCGCGGCGACGAACAGCCCGCCGAAGATCACCACGAGAATCAGCAGTATTCGCAGTGCGCGCATTGCTCGGTGTCCCCCACCCTGTCGGTGCCGTTGATCCGGTGTCGGTGTTCCGTGATCGGTGTCCGGTGCCGGTGTTCCCGTGTCGGTGCCTGGTCGTTCGAGGGCGGCTCTGGGTCGCCGCCGCCCCCCGCTGATCGCCGCTGATCGATTTCGATCGATCTCGCCCCACCGGCGACCGACTGAGACTAACCGGTCAGCCCAGCACCCGGCCCAGCAGGTAGACGGCCGGGGCCGCGGCCGTCAGGGGCAGAGCCACTCCGGCGGTCATGTGGACGAAGCGGGAAGGGTAGTCGTAGCTCGCCGCCCGCAGTCCGGTCAGCGCGCAGATCCCGGCCCCCAGCCCCAGCAGCGCGCCCGCGCCGCCGCCCAGGTCCGTCATCGGGCCGACCACCACTCCGGCACCGAGACCGGCGAGCAGCGCCACCACGAGCGAGGCGATCCCGGGCAGCGGCAGGGCACGGACCACGGTGGTCGCGGCGACCGCCACCCCGCCCACGACCACCGCGTCCGGCAGGGCCGCGAGATGGCCGGTGGCGATGATGGTGAGCGCGGCCGAGGCGACGGTGGCCATCAGGCCCTCCATCCGCTCGTCGGCGCCCGCGCGGCTGCGGAGCTGGAGGACGACCGTCAGCAGGACCCAGACCCCGAGCGTGCCGACGATCGCGGCCACGGCGTACTTGTCGTCGACCGCCAGCAGCGCGACATCGGCCGTCAGCCCGCCGAGGAAGGCGAGCGCGATGCCCTGCCGGGCCGGCCACATGCCGTTCAACCGGAACCAGCCCGCCGCGGTGACCGCCTGGAGCAGCACCAGCGGGACGAGCAGCCCGTACGGTCCGACCGCCGCGCCCCCCGCCAGCAGCAGGCCCAGTACGGCGGTCAGCCCGGCCGGCTGCATGCCGGGCGGGATGATCGGCGAGCGGCCCTCGGCGCGGGCGCGCTGGGCGTCGGTGATACGGGCGTTGCCCATGGTGGTGGGGGCGTTGTAGCCGTCGGCGCCGGGCGCGGGTGCTGGGGCGGCGGACGGTACGGGGG
>NZ_LATD01000084.1 GCF_000981895.1 Streptomyces odonnellii | reverse complement strand
CTCGTCGAGGTGGCTGTCGACGACCCCAGCTCGCAGGCGCCGCGCATGCGCGCCCCCGACCTGAACGGCGGTACCGGAGGCTTCGGCTGGGCCATGGTCAACCGCCTCGCCCGCGCCACCACGGTGACCCGCCGACCGCCCGGCGGCAAGACCGTAAGCGCCCTTCTCACCCGGTAGCGCCAAGACGGCGGCACCGACCGCACTCACCGCATTCCGGGACCCTGCCGATCGCCTTCGCCTGACAGTCGGATCACTTCTCACGGCGGCCGGCCCCCGGTCATCACCGACGACATGCTCCACACCGTGCTCCGACGCCGCGCCAACGGCGAGACCGTCGAGGACATCCAGCCCGACCTGCTCATCGCCACCGGCCGCCGCAAAGGACACAGCCCCAGCCTCTCCAGCATCTACCGGGCGCTGGCCGAGCACGAGAAGACCCAGGCGTACCCGGAGGCCGTCGAAACAGCGCACGCCGGCTTCGCCGCCCTCCAGCAGCGCGACCGCAGCCCCGTGTAGTTACTCAGCACTACACGCCACCTGGCCGTGGCTGTACGAGAACAGGGCCGGGAAGTGCCGGGGAGTGCCTGACGGCCCGGGAAGTGCCAGGCGTGCCGCGTTCCGACCGCCCGCCGCTACGGACGCAGCGTCGGTCTCGCGATTACTCCCCCTGCCACCGCCCGCTGGCGCGGGGCCGCCGTGCCCGTCCAGCAGGTGCCCCGGCGCGACAGCAGGCGCCGTAGCCACAGTTCCGTGGAGACCAGGTCGGCGAGGCCGTCCAGTGGTACGGGCTCGCCCTCCGCCGCCGCGCGGAGCGCCTTGCGTACGACCCGGGCCTCGATCAGGCCCGCGTCCGCCAGCAGCGGCGCGTCGAAAAGGCTGATCAGCTCGCCCACGGCGGTCCGCAGCCCCGCCCGGGTGGCCGCCGCCGAACTCGCCCGGGAGGTCGCCCCCCAGCCCTCCGGCAGGTCGTGGATACCGGCCCCGGCCAGGACGGTACGGAGGACCTCCGCGCGGGCGCCCGGCTGGACGCGCAGCGCCTCGGGCAGCTCGCGGCAGGCCCGTACCACCTGGTTGTCGAGGTACGGCGCGTGCAGCCGCTGGCTGCGGATCTCCGCGGCCTGCTCCAGGACCCGGTGGTCCGCCGCGTGCCGGGCCAGCGCCGCGCGGGCCCGCGCTTCGCCGGGCCGCTGGACGGACGTCGCCCTGGTCGCCGCGGCCGTCAGACGAACCGATACCTCCGCGAGCGCCTCCCCGGTCAGCCAGCGCGCGGCCGGCCCGGGCCGGGACCAGGTCAGGGCGGCCAGCGAGGCGCCCAGCGGCCCGTTCGCGGCGGCGGACAGCAGCGCCCTGTTGGCCTCGGGAAGCCGGGCCGCGGCCTCTTCGAGACCGGTGCGGTACGGCGTACGGGCCAGCCGGCGCGCCGCCCGGTACACGGTCAGCGGCACGAACAGCGAGGCCGGCGAAGGACCCTCGGCCCTGGCGAGCGCGGTCACCGGATGCAGCAGATGGCGCCGGCGCCGGTCCAGCAGCAGATCCGCGAGCCGTGCCGGATGCGCGTCCAGCACCTCGCGGGCACCGGCCCCGACGAAGTGGTCGGCGCTGCCCGCGGCCAGCCGCCGCCGGTGCCGCTCGGCGGTGACCAGCGAAGGACCGGGCTCGTCCGTGAGCGGTCCCTCCAGCTCGGCGTACGGCAGGGCCTCCTCGCCCGCCGCGACGACCACATGGTGCAGCCGGGGGTTGGCGGCGATGGTCCGCGCCCGCTCCAGCTCGGCCTCGTCGCGGCTGCCGGTCGCCAGATCGTTGAAGGTGACGGCGAGCAGCCGCTCCCCGGCCCCGGTGCCGTGCCCGAGGACCGTGCCCGGCGCGCCCGGCAGCCCGGCGGCGAGCAGCGCGAGGGTGCCGGACGCGCTGCCGCCGGAGAGATCGGCGCCGATGCCGGGGACGGGGCCGGACCCGCGCGCGGCGCGCCGGTCCGCGGGCCCCATGCCGGGGACGGGCCCCGGGTCGGGCGGCAGGGACTCGGGCGCGTGGCGCGGGGCCATGAGCCGTGCCCGTACGGCGTCGACGAGGGCGTCCCGTACGCCCTCCACCGCGCGCTCGGCGTCCCGCTGGGGTCCCGCGACGGCGAGGGAGGCGACCGGTTCGTAGCCGGTGATCTCGCGCGACCCCTCACGCAGCACCAGCGCGTGCCCGGGCGGGATGCGCTTGACGCCCACGTACGGGGTGGAGTCGCGCAGCGCCTCCGGCGTCTCGGGGCAGGCGAGGAGCGCGGCGAGGTGCCCGATGTCGAGCTGCGCCTCTATGAGGTCGGCGAGCGGCAGGGCGGCGGTGGCGTACGCGGTGCCGCCCGCCCAGGGTGTGTAGAAGACCGGCCGGGCCCCGGCCAGGTCGCCGACGACGGTGATCCGGCGCCCGATCTGGGCGACCGCCGTGTAACTGCCGGGCCAGGCGGTGAGATGGCGCAGCGCGCCGCCGCGGGCCGCGAACAGCCCGACCCGCAGTTCCTCGTCGCCGGCCCCGCAACAGCCCAGCACGGCAAGCCTGGTGAAGGGATCGACGGTGACGACGCGGACCTCGTCGGGCCGCCAGTCGCCCACGGCCCACAGCGGATCCGGGTCGCCCCACAGCAGTTGGGAGCCGACGGGGTGGACGCTGCGGCCCTCGTAGTCCTCGCCCACCGCCCCCGCGGACCCGGCGGCCCCGCCCGTACCGACAGAATCAGCCGCCACGGAGGACCCGAAGGACCCACCGGACCCCGCGGATCCGTTCGACGGAACCGGGCTCGTTCTCCGTACCGGTCCTCCCGTGCCGAAGCGCGCGGCGATACTGCTCCATCCCACCAACCAGCGCATCGCCGCCTCCACAGCCCGTGGACAAGTCGAACGGGCCCAAGAGCCCCCGGAGCAGGATCGGGAACCCGCTCCGAGCGGCCCGGAACCGAACCCGTCAACCAAACCCGTTCGGGAACATGCTGCCACGACAACAGCGCACAGGAGGGCCTACGGAAGCACGCGTGGGAAAGCGAACGCGCCCCTGGCATGGGCCGTTTGGCGCAGAACCGGTGCTTCACCGGGTGTTCGCCAGTGGTACGCCGACAGACGTGATTCAGCCAAACTCCGGGCCCGGTACGGCACTTCAGCACCGGCATACGCTCAGTCCGGGAGGCGTTTCCCGCCTCCCGGACTGATCCACCGCCCGCGGGGATTGGGGCGGCGGGATCCCCCAGCCCACTGGTTCCAGTACGCAGTGGGCCGACCCACGCAGGTCTCATGGAAGCGGTCCCGCCGTTCCGGGGCCAAGAGCGCACGGCCGGGCGCACGGCCACACACCCGGAGCACGGGCCACCGCCGGGGGACTTACGCTCAAGGCATGCCACGGACAACAATCCCGCCATACGGAAGTCCGCCCCTTAACGGTCGGGATGTGGCGAACTACGCTGGGTTTACGAATGCCGCGCGCCTATGCCGCGACGCGGCGGCCGTCTGTGTGTCGAGGGGTGACGCATGTCCAGGGAGCTACGCGGGCCGAACGAAAAGCTCGGCACCGTTCTCGCCCTCGCGGGAATCAGCAACGCCGGTCTCGCCCGTCGGGTCAACGACCTCGGGGCGCAGCGCGGCCTGACACTTCGCTATGACAAGACCTCCGTGGCGCGATGGGTGTCCAAGGGGATGGTCCCGCAGGGTGCGGCACCCCATCTCATCGCGGCCGCCATCGGAGCCAAACTGGGACGCCCTGTCCCCCTTCATGAGATCGGCCTCGCCGACGCGGATCCGGCCCCCGAGGTCGGGCTCGCCTTCCCGCGCGACGTGGGCGAGGCGGTGCGCGCGGCGACGGAGCTGTACCGGCTGGACCTGGCGGGCCGGCGCGCCGGCAGCGGGGGCATCTGGCAGTCCCTGGCCGGATCGTTCGCCGTCAGCGCGTACGCGACACCGGCCTCCAGGTGGCTGATAACACCCGCCGACCCCTCGGTCGCCCGGGATCCGGCGGTCGCGGAGGCGGCGCAGGGAGCGCACGGAACGAACGGTACGAGCAGCCCGGCGGCCGACCAGTCAGCCGAGGTCTCGCCGCTGCGGGTGGGCCACAGCGATGTGGCCAAGCTGCGGGAGGCGGCGTCCGACGCCCGGCGCTGGGACTCCAAGTACGGTGGCGGGGACTGGCGTTCGTCGATGGTGCCGGAGTGCCTGCGCGTCGACGCGGCACCCCTGCTCCTCGGCGCGTACAGCGACGAAGTGGGGCGCGGGCTCTTCGGGGCCACCGCCGAACTGACCCGGCTGGCCGGCTGGATGGCCTTTGACACCGGGCAGCAGGAAGCCGCGCAGCGCTACTACATCCAGGCGCTCCGGCTGGCGCGTGCCGCCGCCGATGTGCCCCTGGGCGGATATGTGCTGGCCTCCATGTCCCTCCAGGCGACCTATCGCGGGTTCGCGGACGAGGGCGTGGATCTGGCGCAGGCGGCACTGGAGCGCAATCGCGGCCTGGCCACCGCCCGTACGATGAGCTTCTTCCGGCTGGTGGAGGCGCGCGCGCACGCGAAGGCCGGCGACGCGGTGGCGGCGGGAGCCGCGCTCAAGGCCGCGGAGGGCTGGCTGGAGCGCTCGCGCGAGGGCGACGCCGATCCGTCCTGGCTGGGCTTCTACTCGTACGACAGGTTCGCCGCCGACGCGGCCGAGTGCTACCGGGACCTGAAGGCACCACGCCAGGTACGGCGCTTCACGGAGCAGGCGCTCTCCCGGCCGACGGAGGAGTTCGTACGCTCGCACGGCCTGCGCCTGGTCGTCAGCGCGGTCGCCGAACTGGAGTCGGGCAACCTGGACGCGGCATGCGCGGCCGGCGTACGGGCGGTGGAGGTGGCGGGCCGTATCTCCTCGGCGCGTACCACCGAGTACGTACGGGATCTGCTGCACCGGCTGGAGCCGTACGGGGACGAGCCCAGGGTCGCCGAGCTGCGGGAGCGCGCGCGCCCTCTGCTGGTGGCGCCCGCGTAGAGCCGGTGCTGTCCCGGCCCTGTGGCAGGGCCTGCCGACGGTGCGGTCGCAGGTGCGGTCGGCGGTCCTGCCGCAGGTGCTGTGGATCTTCACCGATCCGTGGTTTAAGCAGGTCGCCCGCGGGCCAGTGCACTATCGGGGTGGGAGGTGGCGCGCGCTATGAGCGGACGCGTGGGATTCGACTGCGATGTGCTGGTGATCGGCGGCGGGATCGTCGGCCTGTCGACGGCGTACGCGATCACGCGCGCCGCGCCGGGCACCCGCGTGGTGGTGCTGGAGAAGGAGCCGGGCCCCGGGTTGCACCAGACCGGCCACAACAGCGGAGTGATCCACAGCGGGGTCTACTACCGCCCGGGATCGCTCAAGGCGCGCTACGCCGTGCGCGGCTCCGCCGAGCTGGTCAAGTTCTGCGCCGAGTACGGCATCGCGCACGAGGTCACCGGGAAGCTGATCGTGGCGACCGGGCGGGACGAGCTGCCCCGGCTGCACGCCCTGGTCCAGCGCGGCAGGGAGAACGGCATTCCGGTACGGGAGCTGGGCCCCGCGCAGATCACGGAGTACGAGCCGCAGGTGCGGGGCCTCGCGGCGATCCAGGTCGGCACGACCGGGGTCTGCGACTTCCTCGCGGTCGCGGAGCAGCTCGCCGAGTCCGCGGGCGCGACCGGCGCTTCGGTGCGGTACGGAGCGGAGGTCACGGCGGTCGACCGGCGCCCCTGGGGGGTCGCGGTCCGCACGGCGGCCGGGGACATCGTCAGGTCGCGGGTCCTGGTGAACTGCGCGGGGCTCCAGTGCGACCAGGTGGCACGGCTGGCGGGCGACGAACCGGGGATGCGGATCGTGCCGTTCCGTGGCGAGTACTACGAGCTGGCCAGGCCGGGGCTGGTACGGGGGCTGGTCTATCCGGTGCCGGAACCGGCGTTCCCGTTCCTGGGGGTGCATCTGACCCGGGGCATCGACGGAACCGTCCACGTCGGCCCGAACGCGGTCCCGGCGCTGGCCCGCGAGGGCTACACCTGGAAGGCAGTGCGCCCCGCGGAGGTGGCCGGCACCCTGGGCTGGCCGGGCTCCTGGCGTACGGCACGCAAGCACTGGCGGTACGGGGCGGGCGAGCTGCACCGCTCGCTGTCCAAGCGGGCCTTCGCGACGGCCGTACGGAGGCTGCTCCCCGCGGTCACGGCGGCGGATCTGCGCCCGGCGGCGGCCGGGGTACGGGCCCAGGCGGTGCTGCGGGACGGGACGCTGGCCGACGACTTCCTGATACAGGAGCGGCCCCGTACGGTCCATGTCCTCAACGCGCCGTCACCGGCGGCGACGGCCTCGCTGCCGATCGGCCGGGAGGTGGCACGGCGGGCGCTGGCGATGCTGGGGGAGGCCTGAGGCGCGCGGATCAGGCGAGGAGGTCGGGCGTGGGCGGGGATGTACCCCGCATGCGCGGGGACTGCCCACAACGGTTCTCACCGCCCGCGACCTGTTCCGGAGCTGGGGGTTTATCCGGGTAGTGGGCTGGGTTCGCTTACATTCGGGGAAACCGGCACAGCTCACCCTCCTCCCCCTTGCGGGCAATTGGGGCAGCCGTCCCGCTTGGGTCGTCCCTCGCTGAAAACACTTTGGTCAGAGCTGTGGCACCCGTGGTAGACCCGAATGGTCCGCTCCCCCTGTTCCGGAGACCGTCATGCGCCGCCTCGCCGTCTTCCTCGCCTCGTCCAACGGATACGACCCCGCGCACACCGCGCTGGCAGCCGACGTCGGCGCTGAACTGGCTCGGCGCGGAATCGGTCTGGTCTACGGCGGTGGCCGCCGGGGGCTGATGGGGGTGGTGGCGGACAGCGCGCTGGAGGCCGGCGGCGAGGTCGTCGGCGTCATGCCGCGCAGCATGGTCGAGCGGGAGTGGGCTCACGAGGGGGTGACAGAGCTGGTCAGGTGCGACTCTATGCATGAGCGCAAGGCGATCATGGCCGAGTATTCCGACGCTTTCATCGCCCTGCCCGGTGGTCTCGGCACGCTGGAGGAGATCTTCGAGGTGTGGTCGTGGCGCCAGCTCGGCTTCCACACCAAGCCTGTGGGCTTCCTCGACGCGGGAGGCTTCTGGACGCCGCTGCTCGATGCCCTGCGCGGCCTGGTCGACTCCGGCTTCCTGCCCGCCCCCACCCTGGACGACCTTGCCGTCGCCCCTGACCTGCACGGTCTGCTGGAGTCCCTTGAGGAACGGCTGCGCAGCGCCCCGCAACCCGCGCACGGAGAGAGTCTGCGATAGCTCAGCCGCGCTCGACCAGGGGGCGACCGTACGACACGGCCAGGGCTACACCCTGCGCGTCACCGCGGTCGCGTGCGTATAGCGCTAGCGAAGAGCCCCGCCGATCCAAACGGAACGAAGGGCGGGACTCAGCGCCGAGGCGTGCGGGTCATGCGGTGGGCGTACGGCCGAACTCGCCTGCCCTGACGCCCGTTACGAACGAGGCGAACGAGGCGGCGGGGATGTTCAGAACCGGGCCGCTCGGGTTCTTGGAGTCACGGACGGGAACCACGCCACGCGAAGTGGCGAGGTTGGCGGCCACCTCGATGCAGGCGCCGCCGTTGGAGCTGTAGGAGGACTTGAACCAACGAGGGGACTCGGTCGTCACGGTGTGCCCTTTCGTACCTGGTCGATCAGGACCATGGATGCCACCTGGGAGAGCACTTCGGCTGAACCGCCGATTCTTGCGAGGGTAGCGAAGAGCCCCGCCGCTCCAAAGGGGTAACGCTTGAGGAAAGGCGGGGCTCAGCGGATGCGCGCAGATCACGCGTCGAAGGTACGGCCGAACTCGCCCGCCTTGACGCCCGCCACGAACGAAGCGAACGCACCGGCAGGAAGGTTCAGAACCGGACCACTCGGGTCCTTGGAGTCACGGACGGGAACCACGCCGGTAGCGGACGCGTACGCGGGGGCCCACTCGACGCAACTGCCGCCGTTGCCGCTGTAGGAGGATTTGACCCAACGGAGTTCGGTCGTGGTCGTGGTTGTCACGGGATGCCCTTTCGTACCTTATTGATCATGCCCACCGATGCCGCTTGCGATAGCGACACGGCCTGTAGTTGATGGTAAGCCGTCAACATGCCTCGAACGGATACGAGTTCGCGGTCCAGGTATCCCTGAGTCTCAGACTCCACATAGGAGACGACGGAGTAATCGGACAGGGTGAGCAGGTTGACCAGTCGGTTGAACGTCCTGTGCTCCCCGATCTCGTACGGGGTGATATGCAGCGCGGTGTTGGGGAGCCCGGCGAACTCGACCAACCGATCAAGCTGAGCGCCCATAACCCCGTGTCCGCCTACCTGTCTGTGGATGCAGCTCTCATCCATGACCACGAGCACCATGGGAGGACGGGCCCGTACCAGCGCGGCCTGCCGCTGGGCCAAGACCGAAGTTCGTTCATCTGCCTGTTCGCGCGTGATGGCACCCCGATGTACGGCGCTGTCCTCCAGCACCTGTGCGTACTCCGGGGTTTGAAGAAGCCCTGGAATGGTCCCGACCTCGAACACCCTGATCTCTACCGCTCTGGCCTCAAGTCCGACGTACTCAGGAAACCCTTCCAGCAGCGATCCATGCCGCATCTCACCCCACTCGCGCTCGAACGAGGCGGCAGTGCCGACAATCCCAAAGGCGAGATCGAGCTTGCGCGAGAGCGGCAGGGTCGGCGGTTTGCGAGCAGTTTCCAGGGCCGAAATATGCTGGCTGGAACATGACACGTGCCCGGCTAAGTCATGCTGATTCCAGCCACGTTCCTCCCGCAATTTACGCACACGGGCCCCAAACGCCGCTCGCGGACTGCTCTCGGGGTTCAACTCCTTGCGATTGACCATGGGGTGCCCAAGCCTTCCTTCGCTTCCGATTACTTGAAGGCGTCTCGACTCTACGCCACTCTGAGTGCCCCCGGTAGTCGTTTCGCTACGGAGAGGAGTGGGCCATGCCACCCAAGCGCACTCCATCCAAGTCCCGCAGCGGCTCACCGGAGTTGGCCGAGAGTGGAAAAGGGCAGATGGAGGCCGCGTGACATGTACGGGAAACCTACGTCGAACCCAACGAACCCAACCGACCGCCGCGTTGTGCTGCGGTGGAGCCGGGACCCGCGATGCGTCGCGCTCGCACGGCTCGAACTGCGCAAAGCCCTCGTCGACTGGGGGCTGTCGGAACTGGAGGACTCAGCCGTCCTGATCCTCTCCGAACTCCTCACCAACGCCTGGCTGCACGCCAAAGTGACCCCCGAACAGGTCATCGAGACCCGCTACTTCCGCAGCTCCGGAGCACTCCGCATCGAAGTCCACGACGGCACGCCGGACCGGCCCCAGCCCCGTACACCGGACTCGGAGGCGTCAGACGGACGCGGGCTCCTGCTGGTGGACGCACTGGCGGACGAATGGGGCGTAACCGACCGGAGCGGTCCGGGCAAGGTCGTATGGGCGTCCCTGACCGTGCCGGTCGTACGCCCGAGCGAAAGGGACTGCACATGACCACGCCGACGAACAAGCCAACAGCCAAGCCGCCGACCGTCCCGTACATCGCCTGCTGGTCCTCCGAACACCGCCCCCAGGGCACACTGATCGTCCGCAACGGCGGCATCGCGTACGCCGACGAAGGACCCTACGAACGCGACGACCTCGGCATCCTCTGGAAACGCATCGGCATCAGCCCCGGCAAAGGCCGCCCCGAATTCGGCAACGTCCACTTCCTGCGCCAGCGCCGCGCCATGCGCAAACTGCTGTGCCAGACCTGCGGCGGCCCCTCCGACCGTACCGATGACGGGACCCTGTGGGTCGTCGGCGAAGACGCCGACTACCCGGACCTGCACAAACCCGGCTACGTCACCACCCACCCACCACTCTGCGTACCCTGCGCCGTCACCTCGGTCGGGGCCTGTCCGCACTTACGCAAACACCACGTCGCGTTGCGCGTACGGACGTTCGTCGTGGCAGGCGTCCACGGCGTCCTCTACCAACCGAACGGACTGCGCCCAGTCATGTACGACGCAGGCGGCGTCGCCTACGAAAGCTGGCGGCTCCCCTGGGTCCTGGCAGGCCAACTGATCATGGAATTCCAGGAGTTCACGATCGTAGACCTGGCAGCGGAACACGCCGCCTACCTGAAACGCACCAAGGCCCGAGCCGGACTCTTCGACAAACGCTGAAGCGAGCGCCTCAGTAGACACAGAACTCCCGCCCCTGCCGGACTCGGCGGCGCGGCCGACAGCAGCATCCCGGCTCCCCCGCCGGCCGCGCTCGACTCGTCCCTCCGCCACAACAGGGAGGCTTGCCCAAATACCGTACCGGCACAGCAGTTACACCAGTACGCCGCAACGTGCGGCCAGCCCCCTCGGTTCGCTGGTGGTCCGACCGGACAGCAGCAGAACATCGCCGCCGGGGAAGACGTGCGCTGGCTCTCACGCCGCCGAGCGACGGTGGTCGCACTCCCCGGCAACGACTTCTGGCTGTTCGACTCCAGATCTCGTCATTGGGGTCGGAGGCGATCTCGCGAAGCAGCTCGCCCTCACGGCTGGTGCGGCGGGCGTCCCGGATATCGCGCTCGTGGGTGACAACGCGACGGCTGCGGCCTACCTCCAAGCCATCTTTCGCCCCGGTGACGTTGTTCTCGTGAAGGCGTCGGGGGGCGGCCAGCTTTGGCAGATCGCCCGAGCCCTGACCGGCCAACCCGTCACCCGCCTATGAGCTGTCTGCTTCCCGGCCAGGGAACGGCGGACGGTCGGACGTGACAGCCCGGGCGCGGCCCCGGGCCGTGCTTCGGCGAGGGACACTGGGAGGCGGGCGGGAACGGGCGACGGGCGCGGCGGGCGTCCCGTGGACCCTCCGTAGAATCGGTGCGTTGTGGCCGAGCGCGAGAAGACCGGGATGACTGAGATGGCCGAGGCGACCGAGTCTGTTGAGCGAGGTATGGCCGGAGGGACCGCCGGCGCCGGTGCGGCCAACGGCGCCGGCGGGACCAGCGGCGCCGGCGCGGCGGTCCGGGCCGGGGAGCGCATGATGAGCCGGATGTTCCCGGGCGGCACCGGACCCGCCGCCGACCCTGCGGGCTCCCACTTCGAGCGCCGTATCCGCAGCTTCCAGCCGCGCCGCAGCCGGGTGACCCCGGGCCAGGCCGACGCGCTGCGCCGGCTGTGGGCCGTCTGGGGCCTGGACATCGACGGGCGGCGGGTGCTCGATCCGGACGAGCTGTTCGGCGGGCTGCCGGTGGTCCTGGAGATCGGCTTCGGGATGGGCGAGGCGACCGCGCGGATGGCCGCCGACGACCCGGGCACCGGAATCCTCGCGGTCGACGTGCACACCCCCGGCCAGGGAAATCTCCTGCGGCTCGCGGAGGAGAAGGGACTGACCAATGTCCGGGTGGCCAACGGCGACGCGATCATCCTGCTCAGGGAGATGCTGCCGCCGGAGTCCCTGGACGGGCTGCGCGTCTATTTCCCGGACCCCTGGCCCAAGAAGCGGCACCACAAGCGGCGGCTGATCCAGCCGGAGTTCCTCACCCTGGCCGCGGGGCGGCTGAAGCCGGGGGCCGTGCTGCACTGCGCGACCGACTGGGAACCGTACGCCGAGCAGATGCTCGCGGAACTGACGGCCCACCCCGGCTTCGAGAACACCCAGCGGGACGGCGGATACGCGCCACGGCCCGCCTTCCGGCCGCTGACCCGGTTCGAGGGCCAGGGCCTCGACAAGGGCCATGTCGTCCACGACCTGCTGTTCCGCCGGGTACGACAGCTGCCGCCCGCGGAGCCCACGCAGCCCGCGTAACGGCGGTCGCCGAGGCCGCGGGACTCCCGCCGTACGCACTCCGTACGCACGGCCCGGACCGGCCCCGGGCCGCGGGGAGCCTCGCCGTACCGGACCGCCCGCACGCGCCCCGGGCCACAGGCAGTCCCGCCATACCAGAGCCCCGCACGCGCCCCCACCACCCGTAACCGCCGGTAGCCGCACAGGCACCGTCGCCGTTGTCAGTGGCGCTCGCTACTGTCATCGGGTGTCGGAACCCTCTCAGCAGCAGCGTCTCGAACCGGGTCCGGCGTTCCCCGTCCACGAGCCTCCGCAGCGGCCCGAAGGACCGGGGGCCGCCGGCCCCGAGCCTGCCCCCGGGCCGCCCGGGCGCTTTCGGCCGCGCCGCGCGTTCTGGCGCCGACGGGCGGTGCGCGCGGCGGCCGTGATCACGCTGCTCGCGCTCTGCGGTCTGGTGATCCTGGCACTAGTGCGGGACCAGACCGGCACGGAAGGCTTTCTGGTCGGACTCGGGCTCGCCGTACTGCCCGTACCGCTGCTGATGGCTGCGTTCCGCTGGCTGGACGGGGTCGATCCCGGCCCCTGGCGGAATCTGCTGTTCTCCTTCGCCTGGGGTGCCTTCGCGGCCGCGCTCGTCGCCATCATCGCCAACACCTTCGCGACCCAGTGGATAGCGACCGCCACCGCGGACCCGGCCGGCGCGCAGTCCCTCGGGGCGACGGTGATAGCCCCGGTCGTGGAGGAGAGCACCAAGGCCGCGGCGGTCCTGCTGCTGTTCCTGTTCCGCAGGAGGGAGTTCACCGGGCTGGTCGACGGGATCGTGTTCGCGGGCTTCGCCGCCACCGGCTTCGCCTTCACCGAGAACATCCTGTATCTGGGCAGCGCCTTCGGTGAGGACCGGAGCATGGGCAGCGCGGGCCTGGCCTCCGTCACGGCCGCGACCTTCTTCGTACGGGTGGTGCTGGCGCCGTTCGCGCACCCGCTCTTCACCGTGCTCACGGGCATCGGCTTCGGGCTGGCGGCGATGGCCCCGCGCCGCCGCCGAATACGCAGGTTCGTCCTGCCGCTGCTCGGGCTGGCGCTGGCGATGGGCATGCACGCGCTGTGGAACGGCTCGTCGTCGCTCTTCGGCCCGTACGGCTTCTACGCGGTGTACGGGCTGTTCATGGTCCCGGTCTTCGGTCTGGTGACCTGGCTGGCGATATGGAGCAGACAGCGCGCGCTGCGGACGGTCGCGGCCGAGCTGCCCGCGTACGCCGAGGCCGGCTGGCTGCCGCCGGCCGCGCCCCAGGCGCTCTCCTCGATGCGGGCGCGCACCGTGGCGCGCGATTTCGCACACCGTACGTCCGGACCGCGGGCGGCCAGAGCGGTGGTGGAGTACGAGGCGTCCGCGACGACCCTGGCGCTCCTGCGCCACCGTGCCCGCCGCGGCACGGCGGGACCGGACTTCGCGGGGCGCGAGCGTGAGCTGCTGGACCGGCTGTGGGCCCGTGGGGGTACGGCAGGGCCCGCTCTGACCTTCGCCGCGCGGGCCACCGGACGGGTGCGGGTACCGCCGCCGTACATCGATTACGACGGCTTCAACCCGTACCGCCAATACTGACCACCGCCAGTACTGACCGCCCTCATGGGTGAGGAGCGTCAGGACCGGTGCGTAGCGTCTCGGGGAGTCAGGGGGTCAGGCGGTCAGGCCCTTGTCGGCCAGCCAGCTCATCGGGTCGATGCCCGTGCCGTCCGGGGTGTGCACTTCGAGGTGCAGATGCGGCCCGGTCACATTGCCGGTCGCGCCGACCCGCCCGATTGTCTCGCCGGTGGTGACCTTCTGTCCGGCGCTGACGGTCATCGAGGACTGGTGGCAGAACCACAGCTCCGTACCGTCGTCCAGCTCCAGGATCGTGCGGTAGCCGTACGAGCCCGACCAGCCGGCCGAGGTGATCGTGCCGCTGTGCACGGCCTTGATCGGCGTGCCCGTCGGGGCGGCGAAGTCCAGGCCGGTGTGGTAGCCGGAGGACCACATGGAGCCGGACTGGCCGAAGGTGGAGGTGATCGTGTACGAGGAGGTCGGGAGGGCGAAGCTGGCGGCCAGCTTCGCGAGGCGCTCCGCCTCCGCCTTGGCCTTGGCTTCCGCCTCGGCCTTCTTTCTCGCCTCTTCGGCCTTCTTCTCGGCCTCGGTCTGCTGCTTCTTCGCCAGCGCCGCGGCCTGCTCGGCCGCCGCGCGCTCCGCGGCCGCCTTCTCGGCGGCGTCAGCCTCGTTCTGCTGCTGCTCGGCCTGCTGGAGGATCCGGGCCCGCAGGGCCTCGCCGGCGTCGGTGGCGCCCTGCTCGGCGTCCGCCGTCGTCATCCCGGCGGTGGTGAGGGGCGCGCTGGCCAGCGGGTCGGGCTCGGTGTCGTCGTCCCCGGCCAGCGACCCCATGCCCGGCAGGGAGCCGGCATCGGGGAAGTTGTCCGTGATGGCGTCCGGCAGGGATATGGAGACCGGGGGCTTGTCCTGTGCGGTGGCCATGCCGCCCGCGCCGACCGCGGCGATGACGCCGACGCCGAGGACCGTGGAGCTACGGGCGAAGCCGTTGCGCTGCTTGCCGACGCGGTGCCTGCCGCGTACCGGGCGTATGGATTCCTCGGTCGGGTTCCACTCGCCCCAGGCCCGCTCCGGCTGGTCGCCGAACGGGGTGGTTTCGAAGGGGGCGGTGGGGGCAGGCTGATTGGACGCCACTGAGGCGTACTCCTTTCCTTCCTTCTCGCCTACCGGGTTAGCTGACGGGTTCGGAGCAGGAAGGTCTCCTACGGGTGCTCTGAGCTGCGCGGAGCAGCAAAGAACTCCCGATTCACCCCAATTGGTGGTTCCCCGGTTCCCTTGCGGGATTCGGCGCGTGCGCACGGTGCCATCTCTTGCGACGGCTGGGACGACCGCGCTGCGTTATCGAACGTTAATAGAGACCAGGCCCTTATTCCAAGCCGTTCCGGGTGATCATTAACAACTTCGCATCGGACACACCAGGGCACATGCATACGCAATCGGGCGAGCTGACTGCCTTTCAGTGCACTTCGCATATCTGACGGACTGTCAAATGTTATGCGGAGTGGCACGCGCCGATCACGTACAGTCGCGACAGCCGTCACGGGGCCGTCGGCCGTCATAAAAACGGTTCCGGTCGGCTGTCCGGGCCTTGGCCACGGCCGGCCCTCACGACGAGCCCGTCACGGACATCCGTCACCGGCCCTGTCACGGTCGGCCGCCCACGGGCCCGGTCCCGGTCGCCCGTCGCGGGCCCGGTCACGGAACCAGCGGTATGGTCCTGCGTCGCTCCGGCTGCCCCTCCGTCGGCCGGTTGACCGCCAGCAGTGCCATGTCGTCCTGGCTCCCTGTGCCGCCCGTGTGCCGCCGTACGTCGTCGATCAGCGCTTGGAGCAGTTCGTCGGGCCCCTGGAAGATCCGCCCCTCGAGCCGCTCGCGCGGCAGGTAGAAGACTCCGTGCGCGTCGCGCGCCTCGGTGAGCCCGTCGGTGTAGAAGAGCAGCGTCGCCCCCGTCGGATAGGCGGCCTGCTCCGCCCGGTCCGGCCAGGCACCCAGATCGCTCATCCCGAGCGGCAGCGCCGGGTCCCGGGTCTCCAGCATGCATACGGCTCCGTCCTCACACATCAGCAGCGGATCGGGGTGGCCCCGGTTGACGAGCCGTACCATTCCCCCCTCGTGCGGGATCTCCGCGAGTACGGCCGTGGTGAACCCTTCGAAGGCGTCAAGACCGCCCCGCCGGGACCCGTCACGTTTGAGAGCGCGCTCCAGTCTCTGCGCGACCCCCTCCAGCGACGGTTCCTGCTCGGCGGCCTCCCGGAACGACCCGATGACCACCGCCACCGCTTCGACCGCCTCGAGCCCCTTCCCCCGTACGTCCCCGACCACCAGACGTACCCCGTACGGCGTGTCCTGTACGGCGAAGAGGTCGCCGCCGATGAACGCGCCCTCCTGCGCCGCCTCGTACCGCGCGGCGATACGGAGTCCCCCGATCCGCTCCGCGGGTCTCGGCAGCACCGCCCGCTGGGCGGTCTCGGCGATGATGCGGGCGGAGGCGAGCCGCTGACCGCTGCGGCGCAGCACCCCGCTGATGTACATCGCGAGGAGCGAGACGACCAGCACGGTCAGCACTTCGCTGAGGGACTCCAGCGACATGAGCGTGTTGGCGTAGAGATGCACCGCCAGTTCGGCGAGGAGTGAGGCGACGGCGACCAGCAGCGTGCCGATCATCGGGTAGAACGGGGCGGCGACCAGCGGGGCGGCCGCGTAGAGCGGGCCGGCCGTGACCCGTGTCGGGGTCACGAAGTCGAAGACCACGCCGACCACGATCACGAGCACCGGGAGAAAACGGACCAGCCGCCGCCCGGTACGGACCCGGCTGCTGGGAATCGGCATCCCGTCGCCCGACACGGGACCGGCGATGTCGTCGGCACGCCGGCCACCGCTGCTCAGCGGCTCCGTGAGCTTCCTCAGCTTCCCCACCAGTGGTCACCTGCCTAGGGCTACGGACGGTACCGCGCCCCACCCAGGCTGTCCGCTGCCACGTCCGGGGGCGACTCGCCGTCGGCCGAGTGGGCTAGGCAGCCGGTCGGACCGGCCCGCCTTCCAGCAGGTCAGACGGCCAGTCGGGGATCCGGCCGGTCGTTCGTTCGGCCGGCCGGTCCGTGAATCGGCCGGTCGTTCAGTCAGTCGGTCAGGTGGCGCTCGGCGTACACCTTCATGGCGTCTCGTACGAGCACTGCTGTCCCTTTACGGTACTTGTCATATGCGGCTGTGAAACGTTCGTCATCCACATACATGGCCGAGACCCCGATGACATACGACTTGGTGACCTCGACCGTCACCGAGAGCCATGCGCAGTGACGCCGTGCGATGTCCTGCGCCTCGTCGCTGTCGGGCGCGAGTCCCGCCTCCTTGGCCCGTCCCCAGTCGCGGGCGATGGTCTCGTGCCGGTCCTGGAACTCCTTCTGCTCCTGTTCGCTCAGCGAGCGCCACCAGCGGTCGCCCTTCTCGTACGCCTCCCGGCCCCATCGCTCGGTGACCTCCTGCTCGTACCGTGTGTGGTCGAAGCCGTCGAGCACTTCCTCAGCCATGAGTTCCTCTCCTGTCCCGGTCTTGTGGAGAGTGGTCCGCACCGACGCGATCAGCCGCTCGATGCGCTCGCGCTCCCGCTCCAGCAGCCCGAGGTGGGCGCGCAGGGCGGCGGCCGTGTCCTGCTGGCCGTCGAGGACCCTGGCGATCGCGGGCAGACCGAGGCCCAGCTCCCGGAGGAGCAGAATCCGCTGAAGCCTGACCAGGGCGTCCTGGTCGTAGTAGCGGTAGCCGTTGCTGCCGGTCCGGCTGGGCGTCAGCAGCCCCAGGTCGCCGTAGTGCCTGAGGGTGCGGCTGGTGGTCCCGGCCATTTTCGCGATCTCCTGGATCGACCACTCCATGACTTCGACGGTAGAAGTTGACGCGACGTAAAGGTCAAGCCCTGTGGGGAGCGGCACACGACGACGGTGGGGGAGCACACGGCGAAGGCCCGGATCCACTTGGAATCCGGGCCTTCAGCTCTCTTCAGTAGCGGGGACAGGATTTGAACCTGCGACCTCTGGGTTATGAG
>NZ_LATD01000083.1 GCF_000981895.1 Streptomyces odonnellii | reverse complement strand
GTCCCGCCTCACGCCCCCCGCGGAACTCGGCCCGCCCCGGACGCTCCCGCCTCACGCCCGCCGGCGCGCCGCCTCGTACAGCACCACGCCCGCCGCGACGCCCGCGTTCAGCGACTCGGCGCCGCCCGGCATCGGGATCCGTACCAGGAAGTCGCACGTCTCCCCGACCAGTCGCGACAGGCCCCGGCCCTCGCTGCCGACCACGATCACCACCGGTCCGCCGAGCGCCTCCAGTTCGCCGACCTCGGCCTCGCCGTCCGCCGCAAGACCGACGACCACCAGTCCGGCCTTCCGGTACGACTCCAGGGCGCGGGTGAGGTTGGTGGCGCGGGCGACGGGCGTACGGGCCGCCGTGCCGGCCGAGGACTTCCACGCGCCCGCGGACATCCCGGCCGCGCGCCGCTCCGGTACGACGACGCCGTGCCCGCCGAAGGCGGAGACCGAGCGGACGACGGCGCCCAGGTTGCGCGGGTCGGTGACCCCGTCGAGCGCGACGATCAACGGGTCCTCGCCGTCGTCCAGCGCCGCCGTCGCGAGGTCCTCGGGGTGGGCGTATTCGTACGGCGGGACCTGGAGGACGAGGCCCTGGTGGTTCAGCCCGTTCGTCATCCGGTCCAGCTCGGGCTTGGGGGCCTCCATCAGGTGGATGCCGCCGCGGTCGGCCGCGAGCTGGAGCGCCTCGCGGACCCGCTCGTCGTTGTCGATGAACTGCTGGACGTACAGCGTCGTCGCCGGTACGCCGTCCCGCAGCGCCTCGAAGACCGGGTTGCGGCCGACGACCATCTCGCTGGTGCCCTTGCCGCCGCGCCGGGCGACCTGGCGCCGTGCGGTCTGCCGGGCCTTGGCGTTGGCGGCGCGGTTCTGGGCGTGGCCCTTGCGGGCGGACGCGGGCGGGGTGGGGCCCTTGCCCTCGAGCCCGCGGCGCCGCTTGCCACCGCTGCCGACCTGCGCGCCCTTCTTGTTGGACGTGCGGCGGTTCCTGCGCTGGCTGTTCCCGGCCATGACCTACCTGTTTCGTTGCTTGCGCGTCGCCCGCGCTGCTTCAGAGTGCTTCGGATTCAGTGCTTCCGGAGAGTGCCTCGGATCCTGTGCGTCCGGACGCTTCGGAGCGTGCTTCGGAGTGTACGTACGCCGGAGCGCCGCCGGTACGCCAGTGTGCCGCCCGGGGCCTCCGGGCGGCACATCGGTGCAGGTCAGCGCGGTCCCAGTGTCCAGCGCGGGCCCGAGGGACCGTCCTCGATGACAAGTCCGGTCTGCTGGAGCTGGTCCCGGATGGCGTCCGCCGTGCCCCAGTCCTTGCGCGTCCGCGCGGCCTCGCGCTGCTCCAGAACGAGCCGTACGAGGGTGTCGACGACGCCGTGCAGGTCCTCACCGCGGTCGGCCTCGCCGGCCCAGTGCGGGTCGAGCGGGTCCAGGCCGAGGACGCCGAGCATGGCCCGTACCTCCGCGAGCCGGGCGACGGCCGCTTCCTTGTCGTCGGCGGCGAGCGCGGAGTTGCCCTGCCGGACGGTGGTGTGGACGACCGCGAGCGCCTGCGGTACGCCGAGATCGTCGTCCATGGCCTCGGCGAAGGCCGGCGGCACCTCACCGGCGGGCTCGACGACTCCCCCGGCCTTCTCCACCACGCGCTGTACGAATCCCTCGATGCGCGCGAACGCCGACTCGGCCTCGCGCAGCGCCTCCTCGCTGTACTCGATCATCGATCGGTAGTGCGGGGTGCCGAGGTAGTAGCGCAGCACGATGGGGCGCCAGTGCTTGACCATCTCGGAGACGAGCACCGAGTTGCCGAGCGACTTGGACATCTTCTCGCCGCTCATGGTGACCCAGGCGTTGTGCACCCAGTACCGCGCGAACTCGTCCCCGTACGCCTTGGCCTGCGCGATCTCGTTCTCGTGGTGCGGGAAGATCAGGTCGATCCCGCCGCCGTGGATGTCGAAGGCGCTGCCCAGGTACTTGTGGGCCATCGCCGAGCACTCCAGGTGCCAGCCGGGCCGGCCGCGCCCCCAGGGGGTCTCCCAGCTCGGCTCGCCGGGCTTGGCGGCCTTCCACATGGCGAAGTCGCGCTGGTCGCGCTTGCCGGTCTCGCCCTCGCCGGAGGGCTGGCGCAGATCGTCCAGGTCCTGGTTGGACAGTTCCAGGTACTGCGGGAAGGACCGGACGTCGAAGTAGACATTGCCGTCCGACACATAGGCGTGACCGCGCTCGATCAGACCGCGCATCATCTCGACCATCTCGGTGATGTGGCCGGTGGCGCGGGGCTCGTAGCTGGGGGGCAGGCAGCCGAGGACGTCGTAGCCGGCGTTGAAGGCGCGCTCGTTCTCGTACCCGATGGACCACCAGGGGCGCCCCTGGGCGGCGGACTTGGTGATGATCTTGTCGTCGATGTCCGTGACGTTCCGTACGAACGTCACGTCGTAGCCACGGTAGTCGAACCAGCGGCGCATGATGTCGAAGTTCAGTCCCGACCTGATGTGCCCGATGTGCGGGGCGGCCTGCACGGTGGCGCCACACAGGTAGATCGAGACACAGCCCGGCGTGAGCGGGATGAAATCACGGATCTGCCGGGCGCCGGTGTCGTACAGCCGAATAGTCACGCGACAAGGGTAGTGCGCCAGGGGTAGTGCCCCGCGACCCTTTGGGCCACGGGGACACAGAAGCGTGACGTTCATACCCGCCCGGCAAAGTCTTCGGCGGAATTTCGCGGCGTTTGGGACGTTTGATCCGATCGGGTCGGGTGGCCGGTCTCCGACTGGTTCGGATACGCCCGCTGCCTCGGATACGCCAGCTCGTTCAGATACGCCCGACGATCTTGCGCGGGGTGATACGGACGACCACCCGCTCGGCGTCGTCCTTGGACGCCGGGTTGAACTCCGCGTACGGCTTGCCGGTGTACTTGAGCGACAGCTCGTTGATCAGCTCCTGGCCGCCCTCGGTGGTCAGGGTCGCGGAGCCGCGGATCTCCGCGTAGAGGTACGGCGCGTCCTCGGGCCGTGCGACGACCGACACCCGGGGGTCGCGGCGCAGGTTCTGCTCCTTGCGGCGGCCGATGGTGGTCGAGACGAGGAGATCGTCCCCGTCGCGCTTCACCCAGACCGGCGAGACCTGGGGGCTGCCGTCGGGCTGGACGGTCGCGATGTCGACGAAGACGGGTCCGTCGAGGAGTTCCTTGAGCTTCTCGGAGAGTGCGGCTGTCATGACTGCCTTCCTGCTTCCTGAGTTCCTGATGCTGACGGTGTTGCCGATGCTGACGCTGTTGCCGATACCCGGACAGGGGCCGGGCAGGGCCGGGCAGGGTCCGGGAACTGCTGAGACTACGGCTGTACGAATCCCGCTGACGCTCTCTCAACCCGTGTCCCGCGCCTGGCATTTCCGTCAGCCGCCACGGATCACCAGCGCCGTCGCGATCGCGGCCAGCCCCTCCCCGCGGCCCGTGAAGCCGAGCCCGTCGGAGGTGGCGGCGGAGACCGCGACCGGGGCGCCGACGGCCTCGGTGAGCACCTTCTGAGCCTCGTCCCTCCGTTTCCCGATCTTCGGCCTGAGACCGACGACCTGCACGGCGACATTGCCGATCGTGAAGCCCGCCTCACGCACGATTCTGGCCGCCTCCGTAAGGAGGGTGAGTCCGGAGGCACCGGACCACTCCGGACGGCCGGTGCCGAAGTGCGCGCCGAGGTCGCCGAGACCGGCGGCCGAGAAGAGCGCGTTGCAGGCGGCGTGGGCGACGACATCCGCGTCGGAGTGACCGGCCAGACCAGGTCCCTCGCCTTCCCAGAGCAGCCCGGCGCACCAGAGCGGGCGGCCCTCCTCGAAGGCGTGGATATCGGTCCCGATGCCCACGAGGGGCAGGAGTACGGGCACGGGCGCGGCGGGCACGGACGCGGGCGCGGCGGCGGGCACGGGCACTGGCTCTGTGGGCACGGGCGCAGGCCCTGTGGGCGCAGGCGCGGCGGGCACGGGCGCGGCGGGCTCGGAAGCCTGCTGGGCCACGGGGGCCCGCTCGCCCGAAGTCTGCTCAGAAGCCATCGTTCGCCCTCCTCCGCGCGAGAACCGCCTCCGCCAGCACCAGATCCAGCGGCCGGGTCACCTTGAACGCCTCCTCGTGTCCTGGCACGACCACCACCGGCGCGCCGAGCCGCTCGACCATACCGGCGCAGTCCGTCGCGCCCTCGCCGACCGCGGCCACCGTCTCGTGCGCGCGCTGGAGGGTGGCCCGGTCGAAGCCCTGCGGGGTCTGTACGGCGCGCAGCAGCGCCCGCTCGGGTGTCGCGACGACCGGTTCCGGCTCGCCCTTCTCGCGCGGTTCGACCTGTTTGACGGTGTCCGAGAGCGGCAGCGCGGGCACCACGGCCGGCGCTCCGTCCCGTACCGCCTCGACGACGGCGTCCACGGTGTCGACGGGTACGAGCGGGCGCGCCGCGTCATGGACCAGTACGGCGGTGATCGAATCGGGCAGGGCCTCGATCCCGAGCCGTACGGACTCCTGGCGGGTCTCGCCGCCGGGCACGACGAGATAGTCGGTGCGCTGGGGCAGGGCGTGCTCGTCGAGGAGGTGTTTCACCTCGGCGGCGCCGTCGGGCGGGGCCACCACCACAACGAGCGAGACGGCACGCGAGGCGGCCATCGCGCGGACGGCGTGGATGAGCATCGGTGTGCCGCCCAGCGCGCGGAGCGCCTTGGGGGCTCCGGGGCCGAGCCGTACGCCCCGGCCTGCCGCGGGGATGACGGCGGCGGTGCGGTGGGGGCGGGCTTCGTCTGACATCGGTTGGACTCCGGCAGGTTTGTTTCCTCGGCCGACATGGGTATGGCCACAGCGTGCCGGGCGCGACGCCTTGACCGGACCCTTCCGTGACACACGGTCGAGACGGATCGCGCCGGCTGCCCCGGGCCCGGCCTCCGCGGGTCCGCCCGGGCATGGCGCGTTCCCCGGGCGGCGGCCCGGTGAAGTCCCCGGCGCGGCGCGTAAAGCCCCCGCAGGTGTGCGTGGACCTGATGTCGTACGAGGTGCGGGTGTACGGACATTGCGGGTTCAAGGAAACTACGGGTGTACGGACATGCCGCGGCGCCCGGCGACACAGCATTTCCCTCAAGGCTGGTCAGCGGGCACCACGGCATTCACTGCGACTGCGTGGGACGGCATGCGCGTACGGCATGCGAGCGGCGCTGCGGGCACAGCAGCGTCACATCCTGGGTTCAGGACGCGAGGACCTCGTCGAGCAGAGCCTCGGCCTTGTCTTCGTTCGTGTTCTCCGCGAGAGCCAGCTCGCTGACAAGAATCTGTCGCGCCTTGGCGAGCATGCGCTTCTCACCTGCGGAAAGTCCACGCTCACGCTCGCGGCGCCAGAGGTCGCGCACCACTTCAGCGACCTTGATGACATCGCCGGAGGCGAGCTTCTCGAGATTTGCCTTGTAACGACGGGACCAGTTCGTCGGCTCTTCTGCGTATGGTGCGCGGAGCACCTCGAAGACCCGGTCCAGCCCGTCCTGACCGACCACATCGCGCACGCCGACGAACTCCGCATTGTCCGCCGGTACACGCACTGTCAAGTCGCCCTGGGCGACCTTGAGCACCAAGTAGGTCTTGTCCACGCCTTTGATCTGGCGAGTTTCGATGGCCTCGATCAGCGCGGCCCCGTGATGGGGATAGACCACGGTGTCGCCAACCTTGAACGTCATGTGACAGGTACCCCTTCCGTGGCTATCCAGGGTAACACGAGAATGGCATCTTCTGAATGGCGTTTTCGCAGGTCAGGACGGTTCTCGGGGCTTGACAAGCGCACCGGGAACGTGCTGCGGACAGCTTCCGGAAGCGGGTATTCGCAGGTCGGAGCGGCTGCGCGGGCGCACGGAAACGCGCCGGTTACGCCCCGCACAACACCCCTGCACGAGGATGAACGTCCCGATTTGCCGGATTTAAGGCCTCGAACTTCCCGTAGTCCGTTCGGATGTCGATCACTCGTGCGGATCGAAGGCGGATCGAAGTGCGAGAGATTCTGAATTTGATCACGCCGGGCCCACGGCACGGTATTCGCGGGGAATGTACGGCGCCCGGAGGAATTGATCACCGGCATTATGTGAACGGCACGCTAAACAGCGGGATCGGGAGGGATATCGGATACGGAATCCGGGCCTCTGGACCGCTGCCCGGGGCGGCGCCGTGCCGGGCGCCGTGCTGGGCGGTGCGGCTGGAGGCGGGTCGGGTGCGGGGCCTCCGTGACGGCTCGGTAGCCTGGGGCTTCCGAAACACGCCCTTGGGCCGCCGAACGCCTGCCTGCCCATTCCGTCCGTACGTCCTAGGAGTTGCCGCCGCCGTGAGCCGCAGCCTTCGACGCGGCGTCCTCGCCGCCTCCGCCCTCGTGTTCTCGCTTGCCCCGCTCACCGCGTGCGGCGCCGGCAACAACGCGCAGACGCTTGGCGTCAAGCCGGACAATGCCGCCACCTCCGTCGGTGACATCTCCATCCAGAACGCCACGGTGATCACCCAGCCGGCGGCCGACGCGGAGGGTCCCGCCGTCGTCACCGGCACGGTCTTCAACAACGGCAGGAGCGCGCAGACCCTCGACGCGATCAAGCTGCCCGGCACCAGCGCCAGTGTGACGCTCTCGCCCGCCGAGGGGTCGGGGCCGGTGACCGTACCGGCCGGCGGCTCCGTGCAGCTCGGCGGCAAGGGCAACGCCTCCGCCGTGATCGAGAACGGGCGCGAGGCCGCGAAGGACGGCGACGCCCAGCAGGTCGTCTTCACCTTCAGCGAGACCGGCGACATCGGTCTGCGCGCGTTCGTCTTCCCGTCCGACACCTACTACAAGGACGTCGGCCCGAGCGCGCTGCCGTCGCCCTCGGTCTCGCCGTCCGGCGGCCCTTCGGGCACCCCGGCCGGTTCGCCTTCCGGGTCGCCCTCGGACTCCCCGTCGGACTCGCCCTCGGGGAGCCAGTCCGGCGAGGCCGGCGAGACGGGAACGCCGGCCGGGTCCGCGCTGGAGTCCGGTTCGGACTCCAGCGGGCACTGAGCAGCACCGCACAACGCCCGACAGGCCGCACGTACAAACTGGGTACAGCACTGCCACGTACAACAGCGCTGTGGCGCCCCGCCCGGGAAGAAGTCGGGCAGGGCGCCACAGCGCTGCGGCTTTCAGCACTACGGGCGACGCCGTATACGCGCGTCGCCGTGTGTCCGGGCGACGCGCCGTACGGGGTGGCGCGCCGTACGGGATGACGCGCGCCGTACGCGACGGCGCGCTCCGGCCGGGGCCGCGGCCCGGGCCGGTCTACGGCTCGAACTTGTAGCCCAGGCCCCGCACCGTCACCAGATACCGCGGCGCTCCCGGATCCGGCTCGATCTTCGCGCGCAGCCGCTTGACGTGGACGTCGAGCGTCTTGGTGTCGCCGACGTAGTCCGCGCCCCAGACCCGGTCGATGAGCTGCATCCGGGTCAGCACACGGCCCGCGTTGCGCAGCAGCATCTCCAGCAGGTCGAACTCCTTGAGCGGCAGATCGACCTTGCCGCCGGAGACCGTCACCACATGCCGGTCCACATCCATCCGGACCGGGCCCGCCTCCAGCGCGGCCGGCGTGACCTCCTCCGGCTCGCCCCTGCGGCGCAGCACCGCGCGGATACGGGCGACCAGTTCCCGCGAGGAGAAGGGCTTGGTCACATAGTCGTCGGCCCCTATTTCCAGGCCGACGACCTTGTCGATCTCGCTGTCCTTGGCGGTGACCATGATCACCGGGACATTGGATCTGCCGCGGAGCTGGCGGCAGACCTCGGTGCCCGGCAGGCCGGGCAGCATCAGGTCGAGCAGGACGAGGTCGGCGCCGTTGCGTTCGAACTCGTCGAGCCCCGCGGGCCCGGTGGTCGCGATCGCGACCTCGAAGCCTTCCTTGCGGAGCATGTAGGAAAGGGCGTCGCTGAAGGATTCCTCATCCTCGACGACGAGCACTCGGGTCACGGAAGGACCTCCGGGGCAGGAATCACGGTCGGGGGATCAGCCAGCTCGAGGCTGGGGTCGCTGTCGGTATCGGTGTCTGTGTCTCTGTCGTACGGAGACAGGTCGTCTTCCGGGGACCGGTCGTCTTCGTCCGGGCCGGTGGACCGCCTCCGGTCCCGTACGGCTCCCGCCTCGGGCAGCCGCAGGGTGAAGGTGGAGCCCTGGCCCTCCGAGCTCCATACGGTGACCTCCCCGCCGTGCGAGGCGGCCACATGTTTGACGATGGCGAGGCCGAGCCCCGTACCACCGGTTGCCCGGGAGCGGGCCGGGTCGACACGGTAGAACCGTTCGAAGATCCGCTCCCGGTCCTTCTCCGAGATGCCTATGCCCTGATCGGTCACGGCTATCTCGATCAGGTCCCCGCCGGTGGCGGAGACGCGGTGCGCGGCGATACCGACGCGCGTGCGGGCCGGAGAGTAGTTGACGGCGTTCTCGACGAGATTGCCGAGGGCCGCGGCGAGCTGGCCGCGATTGCCCCACACATGGAGGTGGACGGTGCCGCCCGCCGCCATGGTGATCTGTTTGGTGGACGCCGCGTGCCGGGACCTGTCGATGGCCTCGGCGACGAGTTCGTCCACGCGTACGGGCTCGGCGTCCTCCAGCGGGTCGTCGTTCTGCACCCGGGAGAGGTCGATCAGCTCCTGTACGAGATTGGTGAGCCGGGTCGCCTCGATCTGCATGCGCCCGGCGAAGCGGGTGACGGCCTCGGGGTCGTCGGAGGCGTCCATGACGGCCTCGGAGAGCAGCGAGAGCGCCCCGGTGGGGGTCTTCAGCTCGTGGCTGACATTCGCCACGAAATCCCGTCGTACGGCTTCGATACGACGGGCCTCGGTGAGGTCCTCGACCAGCAGCAGCACCAGCCGGGAGCCGAGCGGGGCCACCCGGGCGGAGACCGCGAGCGCCTCGCCCCGGCCCGTACCGCGCCTCGGAAGGTCCAGCTCCACTTGCCTTATCTCGCCGTCCCGCCGGGTGTCGCGCGCCATGTGCAGCATCGGTTCGACGGCGAGCTTGCCGCCCCTGACCAGGCCCAGCGCATACGCCGCGGAACTGGCCTTGACCACGGAGTCGCTCTCGTCGAGGACGACGGCGGAGGAGCGGAGTACGGAGAGCACGGTGTCCACGCCGGGAGGCAGCACGGCGTCGGTGTGCAGGGACGTACGGGTGGGCCGCGTCTGGTCGCGTTCGCTCCAGCGAAACGCCAGCATGGCGATCACGCCGGTGCAGACACCGGCGATCGCTGCCAATGCGGCGACCGCCGCGTTCACGTCCATGCGACCAGCGTATGCGGGCCCCAGGACACTCTCCCAGCCGTCCGGGTGTCTCCTCCGACACTCGTCGCCCAGAGTTCATGGAGGGGATAGTGCCGGTTCATTTGCGGGGGAGGCGCCCGACGCGTTCCGGCCGGAGCGTGGGACCGTGGGGGCCGCGGCTTCCGGTCAAGTCCCCGGCTCAGCGGCCCTGGCTACTGGCGGGGGCCTACGGGCGGGGGCGTCCGGACGCCACGAAACGCCGAGGCACACCGAGGCGGGGAAGGGTAGCCGAGGAACGTCAAGGCGAAGCCGGGAAAAAACACCAAGAGAGGGACAACCCCATGCGGGACGCGTACCACGAGGAACTGGATTCGATCGGCGAGGACCTGGTCGAGATGGCCCGGCTGGTCGGTTCCGCCATCGGCCGTGCCACCACGGCCATGCTCGACGCCGATCTCAAGCTCGCCGAGAGCGTGATCGCCGCCGACCAGCGGGTCGACGACCTCCAGCACGACCTGGAGGCCAGGGCCATCGCGCTGCTGGCGCGGCAGCAGCCGGTCGCGACCGACCTGCGGATCGTGGTCACCTCGCTGCGGATGAGCGCCGACCTGGAGCGCTCGGGCGACCTGGCGCAGCATGTCGCCAAGCTGGCCCGCCTCCGCTTCCCCTCCTCGCCCGTGCCGCACGACCTGCACGCGACGCTGCTGGAGATGGGGCAGCTCGCGCAGCGTCTGATGGCGAAGACGGCCGAGGTCATCATCACCAAGGATGTCGACCTGGCGCTCCAGCTCGAACAGGACGACGACGAGATGGACCTGCTGCACCGGACGCTGTTCCAGCACCTGATGGACGACCGGTGGAAGCACGGCATCGAGACGGCGGTCGATGTGACGCTGCTCGGCCGCTACTACGAGCGCTTCGCGGACCACGCGGTGGCGGTCGCGAACCGGGTGGTCTACCTGGTGACGGGCGAGCACGCGGACGAGATCCAGCCGGCGGAGACGCCGGTGGAGGGGGCGTAGGGGGAGGG
>NZ_LATD01000082.1 GCF_000981895.1 Streptomyces odonnellii | reverse complement strand
GCCAAAAGCGGACTCATCACCCTCGTCGAACACGCCCTCATGGCACGGCTCAAGTAGACGTCCGGCTACGGCGGTTGCCGTACGGAACGGAAGGAGGCGGGCCATGTCCATCGACATAGCCCGCCTCCATGTTCATAACATTTCGACAGAGAATTCACGGACACCGGACACCCGACGCACTCGTCCGGTGCCACTGTGCTCACATCAGCCCCGTCTTTTGGCGGGGCTCGCTCTTTTTGCCCGTTTTACGTGAGGCTTGGACCACTCGGAATGGCTGATTCCCGCTGTTTGGAATGGGGCCGTTCCTCGTGCTGCAATTCGACAACTCCCGAGTAGTACGGCCCCGAACAGAACACGGCACAAACGTAGGTGCCGACGCCGAGAGGTTGTTGGTCGAGTGAGGCGAAGCAAGACGAGCTCCGCGGAGCAGCAGGCGCGGGGCAACTTCACCCCGCCGCCGCGCGCAGCGGTGCCGCCTTCGGTCGCCACCGGATCCCCGCCGGCGGCCGGCAGCAGCAGCCCGCTCTCCCCGCGCAACTGGCGGGTGCCGACCCGGCTGAACGCCATCCTCCTGATCCCCGTGCTGGTCGGTCTGGTCATGGGCGGCTTCCAGGTCAAAGCGGCCGTGGACACCTGGCAGGAGGCACAGGACGCCGAGCGGACGGCTCTGGTCGTACGGGCCGCCGCCGGGTACGGGCAGGCCCTGCTCAACGAGCGCGATCTGACCGCCCGGCCGCTGCTGACCGGCGAGGGCGACGCCCCGGTGGTCGCACAGGTGCGGGCGGCCACGGACGCCGCGAAGAAGAAGTTCAACGAGGCCGTCCGGGACATGCCCGCGGACGAGGGCCTGGAGCGCCGGCTGAGCCTGTTCCGGGCGGAGGAGCCGAAGCTCGCCGCCATCAGGAAGAGCGCGTACATCGAGGGGGTCGAGACCCCGGACAAGAGCGGTGGCAAGGGCGGCCCGGTGGCGACCGAGGAGGGGTATGTGCTGGTCCAGCACTCTCTCATGGAGTTCGCCAACGAACTGGGCCTGGGCACCTCCAACATCACCAGCTACGGCCGTACCGTCTACGCGATCCAGCTCGCCAAGGCCGCCGAGTCGCTCCAGCGCTCCATCGGCACGCATCTGCTGGTCAGACCGAACCAGACGGCGAACGTCAGGAACGGCCAGACCATCGCCTTCTCCTCGTACGCGTATCTGGAGGACATCGCCGTCGCCGAGTACGTCTCCGGCGGTACGGAGGCGGATACGGCCAGGCTCCAGGACGTGATGGCGCAGAAGGCGGCCGAGGGCGCCAAGAAGCTCGCGGCGGCCCAGCAGCAGGCGGCGGCCAAGGGCGAGGACTTCGTCGCCCCGCCGAGCAAGGAGGGCTCCGTCCTGGACGGCATGGTGGCGGAGATCGCCACCGGGGACAGCCCGGAGCGGCTCGCGCAGCGCGGCGTGACGCCCGAGGCCTGGATGGCCGCCTCCACCGCCAAGTTCGACGGCTACTCGGTCCTGGAGAAGGACCTCGTCGACCGGGCCGTGGCGGACGCGGCGCAGATCTCGGAGAACGCCAGGAACAACGCCATCACCATCGGCGGCGCCGTGGTGATCGCGCTGCTGGCCGCCTTCGTCCTGGCCGGGATGATGGCCCGGCAGATGAGCCGCGCGATGCTGGGGCTGCGCACGGCCGCGTTCGGCATCGCCGAGCAGCGGCTGCCGATGCTGGTCGACCAGCTCTCGCGGACCGAGCCCGGCCGGGTCGACACCCGGGTCCAGCCGATCCCGATCGACTCGCGCGACGAGATCGGCGAGGTCGCCCGGGCCTTCGACCAGGTCCACCGCGAGGCGGTCAGGCTGGCCGCCGAACAGGCCATGCTGCGCGGAAACGTCAATGCCATCTTCACCAACCTCTCGCGCCGCAACCAGTCGCTGATCGAAGGGCAGTTGACCCTCATCTCCGACCTGGAGAACAACGAGGGCGACCCGGACCAGTTGGAGAACCTCTTCAAGCTGGACCACCTCGCGACCCGTATGCGCCGCAACGGCGAGAACCTCCTCGTCCTCGCCGGCGAGGAGCCCGGCCGCCGCTGGAACCAGCCGGTGCCGCTGGTGGACGTCCTGCGCGCCGCCTCCTCCGAGGTCGAGTCGTACGCCCGTATCGAGCTGACCGGCGTCCCCGAGACCGAGATCCACGGCCAGTCGGTGACCGACCTGGTCCATCTCCTCGCCGAGCTGCTGGAGAACGCCACCACGTTCTCCTCGCCGCAGACCAAGGTCCGGGTCACCGCGACGCGGCTGCCCGACGGCCGGGTGATGATCGAGATCCATGACAAGGGCATCGGCCTGACCGCCGAGGACTTCGCGGACATCAACCACAAGCTGGCCAACCCGCCGACCGTGGACGCCGCCGTCTCGCAGCGCATGGGCCTGTTCGTGGTCGGCAGGCTCGCGGACCGGCACGGCATCCGCGTACAGCTCCGCCCCTCGGGCGAGCAGGCCGGTACGACCTCGCTGGTGATGCTCCCCGACGCGATCACCCATGGCGGGGGTGGCGAACCGGCCCCGGCCGACGACTTCACCGTCTCGCAGATCATCCCGGACCAGCAGATCCCGGGCGGCGAGCCGGTCTTCGACGCCGGCACCCCGATGCTGACCGCGGCCGAACTGGGCTTCGACGACTCGCGGTACGACGACCCGCCGGGCCAGTCGGACCAGCGGGACGACAGCCGCACGCTCGACCCGGTCAACCGCACCCTCAAGCGCGAGGAGCGGCGGGCGGCGCTGGGCGGCCCCGGGACCGCGGAGCAGCCGGTCTTCCAGGACCCGGCCGTCCACTACCGCGAGGAGGTCGACGGGCAGTACCTGCCGCAGGAGGCCTCGTCCCCGTACGAGCAGGGGTACGCCGCTCCCCCGGCGGCCATGGAGACCGGCTATCCGCAGACGGCCGGCTACGAGGACTTCCAGGAGTTCCAGGAGCCCGCCGCGCAGCCGTACGCGGAGGCCGCGCCCCAGCCGTACGCGGAGCCGTATGCGGAGGCGCCCCAACAGGGCGACTGGGCCGGTCAGAACGCGTACCAGGACGTGTACGGGACCGAGCGGCGCCCGGAACCGGAATCGACCCCCGACGCTCCCGCGAACGCCCGCGACCGCGTAGGCTTCGACCGTCCGGGCCCGTCCCCGAGCAGCAGTCATACGCTGACGGACGCGGGTCTGCCGCGCCGGGGCAGCAGCCAGCCGCCACAGCGGTGGCAGCAGACGGGACAGGACAGCGGCCCGCACGGAACGGCGGGCCCGGCCGTACCACCGCCCGCGCCCGCCGCGGAGACTCCGCAGAACGGGCTCGGCGGCGATCAGGGCAACGGGCAGAGCGAGGCGGCCGGTTCCGGGGACTGGCGGTCGAGGAACGACGAGCGCTGGCAGCGGGCCGAGAAGCTCCGTGAGCCCAAGGCGGGCGGGATCACCGCGTCGGGGCTCCCCCGGCGGGTGCCCAAGGCCAATCTGATCGAGGGAGCGGCGGAGCAGACCCCGCAGGGCGGCACCCAGATCTCCCGGGCCCCCGAGGACATCCGCGGCAGGTTGAGCAACCTGCGGCGCGGTGTCCAGCGGGGCCGCAACGCGGGAGCGGACACGAACGGACCGGGCCACGGCCCGGGCAGTACCTACAACCAGGAGCGTTAGTGTGAGCCCGATGAGCCAGGCGGCGCAGAATCTGAACTGGTTGATCACCAACTTTGTGGACAACACCCCCGGGGTGTCCCACACCGTGGTGGTCTCCGCCGACGGACTCCTGCTGGCCATGTCCGAAGGTTTTCCCCGCGACCGCGCCGATCAGCTCGCGGCCGTGGCGTCCGGTCTGACCTCGCTGACCGCGGGGGCGTCCCGGATCTTCGAAGGCGGTGCCGTCAACCAGACCGTCGTCGAGATGGAGCGCGGTTTCCTCTTCATCATGTCCATCTCGGACGGATCCTCCCTGGCCGTTCTCGCGCACCCCGAGGCCGACATCGGCCTGGTGGGATACGAGATGGCGCTTCTGGTCGACCGCGCGGGCACGGTCCTCACCCCGGACCTCCGGGCCGAGCTCCAGGGAAGTCTGCTCAACTGAGAGACAGTGCGCTGCTCGCCACCGCACCATTAGGGTGCGGTGGCGCGGATTCACAGGACCGTCAACATCGGCCCGGCGACCGGCAGTCGGAGGAGGAAACGTGGCTACACCCCCAGACGGACATCCCTATGACTACGACGGTGTGCGGCGGGCCCAGGGCGAACCCGTACGGAACCGCTTCAACTTCCCCTCCGCGCCGAGCGGTCAGCCGGGAGGCCAGGGCGGCGGACCACCCCGGCAGGAGCCTTACTACCCCCAGCAGCGGCCGTACGAACCGCCGCGGCGGCAGCCGTACGAAGAACCGCGGCAGCCCCGTATCCAGCCGGTGGAACCGCGCCGCGCCCCGGAGGAGCCCGCTCCCTCCATGGGCACGCACAACCCGCTGGTCCGTCCGTACGCCATGACCGGCGGCCGGACGCGGCCGCGGTACCAGCTCGCCATCGAGGCGCTGGTCAGTACGACGGCCGATCCGTCACGGCTGCACGGGCAGTTGCCCGAGCACCAGCGGATCTGCCGGCTCTGTTTCGAGATCAAATCGGTCGCCGAGATCTCGGCGCTCCTCTCCATCCCCCTCGGCGTGGCCCGGATCCTCGTAGCCGACCTGGCGGAGGCGGGCCTTGTCGCCATCCACCAGCCCGGCGGCGACGAGGCCGTCGGTGGCCAGCCAGACGTGACACTGCTCGAAAGGGTGCTCAGTGGACTTCGCAAGCTCTAGCGGCGGTG
>NZ_LATD01000081.1 GCF_000981895.1 Streptomyces odonnellii | reverse complement strand
GCCGCGAGGGCTGGGGGCGGGGTGCCCAGCGGGGTGCTGCCGGTGACGGGTCCGGCGGTCGGGCCGCTGGGCCCGCCGGCCGGTCCCGGCGGCCGGATGCCGAGCGCCGGGGTGGTGGGCCCGCCGCCGGGTGCGAAGGCGCTGGTGCCCTGGCCGGACGGCAGACCGGCTCCGGCGGCGAGCTCGCCGAGCGAGCCGCCTCCGGTGGGCGGGTGCTGGCGCGGGGCCTCGGAGTAGTCGCCGTAGTACGGGCTGTCCGTGCGCCGGTCGGCGCCCGGGCCGGTCTGCGCCGGTACGGAGGTGCCCGAGACGGCGGCCGCCCCGGCACCCATGCCCGCGGCCATGCCCGCACCGGCCGTACCCGTACCGCTGCCCGGGCCGCCGGGCGCGCCCGCGGCGGGCTTGCGTGGCGCGAACCAGTCGCTCGCGGGCTTGTCCCCGGACGGCTTCTCGTCCGCGGCCTCGGGCACCTGGGCGTCGGCGACGTCCTTGCCCTCGTTCTGCGCGGGGACTCCGCCGGTCAGCTCCGAGGCCTTGACGCCCCGGCCGCCCGCGGTGTCGGCGTCGCCCACGGGCGTACGCATCACCACCGGAGGGATCGGCCGCGAGCCCGGGATATTGATCCGGATGCGGGTGGTCAGGGTGGTTTCGGTCTTGGGCTCGTCCGGCTGAGCGGCGGCCGCTATGCCGGTCTCCTCCGGAGGGTCCTGCTGGGGATGCAGCGACGGATACTGGCGGGATCCGTACGGCGGTGTCCCCGAGGGGTACGCGGCTCCGCCGCGCCCCTGGGGCCCGGAGGACGAACTGTCAGTTTCACGACTCAAAGCAGGTTCTCCCGGTTGGCTCCGCCGCCCGTTCTTACTGGTACTCAACTGTTCAGGTCCCCCATGCCGAAGGCGAGGGGAAGGCCCGGAGCGCGCACCACCATACTGGCCTCCGCCGACGGACACCCGGCGACCGTGTGAAGCTATGGTTCGCGGGCGGTGCGGACGGGGGGCATTTCAGTGGATGGCGGGCGCGTCACTTCCCAAGTCGGCCGGACTCCGTGCCCGGTTGCGGCAACCGCGACATGGTGGCACACATCACAGCCAGTGCCATCCCGCCCAGCAGATAGATGAGCGGGCCGACGCCCGCGGAGAAGGCCGCGTCACCCTCCGGGCGGCCCGTGCTCAGCAGAACGGCCGCGATCAGCCAGCCCGCGGCGGGTGCCCCGACGCCCATCTGCGTACCGGTGGCGCGCAGTCCGCCGAGGAAGACCGCGACGGTGGCGAGCAGCGCCAGCACCAAACCGCCGGGGAACCAGCCGCCTTGGACGAGCGAGCCCGCGAGCGCGACCAGCGCGCCGAGCACGGCAAGACCCGCATACGCGGCGATCCTGCCGGGCCCCGGCAGGGTCATGTGCGGGCCCAGGGGCGGCTGCTGAGGCTCCTTGCCGCCGCCGCTCATGCGCCGGCCCCCGCTTCGGCCCCGGTTTCCGCGACTCCCGCGGTCCCGGCGGCCGGACCGGTCCCGGCAGCCGCGCCGATTCCCGCGAAGAGATCGCTCTCGCGTTCGCCGGCGGAGACTCCGGGCACGCCCTGCACCAACTGGTAGTACTCGGCCGCGAAGATCGGCTGGCCGAGGTCGTTGGAGAGCGCGAAGAAGGGCCCGTCCACGGCGATCTGGCTGGCGTGGGCGCGCATCGCGGCGGCCTTGTGCTCCCGGTGGGACGCGCCGTCGATCGCCGCGGTGATCTCCGAGTCGTCCACCACGCCCGGGATGTCGGCGACCTCGGCGATGCCGGGAAAGTCCGTACCGTTCGCGCGCAGCCGGGCGAAGCCCGCCTCGGCCACCGAGCGCGGCACCCGGTTCCAGTAGATCTTGTCGACTGTGTGCGGGGCGCCGAGGTCCGGGCGGTACGACGGGTCGGCGGCCAGGGCCGCGCCACGCATCGCGACGCGGTGGGCCTGGATGTGGTCGGGATGGCCGTAGCCGCCGTTGGGGTCGTACGTCACCAGCACCTGGGGACGGACCTCGCGGATCACCTCGACGAGGTGCGGGGCGGCCTCGTCGACCTCGGTGTGCCAGAAGGCGTCCTCGCGGTCGTTCTGCGGCAGGCCCATCATCCCGGAGTCGCGGAATCTGCCGGGGCCACCCAGGAAGCGATGGTCGGAGACACCCAACTCCCGCATGGCCGCCGCGAGTTCACCGATACGGTGCTCGCCGAGGCGGTCCTCGCGGTCGGCCGCGAGATGGGCCAGCTCCGGCGGGATGATCTCGCCTTCCTCGCCGAGGGTGCAGGTCACCAGGGTGACCAGGGCGCCCTCGGCCGCGTACCTGGCCATGGTGGCGCCGTTGTTGATCGACTCGTCGTCGGGGTGGGCGTGCACCAGCAGCAGACGGCGGGCGGGTAGATCGGTCATGGGCACAGCCTACGAGGCGGCCGACCAGGGCCTGAACCTCCCGGCCTGTGGACAACGGCCGGGAGGCGGCGGTCGAGCGGCCCGCGGGGGCCGTCGGTCGTCGGTGGTCAGCGGTCGGTGATCAGGAGACGGAGGCGGCAGTCGTGGGGCGGCGGCCGTAGGGGCCTGCCGCGGCGGGCGGGACGCTCTCGGAGGAGCGCCGGAGAGCCTTCAGAGGGCCGTCAGAACTTGATCCCGCCGATCATCCCCGCCACGTTCGTGGTGAGTTCGCTGATGGTGGGCGCGATGGACGAACTGGCGATGTAGAAGCCGAGCAGCATGCAGACCACCGCGTGACCGGCCTTGAGCCCGGATTTCCGGACCAGCAGGAAGACGATGATCGCCAGCAGCACCACCGCCGAAATCGAGAGTGCCACGGCGGTTCACCTCCATAAATATTCAGTCGGGAAATCGCAGCATGCATGTGCCAGCGGATTCCTACCCACCTTGCGCTACGGATCATAACTATCCGTGCGTACGCATCGATCGGTGCACGGCAGCACAGGGGGGCGCACAAGCACTAGTTTCGGTCGTATGACCTTGAGCCAAGAGCACTCGTTCCCACGCCAGCACGCCAGGACCCAGCGGTTCACGCTCGGCGCTCCCCGGGCGTTCACGGTCTCCCCCGACGGCGCCCGGGTCGTCTTCCTGCGGTCCACCTCGGGGGCGGACCGCGCCAACGCCCTCTGGGTGCTCGATCTCGAAGGCCCCGGCCCCGCGGGCCACGAGCGGGTCGCCGCGGACCCCACGGCCCTCCTGGCGGGCGCGGAGGAGCAACTCTCCGCGGAGGAAAGGGCCCGGCGCGAGCGGAGCCGCGAAGGGGCGGGCGGAATCGTCGGTTACGCGGTGGACAGCGCGGTCGAAGTGGCCGCGTTCGCGCTCTCCGGGCGGCTGTACGCGGCCGAGCTGCGGGCCGGTACGGCACGCCAACTGCCCGTACGGGGACCGGTGATCGACCCGCGGCCCTCGCCCGACGGGCGGCACATCGCCTACGCGGCCCGGGGAGCGCTGCGGGTGACCGGGGCGGACGGCGAGGGCGACCGCGAGCTCGTGGGGCCCGGGACCGGTGAGGGCGAGGATGTCACATACGGGCTCGCCGAGTTCATCGCCGCCGAGGAGATGAGCCGTACGCGCGGCTTCTGGTGGTCGCCCGCGTCGGACCGGCTGCTGGTCGCCCGGGTGGACACCTCTCCGGTGCGGCGGTGGTGGATCTCGGACCCGGCGCACCCCGACCGGGAGCCGGCCCGGGTCGCCTATCCCGCCACGGGCACGCCCAACGCCGACGTACGGCTCTTCCTGATCGGCCTGGAAGGAGCGGAAGGGCCGGATGGCACCGATGGCGCCGACGGCACGGGCACGGAGCGTACGGAGGTGGTCTGGGACCGGGCGCGCTATCCGTATCTGGCCCGGGTCCACTGGTCGTCCGCGGGCGCCCCGCTGCTGCTCGTACAGAGCCGTGACCAGCGCGGACAGCTCTATCTCGCGGTGGACACGGAGACCGGCGCGACCAGGACCGTACACCAGGACGAGGACCCGGCGTGGCTCGAACTGTCACCCGGAGTGCCGGCCTGGGCACCGGACGGACGGCTGGTGCGGCTCGCCGACGAGGGAGGCGCGCGGGTCCTGGTGGTGGGCGACCGGGCCCTGACAAGTTCGCAGCTCCACCCGCGTGCCGTTCTGGACATCGGTGAGCACGATGTCCTGGTTTCGGCGTCGTCCGGCGAGGAGGCCGGTGATCCAGAAATTGGCCAGATTCATGTGTACCGGGTCAACGAACTGGGCGTCGAACGCGTCTCTTCGGAAACGGGCGTGCACTCGGCCGTGCGCGCCGGCGGGGTGACCGTGCTGGTCTCGTCCGTGCCGGACACGGCGGGCTCGTCCGTACAGGTCCTCCGGGAGGGCAGGCCGCCCGTCGCCGTCACCTCGTACGCCGAGAAGCCGGTGCTGACGGCCCGGGCGCTGCTCACCGAGGCGGGGGCCCACCGGATCCCGAGCGCGGTGCTGCTGCCCACCGGGTACGAGGAGTCGGCGGGGAAGCTGCCGGTTCTGCTGGATCCCTACGGGGGCCCGCACGGTCAGCGGGTGGTCGCCTCGCAGAACGCGCATCTCACCTCGCAGTGGTTCGCGGACCAGGGGTTCGCGGTGATCGTCGCGGACGGCCGCGGCACCCCGGGCCGTTCCCCGGCCTGGGAGAAGTCGGTCAGGCGGAATCTGCTGCTGAGCCTGGACGACCAGGTCGAGGCGCTGCATGCCCTCGCGGAGCGGTTCCCGCTGGATCTGGGGCGGGTGGCGATCCGCGGCTGGTCCTTCGGCGGCTATCTCGCCGCGCTCGGGGTGCTGCGCCGCCCGGATGTGTTCCACGCGGCGGTCGCGGGCGCTCCGGTCTCCGATCTGCGGCTCTACGACACCCACTACCAGGAGAGGTATCTCGGGACCCCGCAGGAAGAACCCGAGGTGTATGCCCGGCACTCACTGGTGACGGACGAGGGGCTGTCGGCGCCGGAGGAGCCGGCCCGGCCCATGATGATCATCCATGGGCTGGCGGACGACAATGTGGTGGTGGCACATACGCTCAAGCTCTCCGCGGCCCTGCTCGCGGCCGGCCGGCCCCATGAGGTGCTGCCGCTCACGGGTGTGACGCATATGACACCGCAGGAGCAGATCGCGGAGAATCTGCTGCTGCTCCAGGTGGACTTCCTGAAGCGGTCGCTCGGGATGAGCTGACCGGCCCCGCGCCGGAACACGGCGACCGGCCGGGGCTCCCGGAGTCCCGGCCGGTCTACGGCACCCGCACGGCCGTACGCTGTTCAGCCTGACGCGTTCGTATATCGGTGCCGGGTCCGCCAAGTTGCCTGCGTGTTAACGAAATTGATGCGCTTTATTACATTTCGCCCCCCATCGCCGGTACGGTCCGCTACTCCTCCGCGAAGTGACAGGCCGACGGATGCGCCGCGGGCCCCCGCGAAGCCAGGGCCACCGGAACCGCCAGCTCCGGTTCCTCCACCGCGCACCGCTCCCGCGCCTTCCAGCAGCGCGTACGGAATCGGCAGCCGGACGGCGGGGCCGCCGGGGACGGCACCTCGCCCGCCAGGATGATCCGCTCCCGGCGCTCGCGCGCCCCCGGATCGGGCACCGGTACGGCGGACAGCAGCGCCTGGGTGTAGGGGTGCGTGGGGTGGTCGTAGATCTCGGTGTCCGTGCCGGTCTCGGCCAGCCGTCCCAGATACATCACCCCGACCCGGTCGGAGATGTGCCGTACGACCGACAGGTCATGGGCGATGAACACATAGGACAGCCCGAACTCGCTCTGCAGCCGCTCCAGCAGATTGACGACCTGCGCCTGCACCGAGACATCGAGGGCGGAGACCGGTTCGTCGGCGACGATCACCTCCGGCCGCAGGGCGAGCCCACGCGCGATCCCGATGCGCTGGCGCTGGCCGCCGGAGAACTGGTGCGGATAGCGGTTGATGTGCTCGGGGCTGAGCCCGACCACGTCGAGCAGCTCCCGCACCCGGCGGCGCCGGTCGCCTCTCGGGGCCGCCTCGGGATGGATCTCGTACGGTTCCCCGACGATGTCGCCGACGGTCATCCGCGGGTCGAGCGAGGTGTACGGGTCCTGGAACACCATCTGGATGTTCCGGCGCACCGCCTTCAGCGCGCGCCCGGACAGCCGGGTGATGTCCTCGCCGCGGTAGCGGATCCGGCCCGCGGTGGGCCGCTCCAGGCTGACCAGCAGTTTCGCCACGGTCGACTTGCCGCAGCCGGACTCCCCCACGATGCCGAGGGTCTCGCCGCGGGCCAGGGAGAAGGAGACGCCGTCGACGGCCCGCACCGCCCCGGTCCGTTTTCCGAAGACGGTCCCCCGGGTCAGCGGATAGTGCTTCACCAGGCCGGTGACCTCCAGCACGGGTTCGGCGGACTCACCCATCGAGGGTCTCCCTCCAGAAGTGGCAGGCGCTGTGCCGTCCCTCGCCCGCGTCAAAGAGCGGCGGCTCGTCCGTACGGCAGATGTCCCGGGCGACCGGGCAGCGGGGGTGGAAGGCACAGCCGGACGGGACACGGAGCGGATTCGGCGGCAGGCCCTTGATCGCGTACAGCTCCCGGCCCTTGCGGTCCAGCCGTGGGACCGAGTCGAGCAGACCGCGGGTGTACGGGTGGGCCGGGGCCTTGTACAGGGCGCGCACCGGCGCGGTCTCCACGATCCGGCCCGCGTACATCACCGCGATCCGGTCTGCCGCGTCCGCGACCACGCCCAGATCGTGGGTGATCAGGATCAGGGCGGTGTCCAGCTCGCGCCGCAGCTCCGCGAGCAGGTCCATGATCTGCGCCTGGACGGTCACGTCGAGCGCGGTCGTCGGCTCGTCGGCGATGATCAGCGCGGGCTCCAGGGCGAGGGCCATCGCGATCATGACGCGCTGGCGCATACCGCCGGAGAACTGATGCGGGTAGTCGCCCGCCCGGTCCTCCGCCGCCGGGATCCCGACCCGGTCCATCAGCTCGATCGCCTTGGCGCGCGCCCGCTTGCGTGACATGCCCCGGTGCACGGTGAACATCTCACCGAGCTGGGCACCCACACTGAGCACCGGGTTGAGCGAGGACAGCGCGTCCTGGAAGATCATCGCCATCTCGGCGCCCCGGATCCCGCGCCGCCGCTCCTCGGGGAGCGTGAGCAGATCGCGGCCCCGGAAGAGGACTTCGCCGGCGGAGATCCGGGCGGGCGGGGTGTCCAGGATGCCCATGACCGCCTGGGCGGTGACGGACTTGCCCGAGCCGGACTCGCCGAGCACGGCGAGTGTCTCACCGGCGTCCACGCCGAAGCCGACGCCGTTGACGGCCCGGGCGATCCCGTCGCGGGTGCGGAACTCCACGGACAGGTCGCGTACTTCGAGCAGCACGGCGGTAACTCCCTCGCGTCGGGGCGTACGTCGGGACTTGCGTCGGGGCCGACATCGGGGCCCGCGTCGGGCCGGATCTAGCGCAGCTTGGGGTCGAGGGCGTCGCGCACCGCGTCGCCGAGCATGATGAACGCGAGAACGGTGACCGCCAGCGCGCCGGCCGGCCAGAGCAGCATGTGCGGGGAGTTGCGGATGTACGGCGAGGCGTCCGAGATGTCGATCCCCCAGGACACGGTCGGCGGTTTCAGCCCCACACCGAGGTACGAAAGGGTCGCCTCCAGCGCGATGAACGTACCCAGCGCGATGGTCGCCACGACGATCACCGGCGCGACGGCGTTGGGCAGGATGTGCCGGAGAAGGATGCGGGCGGGAGACGCGCCGAGCGCCCGCGCCGCCTGGACGTAGTCGTTCTGTTTGACGGTGATGACGGAGCCGCGGGCGATCCGGGAGATCTGCGGCCAGCCCAGCAGCACCATGAAGCCGATCACCGGCCAGACGGTCGAACCGCTCACCACGGACAGCAGCACCAGACCGCCGAGCACCACCGGGATCCCGAAGAACACATCGCCGATCCGGGAGAGCACCGCGTCCCAGGCCCCGCCGAAGAAGCCCGCCAGGGCGCCGAGCACGGAACCGGTGACCGCGACCCCGAGGGTGGCGAGCACCCCGACGACGACGGAGGTCCTGGCGCCGTGGACCGTACGTGTGTAGACGTCGCAGCCCTGCCCGTTGAAGCCGAAGGGGTGGCCGGGCCTGGCACCCTCCTGGGCCAGCGCGAGATCGCAGGAGAGCGGGTTGCGGCTCGCGATCAGGGACGGCCAGGCGGCGATGGCCAGCAGGAAGAGGATCACCAGCGCCGAGACGACGAAGACGGGGTTCCGGCGCAGATCGTGCCAGGCGTCGGACCAGAGGCCGCGCGGCTTCCGGGCGGTGGAGGCCCCGTCGCCCAGGTGCGCCGGCGGTTTCTCCAGGGTGGCGACAACGGCTCCGGCGGGGCAGGTGCGCTGAGGCTCAGGCATACCGGATCCTCGGGTCGAGTACGGCGTACAGGAGGTCGACCAGCAGATTCGCCAGCAGGAAGACAATGATCAGCACGGTGACGAAGCCGACGACGGTCTGGGTGTTCTGCCGGAGAATGCCTTGGTAGAGCTGGAATCCGACCCCGTGGATATTGAAGATCCGCTCGGTGACGATGGCGCCGCCCATCAGCGCGCCGATGTCCGTGCCGATGAAGGTGACCACCGGGATCAGCGAGTTGCGCAGCAGATGCCGGGTGATCACGCGGTGCCGGGGCAGGCCCTTGGCGACGGCCGTACGGACATAGTCGGCGCGGGCGTTCTCGGCGATCGAGGTACGGGTCAGCCGGGTGACGTATGCCAGCGAGACCGAGGCCAGCACCAGCCCGGGCAGCAGCAGTTCGTCCAGTGGCGCGGTGAAGGAGACCGACGGCTGGACGAGCTTCCACGTCACGCCGAACACGAGCTGCGCCAGCAGACCGGTCACAAAGGTCGGTACGGCGATGACGACCAGGGTCAGCAGCAGTACGGAGGTGTCGACCGGGCGGCCCCTGCGCAGCCCCATGACCACACCGAGCGCGACCCCGATGACGACCTCGAAGACGACGGCCACGAGGGTGAGCCGGATGGTGACCGGAAAGGCCGACGCCATCAGGTCGATGACCTTCTGCCCGTTGAAGGCGGTCCCGAAGTCCCCCGTGAACACATGCGCCATGTACGTCGCGTACTGCTGCCACACCGGCTTGTCGAGGCCGAACTCCTGGCGCAGCCGGGCCTCGGTCGCCGGGTCGCACTGCCGCTCGCCGCACAGCCCCGCGACCGGGTCGCCCATCACATGGACCATCAGGAAGACCAGCAGGGTGGCGCCGGCGAAGACCGGGATCATCTGGAGCAGGCGGCGGACCGCGTAACGTCCCATGGGGTCAGGCGACCTCGATCCGGTCGTAGACCGGGACGCTGAAGGGGTTCAGCTCCACATGCGAGAGCCGGGCCGCGTATCCCGCGCTGCCGTTCTGGTACCAGAGCGGGATGGCCGCCATCTGGTCCCGTACGACCGCTTCGGCGCGCTGGAAGGTACGGACCGCCGTCGCCATGTCCGGATCGGCGTTGGCCTCGTTGACCAGCCGGTCGAACCGGGCGTCGCTCCACTTGCCGTCGTTGGACGAGGCGTTGGTGTAGTAGAGCGGCTGGAGGAAGTTCTGGATGAGCGGGTAGTCCATCTGCCAGCCCGCCCGGAAGGGGCCGGTCAGCTTCTTCCTGCCGATCCGGTCGCGGAAGTCGGCGAAGGTGCCGACCGGGCTGCCGACACACGATCTGTCGTTGCCCAGGGTGTTGTTGACGCTGTTGCAGACCGCGTCGACCCACTGCTTGTGGGAGCCGGTGTCGGCGTTGTACGTGATGGTGAGCCGGCCGCCGGGGATGCCGCCGCCCTCCGCCACCAGTTTCTTCGCCGCGGCCGGATCGAAGTGGCAGGCCTTGCCGCAGAGTCCGGCCTTGTGGCCGCCGTCCGTGCCGAGGACCGGGGAGGTCCAGTCGGTGGCGGGGGTCCGGGTGGAGCGGAAGATCGTCTCGGTGATCTGGCGGCGGTTGATGGCCATGGAGAGTCCGGTGCGGACCTTGACGGCGCCCGGGGTGTTCCAGGCCGGGTCGTAGTAGGGGAAGGAGAGGGTCTGGAGGATGCCGGCGGGGCTGTTGATGTAGCGGCCTTCGAGGTCGGCCTTCGCGTTCTTGAGCTGCGCGGCGGGGACGTCGTCGAGCAGATCGAGATTGCCGGAGACCAGATCGGTGTAGGCGGTGTTGTTGTCCGTGTAGACCCGGAGGTCCACACCGCCGTTACGGGCCTTGTCGCTGCCCGGATAGCCCTTCCAGGTACGCAGCGACATCTGGGCGCCACGGGTGTAGTTCAGAACGGCGTACGGGCCGTTGCCGACCGGCTTGGCGAGCCAGTCGGCGTGGTGGTCGAAGAAGGCCCGGGGCAGTGGTGCGAAGGCGGCGTAGCCGAGGGTGTCGGGCCAGGTGGAGAAGCGCTGGGAGAGGGTGACGGTGAAGGTACGCGGTCCGGTGACCCGGAGGCCGGACAGAGTGTCGGCGGTCGGGCTGCCCGAGACGGGGTGGACCTTGTCGTACCCCTCGATGTACTCGAAGAAGTAGGCGTTCTTCTGGTTGTTCCTGAGGTGCGCGCCGTAGTTCCAGGCGTCCACGAACGACTTCGCGGTGACCTTCTCGCCGTTGCTGAAGGTCCAGCCGTCCCGGACGGTGACGGTGAAGTGCGTCGAGTCGGTGGTCTCGATGCGCTCGGCGAGGACATCGCGCGCCTCGCCGGTCTTCGGGTCGTACCGCTTGAGGCCCCGGAAGATCATGTCGAGGACCTTGCCGCCCTGGACCTCGTTGGTGTTGGCCGGTTCGAGGGGGTTCTGCGGGTCGCCCCAGGACGAGGAGAGGACTCCGTCGGGGCCGCCCGCGGGGGCGGCGCCTCCGCCGCAGGCCGTCGTGGCGGGGACGACGGCGAGGCCGATGGCGAGGGGGACGGCCACCGCGCGGGCGGTGCGCTTGGCGTGTGCGGCTGGGCGCATCCCAGGGTGCCTCCTCGTCGGGCGGGTCCTCCGTGCCCCCCAATACACCCCAGGTGTTGATCTTCCGCACGCCGTGACGGCTGTACGGGCGTGCCCGTCAGACCGGGAGTGTGACCTCCCAGGTGTCGGCCGAGTAGTGCGGCGTCATGCCATGGGCCTCGTACAGCCGCAGCGCGCCCGTGGCGTTCCGGGTGTCCACCCCGAGACCGACCTCGGCACGGCCGAGACCGGCGAAGACCGCGAAGGCGTGGCGGAGCAGATACCCGCCGAGCCCCCGGCCACGGGCCTCCTTGACCACCCCGAGATTGCCGATCCAGCCCTGTGCCTCGCGGTCGTTGCGGCTGACCAGCAGACCGGCGTCGCCCAGCCCCTCGACGGCGGCGATCCAGACCAGCGACCAGTCGAACCGCTCGGCGTCCAGATCGGCCAGCCACTTCTCGTACGTCCGCGGCTGGTGGTCGAAGTGCTCGGCGAAGGTGCGCTCCATCAGCTCGTGCGCCCGCCTGCGGTCGTCCTCGGCGGTGCACGCCCGCAGGGTGACGCCCCGCGGCGGTACGGGCGGCGGGCAGGTGGCCGCGGAGACCTCACGGGCCATCACCTGGTAGCGGCGTACGCGCTGCCAGCCGCGGCCCAGGATGAGCGCGGTGTCCAGGGTGGGGTCGACATTGAGATGGAGATGGACGACGGCCCGCCCGGCGCCGTTCTCCCGGGCGCGCTCGGCGGCACGCGCCTCCATCAGCTCGAACATCCTGACCGCGGCGGTGTCCCGGCCCGGCAGCACATAGTGGTCGATGTCGACGCGCTCGGCGCCGGAGTCGTCCCAGACCAGTCCGTACCCCACCAGCTCGCCGTCCTCGTAGGCAAGCCAGGAGTCACGCGCGAGGTCCACCCCGGGGTGCTTGAGGTCGGCCGTCACCTCGTGCAGTTCGGTCTCGGGCCGGCCGATCTCGATGGTGTCGATGACGTTCAGGAGATCGCGGACGGCGGGGGCGTCATCGAGGGTGGCGGGACGTATGGAAAGGGGCATACGGCCACTGTCGGCCGGTCCAGGACCGCCGTGCAACGGCTTTTCCGCGGCGCCGGTACGGAGGCGGTGAGGAGGCGGTACGGAATCGGGTGCGTACGAAGACGGCGAAGGCCCGCGCCGAGGAAAGTCCTCGTGCGCGGGCCTCACGCCGTAGAAGCTCAGGCCTCGTCGGACAGCTCCTTCTCCATCGCCACCAGCGCCGGGTCCAGTACGACGTCCTCGTCCCGCGCCTCGGTCGTCGGCTCCTCCGGGAAGTGGCACGCCGTCAGGTGCCCCTCGCGGTTGCCGCTGATCTGGAGCAGCGGCGGCTCCTCCGTCGCGCACTTGTCCTGCGCCTTCCAGCAGCGGGTACGGAACCGGCAGCCGGACGGCGGCATGATCGGCGAGGGCACGTCACCGGCGAGCCGGATCCGCTCCTTGCGGGTCACGTCGAGGTCCGCCTCGGGCACCGCCGAGAGCAGGGCGTGGGTGTACGGGTGGCGGGGCCGCTCGTACAGCGAGTCGCGGTCCGCGACCTCCACCACCTTGCCCAGGTACATCACCGCGACCCGCTGCGAGAAGTGCCGCACGATCGCCAGGTCGTGGGCGATGAAGACAAAGGCGATCCCGAGATCGCGCTGGAGGTCCTGGAGCAGATTGACGACCTGCGCCTGGATGGAGACGTCCAGCGCGGAGACCGGCTCGTCCGCGATGATCAGTTTCGGCTGAAGCGCGAGCGCGCGCGCCACACCGATGCGCTGGCGCTGGCCGCCGGAGAACTCGTGCGGGAAGCGGTTGAAGTGCTCCGGGTTGAGACCGACGGTCTCCAGCAGCTCCCGCACCCGGGCCTCACGGCCGCCGGGCGGGTTGATGCCGTTGATCTCCATCGGGCTGGAGATGATCGTGCCGACCGTCTGCCGCGGGTTGAGCGAGGCGTACGGGTCCTGGAAGATCATCTGGATCTCGGACCTGATCGGCGCGAGCTGCTTGCGGCTGGCGCGGGTGATGTCCCGGCCGTTGTACGTGATGGTGCCGCCGGTCGGCTCCAGCAGCCGGGTGAGCAGCCGGCCCGTGGTCGACTTGCCGCAGCCCGACTCGCCCACGAGACCGAGGCTCTCGCCGGGGTAGACGCTCAGGTCCACACCGTCGACGGCCTGGACCGCGCCGACCTTCCGCTTGATGGGGAAGCCGCCGTAGATCGGGAAGTGTTTGGTCAGGCCCTTCGCTTCGAGCAGCGGCTCGGCCGACGAGGCGGGGTCACGGCGCGGGGTCGCCGCGTCCGTGACGGGGGTGGTCGTGTTGTTCTCACTCATGGTCATAGCCCCAGTTGCCGGTACATCAGCCCAGCCGGGGCTGAATCTTCTCGATGAAAACCTGCTGCTTGCGGTCCGCCGGAAGGTGGCAGGCCGCCCCGCGCCCGTCCGGGAGCAGCGGGCGCTCGTGGGTGCACAGGCCGCCGTCCACCAGCTCGGCGTAGGCGCAGCGCGGGTGGAACGCACAGCCGGACGGCGGGTTCAGCAGGCTGGGCGGGCTGCCGGGGATCGGCTGGAGCTGCTCACCCACATCGGACGAGAGACGCGGCATCGAGCTGAGCAGGCCCCAGGTGTAGGGGTGCTGCGGCTGCTTGAGCACCTCGCGCACGGAGCCGCGCTCGACGGCCCGCCCCGCGTACATCACCAGCAGGTCGTCCACGAAGTTGGCGACGACGCCCAGGTCATGGGTGATCAGGATGATCGCGGAGCCGAACTCCTGCTGGAGGTCCTTGAGCAGATCGAGGATCTGTGCCTGGACGGTGACGTCCAGGGCGGTGGTCGGCTCGTCGGCGATCAGCAGTTCCGGGTTGCACACCAGCGACATGGCGATCATCGCGCGCTGGCGCATACCGCCGGAGAACTGGTGGGGGTAGTCGTCCACCCGGTTCTTCGGGTCCGGGATGCCGACCTTGCCCAGCATCTCGATCGCCCGTGCGCGGGCCTCCTTCTTGGAGGCGCCGGTGTGCTTCATGTACGGCTCGGAGATCTGCCGGCCGACGGTGTAGTACGGCGACAGGGCGGTCAGCGCGTCCTGGAAGATCATCGCCATCTTGTTGCCGCGGAGCGCTTCGAGCTGCTTGCCCGAGACATCCGTGAGGTCCTGTCCGTCCAGCAGGATCTCGCCCGTGACGGTCGTCGACTGGGGGTTGTGCAGCCCCAGGATGGACAGGTTGGTCACCGACTTGCCGGAGCCCGACTCGCCGACGATACCGAGCGTCTTGCCGCGCTCCAGATCGAAGGAGAGTCCGTTCACGGCCTTGACGACGCCGTCCTCGGTGGAGAAGTGGACACGCAGATCGCGCACCGAAAGGAACGGGTCCGCCGCGTTCGGGGCCGGGGTTTCCTCGGTCTTGGTGAGTGTGGTCACGGTCGTTCTCCTAGGACAGGCGTACGCGCGGGTCGATGAGGGCGTACGTGGCGTCCACGATGACGTTGAACAGAAGGATGAAGGCGGCGCTGAAGACCATGACGCCCATGGTCAGCGGCAGGTCCTTGTCCTGGACCGACTGGACGGCGAGCCTGCCGATGCCGGGCAGTCCGAAGGTGAACTCGGTGACGATCGCGCCTCCGAAGAGGGCGCCCAGGTCCATGCCGAGGATGGTGACGATGGGGATGAGCGAGCCGCGCCAGGCGTACCGGAAGAAGACATAGCTGCGGCTCATGCCCTTGGCACGGGCCGCTCTGACATGTTCTTCCTGAAGCTGTTCGATCATGGTCGACCGCGACATACGCGTGTAGTTGGCCGTGAAGATCACCGAGATCACCAGCCAGGGGATCAGCAGCCCCATGAACCAGCCGCTGACGCTCTCGCTGATCGGGACCCACTTGGGCTTGTCCAGCCAGCCGGTGCTGTAGACGAAGAGGCCGAGCACGACCGGGCCGAGGAAGTAGATCTGGAGGGAGCTGAGCACCAGCGAGGCCGAGCTGAAGACCTTGTCGGTCGCGGTGCCCTTCTTCGCCGCGGCGATCATGCCGGCGCCCAGGCCCACGATCAGGAAGACGATGAGTCCGCCGATCGAGAGGGAGAGCGTCAGGGGGAACCGGTCGAGGATGGTGTCCCAGACGTTCTGCTGGGTGGCGAAGGAGACTCCGAAGCAGGGAGCGTCGCAGTGGCCGACGGCGAAGTCCCGGCCGGCGAAGACGCCGACCATGAAGTCCCAGAACTGTACGGGCACCGGCTTGTCGAGGCCGAGGTTCTGGTGGATGACCGCCAGGGCGTCCGGAGTGCAGTTCTTGCCACACGCGAGCAGGGCGGGGTCCTGCGGGATCGCGAAGAACATGAAGAACGTGACGGCACTGATCAGGAAAAGGGTCAGGACTGCGCCGAACGCCCGGCGAATGAGGAATTGAAGCATGGCAGGTCGCTGCTCTCAGGACGGCGGTTGTGAGGGGGCCGAGAGATGGGATCGGCGGACCGGAGGTGCGCACTCCGCCGGGTGCGCACCTCCGGGTCCGGCCTACACGCTGATTACTTCTTCAGGAAGATGCGCGTCACGTCGACGTAGCTGGAGTCCGTGGAGTACCGGATACCGCCGACGTTGGAGCCGAAGATCTGGAACACCTTCGTGAAGTAGATCGGCGCCGCCGGGTTGATCCGCTCCACGATGTCGTGGTGCAGCGCGGTCCACGCCTTCTGGGCCTCGGCCGGGTCCGAGATCTTCAGGATGCGCTGGATCTCGGAGTTGACCTTGGGGTCGTTGATGTGCGAGTAGACCGAGGAGCCGTCCTGGATCTGCGTGCCGTCGTACAGCGGCGGGATGACCGTGGAGGCGGACGGCCAGTCCTGGCCCCAGCCGGTCATGTAGAGGTCCAGACCGTTCTGGACCTTGCCGACCTGCTCGTACCAGGTGGCGGAGTCGATCTCCTTCTTGACGACGTCAAGACCGATCGCCTTCAGACGGTCGGCGATGACGACGGCCTGCTGCTGGCGGACGGGGGTGTTGCCGTACGCGTAGACGACCTTCTGGCCCTCGGCACCGGCTTCCTTGATGAGCGCCTTGGCCTTCTCGACGTCGCCGTTCGGCTTCTTGAGCTTGCCGAAGGGGTCGTAGTCCTTCTCGTAGCCCGGGGTGGTCGGGGAGATCAGACCGGTCGCGGTCTCACCGCCGTACGCACCGCCGTCGAGCTTGTATATCTGGGCGCTCGGCAGAGCGTAGGTGATGGCGTCCCGGACCTTCTTGTCCTTCATCCGGTCCAGGTTGAAGTTGAGCTGCCACACGTACGGGGCGTAGCCCTGGATCGTGCGCTTCATCGCCTCCGGGTCGTTGACGACGTTGCGGACCTGGTTGGTGGAGACCTGGCCGGTGAACATCACGGCGTTCTTGGCCTCGCCGCGGTCGGCCAGGATGGTCTTGGTCTGGTCGTCGTCGTCGTGGTTGTACTGGATGTTGAAGCCGTCGACGTACTGGTGACGGACCGAGTCGGTCTTCGGGTCCCAGTTCTCGTTCTTGACGAGCGTCATCGACTTGCCCGGCTTGAATTCCGCGATCTTGTACGGACCGGTCGCGACCGGGGCCGTGTCGTACTTCTCCTTGGTGTCCGTCTTGGCGGGGACCAGGGAGTAGCCGGGCATCGCGAGCGCCTGCGGCAGGTCGGGGTGGGCGTCCTTGAACTTGAAGACGACCGTCTTGGCGTCCGGGGTCGCCAGGACCGAATCGGGCAGGTGCTTGCCCTTGTACGGTCCGTCCGGCAGGGCCTTGCGGTAGGTGGTGCCCGCGCCGGAGAGCCACGCCTGGACGTAGGTCGGGCCGTCCGTGATGAACGGGGCGTAGAGACGCTCGATGCTGTGGCGGACGTCGGCCGAGGTGATGGCGTTGCCGTTCTGGTCCTTCAGCCCGTCCTTGAGGGTGAAGGTCCAGCTCTTGCCGCCGTCGGTCGTCTTGCCGGAGTCGGTGGCCAGGTCACCGACGAGGGTGAGGCGGCCCTTGTCGTCCTCCGCGTACTGCGTCAGACCGCGCTGGATCAGACGGTCCAGCAGCTTCCCGTCCGACACATAGGTCTGACCCGGGTCCAGGTGGGAGAAGTCGGAGTCCTGGTAGACCGTGGCGGTGCCGCCGGACCTGGCACCCGGGACCTCGGGCGCCGGGCCGGTGGAGGCCGCCGCGTCACCGAAGATGACCGCCTGCGACTGCTGGGCGGCATCCTCCTGAGTCTTGCTCTTGTCCTTGGTCCCGCTGTCGCTGTTGCCGCCGCAGGCGGTCAGCGCCAGTGAGCCGGCCGCCAGGGCGACGACGACAGCGCGTGTCTTGCGCGTGCCAAAGATGCTCATGGTGATGAGTACCTATCTGTCAGTAGTGATCCAACTGTGCTGCCTGGCGCATCCGGTCGGGACCGGCGCCCGGGTGGCAGCAGCCCCTCGGCTGAACGTCAGCGTCCGGACTTCGGGTCGAAGGCGTCTCGAACCGAGTCGCCGAGAAGGTTGAACGCCACGACGAAGATGACCATGGCGACACCCGGGAAGATCATGTAGGCCGGGTCCTGCTCGTAGATGTCCGCGCCGATCGCGAACATCCGGCCCCAGTCCGGGGTGGGTTCGACAAAGCCGACACCCACATAGGAGAGGAAGGCCACCGAGAGGATGGTGGACGGGAGCTGCAGGGTGGCCTGCACCAGGATCGGTGTGACCAGGTTGGGCAGCAGTTCCTTGCGGATGATCCGCCAGGGCGAAGCACCCGCGATCTTGGCGGCCTCCACGAACTCCCGCTCACGCAGGGAGAGGGTGGCGGCGCGGATCAGCCGGGCGAGTCCCATCCAGCCGAGGAACGACAGCACCGCGACAATGGCACCGGCGCGAAGAGCGGTGGGGGTCTCCTCGTCCGGACGGACAAAGGCCGCCACCACCACCGGCATGGAGGCGATGAAGAAGAGCTGGCTGGGGAAGCCGAGCAGGAAGTCGGTCAGCCGGCCGAGCCAGTAGTCGATCCTCCCGCCGAAGTAGCCGCCCACGAGCCCGATCAGCACACCCACGATGACAATCAGGACGGTCGCGGCCAGCGCGGTGTAGATCGAGGTGCGCATGCCGTAGATGAGCTGCATGAACACATCGCGGCCGAGGTTGGGCTCGATACCGAACCAGTGGTCGGCCGACATGCCGCCGAAGGTGCCGGTCGGCATGTTGAACTCGTCGAGCAGGTCAAGGCTGTCCTGCCCGTAGAGGGTGTACGGGTCCTTGCCGTAGAGCATCTTGATCACGGGCGCGAGCAGCGCGACCGCGAAGAAGAAGATCACGATCACGGCGGAGACGACCCCGGTACGGTCACGCTTGAAGCGGCGCCACATCAACTGGCCGGGCGACAGCCCGGCGAGCGTCTTGGCCTCCTGGGTCCCGTCCTTCGACACGTCGGGCGCGCCGGGGGCGGTGGACGACGAGGCGTCCTCGGTCTGTACTGGACTTGTCACGATCGCTCTTCCCCCGTGGGGATCACAACCGCGCGCCCGACCCATTCGGTGCTTATGGCACCACGCATGGGGTCCTCCTCATGAGTCCACTTGTCACTACAAGAAGGGCACTGTCTACGCGCGCTGACACCCCTGACAGCGCGCGTTGGTAGTAACCCCGAGTGTGCTCGTGAGTCGACGCCCCCCATAGCGCTTGACCCATTGACCCGAGCTCAATGGCCAACTATTAAGTACGACCGGGCCGTAAACCACACTTAAAGGGTCTCGTTTTGGCAACATCGACACCCCCCGTCCGCCCGAAATCCGGACAAAGTTATCCCAGGCAGACACCCGCGAAACGGACCGTTAACACACCATCCGGTGAGCACCCACCGATAATCGGACGCGATCCGCAAAAACGGACTTGACGTCAAAGCGGCCGGACATGGTGAAGGCGGCCCGAGGTGTCGGCGGCTGTGACCCGTCAGAAGCGGACGACGGGCTCCGCCGTCCCGGCGGGGGCCCACAGCCCAACGGCCCGGCCCCCGCGGTGATCCGCGGGGGCCGGGCCGTTCATGCGCTGTGCTCGGCGGGGCGTCAGCCGTGCTTGGCGCGGGAGGCGGCGCGGCCGCGCTCCTTCTGGTCCAGGACGACCTTGCGGATGCGTACCGTCTCCGGGGTCACCTCGATGCACTCGTCGTCCCGGCAGAATTCCAGGGACTGCTCCAGCGAGAGTTTCCGCGGCGGCACCACATTCTCGGTGGAGTCCGCGGAGGCGGCCCGCATATTGGTGAGCTTCTTCTCCTTGGTGATATTCACGTCCATGTCGTCGGAGCGCGAGTTCTCACCGATGATCATGCCTTCGTAGACCTCGGTGCCGGCCTCCGTGAAGATGACCCCGCGCTCCTGGAGGTTGATCATCGCGAAGGGCGTGACCGTACCGGCACGGTCCGCGACGAGCGAGCCGTTGTTACGGGTGCGCAGCTCGCCGAACCACGGCTCGTGGCCCTCGAAGATCGAGTGGGCGATACCGGTGCCGCGGGTCTGGGTCAGGAACTCCGTACGGAAGCCGATCAGACCGCGGGAAGGAACGATCCACTCCATGCGGATCCAGCCCGAGCCATGGTTGGTCATGGTCTCCATACGGCCCTTGCGGGTGGCCATGAGCTGGGTGATGGCGCCGAGGTGCTCCTCGGGGGAGTCGATCGTCATGCGCTCGATCGGCTCGTACGTCTTGCCGTCGACCTGCTTGGTGACCACCTCGGGCTTGCCGACGGTCAGCTCGAAGCCCTCCCGGCGCATCTGCTCGACCAGGATGGCCAGCGCCAGCTCACCGCGGCCCTGCACCTCCCAGGCGTCGGGGCGCTCGGTGTCCAGGACGCGCAGCGAGACATTGCCGATCAGCTCGCGGTCGAGGCGGTCCTTGACCTGGCGGGCGGTGACCTTGTGGCCCTTGCCGCCCTTGCCGACCAGCGGCGAGGTGTTCGTACCGATGGTCATCGAGATCGCCGGCTCGTCGACCGTGATCAGCGGCAGCGCGATGGGGTTCTCGGTGTCGGCGAGGGTCTCGCCGATCATGATGTCCGGGATACCGGCGATGGCGCAGATGTCGCCGGGGCCCGCCTTCTCGGCGGGCTTGCGGGTGAGCGCCTCGGTCATCAGCAGCTCGGTGATCCGGACATTGGACTTGGAACCGTCACGCTTGATCCAGGTGACGGTCTGGCCCTTCTTCAGCTCGCCCTGCTCGACCCGGCAGAGGGCGATACGGCCGAGGAAGTTGTCGGCGTCCAGGTTGGTGACATGCGCCTGGAGCGGCGCGGACTCGTCGTACTCCGGAGCCGGGACGTGCGACAGGATCGTGTGGAAGAACGGCTCCAGATTGGTGCTGTCGGCCGGCACCGTGCCGTCCTCGGGCTTGGTGAGCGAGGCGACCCCGTCCCGCGCGCAGGCGTAGACGATCGGGAACTCGATCTGCTCCTCGGTCGCGTCCAGGTCGAGGAAGAGGTCGTACGTCTCGTCGACGACCTCGGCGATCCGGGAGTCGGGGCGGTCGGTCTTGTTGATGCAGAGGATGACCGGCATCTTCGCCTGGAGCGCCTTGCGGAGCACGAAGCGGGTCTGCGGGAGCGGGCCCTCGGAGGCGTCGACGAGCAGCACGACCGCGTCGACCATGGAGAGACCGCGCTCGACCTCGCCGCCGAAGTCGGCGTGGCCGGGGGTGTCGATGATGTTGATGGTGATCGGGTCGCCGCCGGTCTTGGGGTGGTACTTCACGGCGGTGTTCTTGGCCAGGATCGTGATGCCCTTCTCACGCTCCAGGTCGTTCGAGTCCATCATCCGGTCGTCGAGTTGCTCGGCGGCGTGCGCGGCGAAGGCGCCGGCCTGCTTCAGCATGGCGTCGACCAGAGTGGTCTTGCCATGGTCGACGTGGGCGACGATGGCGACGTTACGGATGTCGTGGCGCGTGGGCATGCTGGCTGGCGCTTCTCTCGATCGTGGGATGCGGCGTTCTTTCCTCGTACGCCCGCCGGGCTGACACGCCACGGCTCGTCCCATGGTACGGGGCAGAGGGTTCGTGGGCCGCCCGGCCCGATCGAAGAGGCCGGTTCCGGTAGTCGCCGGTGGTGAGGGGTGGTGCTGGGGGTGTGGAGCCGCCCGGGTCAGGGACGGATACGAGCTTGCCCGCCGGGCAGGCCGGCGGGCAAGCGAATTGATCGGGCGGTGAGCTGCCGCGGGGGGCCTCACATGGGGCTTTTCCGCTGCTTCATGCTTCGCTCACCGGACTTTCGCTACTTCTTCTTGTCGTTGCCGCCGGAGTCCTCGGCCGCGGTGCTGGTGAAGCCGATGTCCTGGAAGCGGGGGGCCGCGAGACCGAAGGCTCCGGCGTTCACCACCTCCGGCTTGGCGGCGACCAGTTCCGGCCGCTGGTAGAGGGGGATGGAGCCGGCGGCGGCCCAGATCCGGGCGTCGGCCTGCTTCAGCAGCTTGCGGCTGGCCTTCTCGTCCAGCTCGGCGACGGCGCGGTTGAAGAGCTGGTCGATGTGGTCCGTACCGACCCGGGTGTAGTTCTGCTCCACCAGCAGGGTCCCGTCGCTGGCGGGCACGGGCTTGGCGTAGATGGGGCGGCCGTCGGTGGCGGGGTAGGCGCTGGCGGGCCAGGAGTAGAGGGCCAGGTCGTAGTCGCCGGCGGCGATGTGGTCCTTGAAGTAGTTCGCGTCCGGCACCTTGGTGATCTCCGTCTTGATGCCGATGCGGTCGAGCATCCGCGCGATCCGCTCACCGACGGAGCGCAGCGCCTCGGAGCCCTCGCCCGAGGGCAGGACGAAGCGGAGGTTCAGCGGCTTGCCGTCCTTGCCGAGCGGGCCGCTGGGGGGCGCGGGGGAACCGG
>NZ_LATD01000080.1 GCF_000981895.1 Streptomyces odonnellii | reverse complement strand
ATCCCGTGGACCACCCGATCCGGGGTACAGCCTGCTGTACCCCGGATCGGGTGGTCCACGGGATCGTCCGGAGGTGGTCACGCTCCGTAGCGTCGGTGACGACAACAGCGGCGACCCCCGCAGGAGGAAGTCCCCATGGCGCACACCGATCCGTACCGCCTCACCACCGCCCCCACCCCTACCGCCTCCGCCCCCGCCGAAGGCCCGAGCGGCGTCACCGGCGGCGACATCGTCCGTACGCTGCTGTGGACGGTGGTGGTGATCAGCGCCGTCGCCAACACCGTGGCCTCGTACGGCGGCGTCAGCACGTGGGTGCATCTGTCCTGCGGCACCGTCACCCTGCTCGCCGCGACGACCCTGGTCGTGCGCAGTCTGCGAGGACGTCGATGAGGCTGCGGAGCAGGTCGAAAACGCCGGTCCAGCCGGGGCAGTCGGGGCAGCCGGTCCAGCCGATGGGCACGTCCGCCGTCGGTGTCGCGCGACACACACCCGCCATCGCGCTGGGTCGCGTCAGCAAGACGTACGACGGTGGCGTACGGGCCCTCGACGACGTGTCGTTGACCGTGGAGCACGGGACGTTCCTCGCCGTGATGGGGCCGTCGGGTTCCGGCAAGAGCACACTGATGCACTGTGCCGCCGGGCTCGACTCACCGACGTCGGGCAGTGTCCGTATCGACGGGCAGGAGATCGCGGGGCTGAACGAGACCCGTCGCACCGAACTGCGCCGGGAGCGCGTCGGTTTCGTGTTCCAGGCGTACAACCTGATCCCCTCGCTCTCCGTCGAGGACAACATCACACTGCCGCTGCGGCTGGGCGGGCGGCGCCCGGACCGGGCCTGGCTGGACACACTGGTCGAGCGGGTCGGACTGGGCGACCGGCTCGGCCACCGCCCGGCCGAACTCTCCGGCGGACAGCAGCAACGGGCCGCTGTCGTACGGGCGTTGGCGGCGCGGCCGGCCGTCGTGTTCGCCGACGAGCCGACCGGCGCGCTCGATCTGCGGAGCGCTCACCAGGTCCTCGACCTGCTCCGCGGCCTCGTCGACGAACTGCGCCAGACGGTGGTGATGGTCACCCACGACCCGGCCGCCGCGGCCCGGGCGCACCGGGCGCTGGTGATGGCCGACGGCCGGGTGGTCGAGGCCCTGGAGTCACCGACCGCGCCGCAACTGGCCGACCACCTCGTCGCGTTGGGAGAGCGGTAGACATGCTGCATCTCGCTCTGCGGATGACCGCACGCCGGATCAGCGCGCTGCTCGCCGTGGCGTGCGCGGTCCTGGGCGGCGCCGTGCTGATCACCGCCACGGGTGTGCTGGCCGAGTCCGGACTGCGCTCCCAGTTGCCGCCCGGCCGGCTCGGCGGCGCGGACGTCGTGGTCGCGGCCGACCAGGAGTACCACCGGGAGGCGGACCTGCCGATCCCGCTGCCCGAGCGCGCCACGGTCCCGGCGCGGCTCACGGACCGGCTGGCCGGGCTGCCGGGCGTGACGGCGGCGGTCGGGGACATCGGGTTCCCGGCCGCGCTCGTGGACGCGCGGGGACGGGTCGTACCGCCGGCGGACGCGGACCCCGCGTCGGCCGGGCACGGCTGGTCGTCGACGAAGCTGCTGGCGGATCCGCGTATCGAGGGCCGCGCGCCGTCGGGTCCCGGCGAGGTCGCCGTGGCCGCCGCGACGGGCCTGAGCGTGGGTGACCGCGTGCGGGTCGTCGCCAACGGCCGCCCCGCCGCGCCCTATCGCGTCTCGGCGGTGGTCGGAGCGGCGGGCGCGGGTGAGGGCCCGGGTGCGGATGCGGATGCGGGTGCGAGTGCGGGCGCTGGCGTGTTCTTCGCGGACGAGACGGCCGTACGCCTGTCCGGTCGCGAGAGCCGGCCGAGCCACGGGAGCGGCGCGAGTCGCGAAGGGGGTACGTCCCCGGCGGGCAACCCGCGCGCCGGGACCGTCGACCTGATCGGCCTCACGACCGAACCCGGCGCCGAGGATCAGGTCGCCTCCGCGGTCCGCGGCCAGGTGGCGGGCACCGGGCTGAAGGTCCTCACCGGCGCGGACCGGGGCGAGACCGTGTCGCCCGGGGTGGGCTCGACCCGCTCCCTTCTCGTCCTGCTCTCCGGTTCGCTCGCCGGGATCGTCCTGCTGATCACCGGATTCGTCACCACGGGCGCGCTCGGCGTGTCGATCGCCGGGCAGCGCCGCGATCTGGCGCTGATGCGGGCCGTCGGCGCGACCCCGAAACAGATACGGCACCTGGCCGCCGCCCATTCGACGGTCGTCGCGGCCGTGGCCCTGGTGCCGGGCGCGGCCGTCGGCTATCTGCTGGCCGGGCAGTTCCGGGGCATGCTGGTGGACCGCGGTGTCCTGCCCTCCCAACTCCCCCTGACCATGGGCCCGTTGCCCGCCCTCGCCACCGTCGTCCTGATGGCGGCGGCGGTGCGGATCTCGGCCCGGTGCGCGGCCTGGCGTACGTCTCGTATGCCGGCCACCGAGGCGGTCGCCGAGTCGCGCAGCGAGCCGCGGAAACCGTCGAGGACGCGCACCCGTGCCGGACTGCTGCTGATCGTCGCCGCGTGCGTGATGTCGGCCGCGCCGCTGCTGCAACGCACCCTCATCGGCGCCTCCGCCACCTCCATCGCGGGCATCCTCGCCGCGATCGGTCTGGCCCTGGCCGGCCCGGCGCTGGTCAAGGGCGTGGGCGAAGCGGCCGTACGCCGGCTGCGCCCCGGCGTGTCCGCTCCGACCTGGCTGGCCCTGTCCAACGTACGGGCGTACGCGCTGCGCGTCACCGGAGTGGTCAGCCCGCTGGCGATGGCGGTCGTGTTCGTCCTGACGTACACGCTCGCGCAGACCACCGTGATGGCCGCGACCTCGCACGACACCGACACGGGCACCCTCGCCCAGCACCGGCTGAGCGCGCCGGGCCTCGGCGGCCTGCCGACGGGCACACTGTCCGACGTACGGGACCTGCCGGGCGTACGGGCGGCGGCACCCGTCAGTACGACCACGGTGGCGTGGCCCCAGAAGCAATTCGGCGATACAGCGACGGAGTCCGCCCCCGCGATGATCCTGACGCCGGCCGCGGCGGACGTCCTCGACCTCGGCGTACGGGAAGGCAGCCTGGCGCGTCTCACCGGTGCCACGGTCGCCGTCAGCGGCGAGGTCGCGCGCTGGCGCGGCGCGGGACCGGGGCAGCGGGTGCGGCTGATCCTCGGCGACGGCGCACAGGTCGACGCCCGGGTCGTCGCCGTGTACGACCGCGGGCTCGGCTTCGGCCCGCTGGTCCTCTCGCACGACCTGGCCGCGGGGCACACCACGGCGGGACTGGACCAGAGCGTCCTGGTCCGCACGGACGGTACGGCCGCCGCGGAACGGGCGCTGAGCACGCTGGCGGCCTCGCGTCCGGGCCTGGCGCTGTCGGACACGGCACCGGGGCCGGGCTCCGACGCGGAGTCCGGCGGTACCGGCGGTACCGGCACCCCGCCCGAGGTGTGGATCAATCTGGCCGTCATCGTGGTGCTGCTCGCCTATCTCCTGCTGAGCATCGCCAACAAGCTCGTCGCCGCCACCGCCCAGCGCCGCACCGAGATCGCCGCCCTGCGCCTGGTCGGTACGACACCGCGTCAGATCCGCGCGATGATGCGCCGCGAGGCCGCGGTGATAGCCGCCGCGGCGCTCACCACGGGCCTGCTGTTGTCCGCCCTCCCCCTCGCCCTGCTGGGCCAGGGCTTCCTGGCCCGCCCCTGGCCGTCGGGCCCCACCTGGCTGCTGCCCGCGACCGCGGTCACGGTCGTCGTCATGTCCTTCCTCACCATCGAACTCCCCACCCGCCAGGCCCTGCGCAGGGCCCCGGCGGAAGCGGTCCGAACGGGGGCGTAATGCGAGGCCATGAGGCCCGGCCATCAGACATGCGGGCCGCGGCAGCCCCCAGGGGGCGACCCGGGCTGCGGCAGCCCCCAGGGCCGACCCCGCAGATCCGGCCATTCCTCGATGGCCGCCACCCCGGGATTTCACATTGTGCCTAAGGTGAGAACTGTGTGCCGGGGGTCTGACGAGGCGTCTGAGGCAGCACGTCATCAACTTCCCACTGGGCCCCGGCGCCTCCTGAGCCAGCCCCGGACAACGCCGGCCTCCCCTTCGGATCAGCGCCACGTCCCCTTCGGTCAGCTCCCCTCCGAGGCAGTGAACCGTATGCGGTCGCCGCGGTCCCACGTACCACGAACTGTCGCGGCCAGGCCGCCACCTCCGCATGACATGACAAGAGAGGTTGATCTTGGACGCGAAAGTTCTTGAAGCGCAGCAGTGGGTGAACGCCACCTACGGAAGCGTCACGGGCTACTCACGGGCCCCGGAGGACGGCCGCACCGGCTGGTCCACCATGAACGCCTTGATCATGGGGCTCCAGCACGAGCTGGGCATCAGCCCGGTCGTCGCCAACTTCGGGCCGGGCACGCTGTCCAGACTCCAGGCCATCGGCGACATCGGCTTCGGCTGGAACCAGAACAGCAATATCGTCCGCATCATCCAGCACGGCCTGTTCTGCAAGGGCTACTGGGGCGCCAACGGCTACGGCGAGTACGGCGCGGTCACCACCGAGGCCGTCAAGGCGATGCGGCTCGACATGGGGCTGCCCGACGGAGGCATCGGCACCGCGGGCGGCCAGACCACCCCCGCCCTCTTCAAGTGCGTCCTCAACATGGACGCGTACATCAAGGTCGCCGGCGGCACGGACGACATCAGATCGATCCAGCGATGGCTCAACGGCCGCTACTGGCAGAAGAGCGCCTTCAGCATCGGCCCGTGCGACGGGATCTACTCCCGCGACGTGCAGAAGGCGCTGATGACCGGGCTCCAGTACGAGCTGGGCATCGCCGCCCCCAACGGGAACTTCGGCCCGGCCACCCAGGCCGCGCTGAGGACGAAGAATCTGGGCCAGGGCGACTCGGGCGTGCTGGTCGAGATGTTCTCGGCCGCGTGCGTCTTCAACTCCCCGGTCCCGTCGGGCACCAGCGACACGGGCACGCCGACGACATGGCGCAGCACCTACGACGCCACACTCGTCGAGTTCGTGAAGGCCTTCCAGAAGTTCTCCATGCTGGCGCAGTCGGGCCGGTCGGACTACCAGACATGGGCACAGCTCCTGGTGTCGATGGGCGACGCGGACCGTCCGGCGACCGGCAGCGACACCCGGTTCGAGATCACCGCTTCGCGGGCGAAGTATCTGCGCGACAACCTCTACGAGGTCGTGGGCCGCTATCTGTACGACCCGCCGGGCTCGACCCTGGACAAGGAGATCAAGCCCGGGGAGCTCCAGACGATCTTCGACGCGGGTCTGAACGTCTTCCCGATCTATCAGGACAACGCGCGCCAGCTCTCGGACTTCTCGTACTCGACGGGCTACATGCACGCCATGAACGCGCACGCGCTGGCCGTCGGCTACCGATTCAACCGCGGCACGACGATCTACTTCGCGGTGGACTACGACGCCACGCAGGAAGAGATCGACTCGGCGATCGTGCCGTACTTCCACGGTGTCGCGGCGGGCCTGGCGTACAACGGCAAGCGGTACATCCACGGCGTGTACGGATCGCGGAACGTCTGCGCGAACGTGACGAAGCGGACCGCGGCCCGCTACTCCTTCGTATCCGGTATGTCCTGGGGCTTCTCCGGGAACCTCGGCTTCCCGCTCCCGGCGAACTGGTCGTACAACCAGATCAAGGAGTTCCAGGTCACCAACGGGTCGGACGTCTTCGACCTGGACCGTGACGTCGTCTCGGGCGCGGACCCGGGCCAGAACTCCGTCGGCAAGGCCGCGGGACCGGCGGACGGCTTCATCAACTACATCGAGAGCCTGCTCCAGCTCGCGAGGGAGTACGGCAAGGGCAACGCGAACCAGCTCGTCATGGAGTACGTGCGCCACAGGAGCTACGGCGGCGGGGACTGGGACTTCCTGATCGGCGAGTACGACCGCGGTTTCAGGGACTTCGCCAACAGCCGGGGCATGTCGGTATGGGAGGAATTCAAGGATCCCTTCACCGGGCACGAGCTGGGCGCCGAACACCTGATGGCGTCGGCGAACGGGCACTTCGTGGCGTGGAAGCCGAGCAATCCCCGCTCGGTCAACGAGGGCGATGTCGCCGGGTGGGGCGGTGATCTGCTGACGTTCTACGCCGACTGGCGTCACGCCAAGGACACCTACCCGTCGGGCTATCAGTTCGCCATGGAGAAGCTCGCGAAGGTCGGCGTGGCCGCCAGCTTCGGTTTCAACGACCTGATCGAGGACGCGGATGCCTGGCTGATCGCCGACGCGGTACGCAACAACAACAAGGACATCCTCACCGCGGTACGGGACCTCTACAACGGCGGCGGGGGCCTCAGGCGCTTCCAGCGTTACTGGCAGGGCCGGTTCAACGGGAACACGGAGGACGCCAAGTTCCTGGCGCACAACATCCTCACCGCGGCCGACGACAAGGAAGTGGTCGCGGCGCAGATCGGTCTGATCTCCGTCCGCGGCGGTATTCTCACGCTTCCCGCCATGCTGGACTACGACGAACTGGAGCCGTTCGAAAAGGGCTTCGTCGATACGCTCCTCGCGCGCACCGGCGAGGAGTCGCGGATGGCGGCCACGTACCGGAAGAACCACGAAACGTACCTCCGCGCCGCCAGGTCACGTGCCGCGGCGCGCGCACAGAAGGATTAGCTCATGCGCCGGTTGGGCCCAGTGGCGTGGCTCGCCCTTGCCGTTGTCTCCGCACTGCTGCTGGGAGCCGCGCGCTTCGTCGGCGTCTTCTCCAGCGGTCTCGACATCGTCGAGGCCTGCGACGCCGCCGGTCAGCCCTTCGACGACCAGTACTGGGCGGAGCGCGACCGGCAGGCGGAGCAGTGGTTCCCGGTGCGCAACAAGTGCAACGCCCACTACGACCTCGTTCCGGTCTGGGTCAACCCGGCGATCGTCGTGTTCGTGCTGCTGATCGTCGTGTGTCTGGGGGCCGCCGTGTGGTCGGCGCGCTCCCGTCTGAGAGCGAAGAGAGGGAAGTCGTGATTGTTGGCGAGTTTTCGCGGCGCCGGTTCGTCGGTGCGGCAGGCGCGGTGGCCGGTACGGTGATGCTCGGCTCGATGGGCACGGCCGGCCCCGCGGCCGCCGCCGGCCCGTCATCCGGCGGCGCGTGGCAGGGGGACCTGTCGGCGAACGGCTGGCCCGTCCTGGAGGAGGCCGAGGAGTTCGGCATCGAGGGCAGCGGCCAGTCCGTACGTCTCGCCGGCGGCGAGGCGGCCGTCATCCTGCTGTACGTGGCGCGCCGCTTCCACTACGAGATCGACCAGCTCCGAAGAGGCGACGTCCACGGCCACACGCCGTCGCGCCGGATCAACCAGCGGTACGAGTCGAACCACCTCTCCGGCACGGCGATCGCGATCCGCCCGGACGCCTACCCGGTGGGCGTCAAGGACGGCCTGTACCCGCACGAGCTGCTGATCGTCCGGGACATCCTGGCGGAGCTGGACGGCGCCGTGGTGTGGGGTGGTGACCTGAGCACGCCGAAGGAGTCGCACTTCGAGATCGCGCTCGAGCCCGGTCACCCGAAGGTGAAGGGCGTCGCACGCAAGATCCAGGGCTGGAACACCAACCCGGGCGAGGGCGCGGGCGCGGTGGACGCGTTCCTCCCCGACCGGCTCGCCCGGGCAAAGACGTTCGCACGCAGCGCCGCTCAGCGAAGCGCCCTGAGGTAATCCGCCATCGGCGACCCGAGCCACCCCGCGAAACGAACGGGCCCCCACCGGAATCCCGGCGGGGGCCCGCTCCTTGTGCTGGTGGCGGTGGTTCAGCGGGAGACCGCTGAGACGGTGACCGTCAGCCTTCGCCCGGCGGCGGGGCCTGCGTCACGGTGAAGGTGCCGCGGCGGTACTCGATCGAGTTGTGCGTGATGACACTGAGACTCCACGAGCCCGCCGCCGCACCCGCCAGGTCCAGGACGGCCGTCAGAGTCTTCCGGTCGGCCGACACGGCGGTGGTCACCGCTTCCAGCGTGCTGCCCGACCGCGTGATCCGTACCTTGTCGTCCATGTGCAGGGCGGTCCCTGTCACGGTGACGGTGGCCTTGCCGCCGTTCGTCGCGGTGGCCGGGGTGACCGCGGTGACACTGACCGGTTCCGGGCCGCAGCGGATGGTCCAGCAGACGAGTTCCACGCTGTACGAGGTCCGCGCCGCCTTCTCGGGCAGGCCGAGGACGAGGACGCTCGGCGAGACCGCCGTGGTGTACGGCTCGCTCACGGAACACTCGTAGCCGCTGGGGATGTACAGCAGACAGCCGTTGCCGAGGCTCCTGTCGTACAACGCGGGTACGGCCGTCTCGGTCCGCCCGTCGGTGTCACTGATCGTCAGATTGAAGCGGTCGTTGTACGCGGTGGGCAGCGCGGCGCAGACAGCGGTGTGCTGCTCGTCCAGGGTGCCGGTGACCGGCCCGTACCCGTAGCTGACATTCGGAACGGCGGTGCACTCGGCAGCCGGACCGGCCGCGGTGGCGATACGCAGGGCGTCGAAGCGGTAGGAGTCGGCGGCCCGCAGGTTCACCGGCACGGTGACGAGGACCTGGTAGCCGGTGGATCCGGTGACCGCGCACGACGTGTTGCTGTATCCGCAGGCGGCCTTGCCGTTCGCGTCGAGGACGAGGAGGTTCGCGCTGCCGACGGCGTCACGGACGTTCAGGTGCAGCACGTCCGCAGCATCGCCGGTGGTCACCCGGCGGCAGAGCAGCGTGCCCGGTTCACCGAGGGCGCCGCCCGTGGACGGACCGCCCACCGCCGTCGCGGGGTTCGCGGCGCAGCCGCGCGCGGTCGCGGTGACATCGCGGCGGGTCAGGGTGTAGGTGGCGGTGACATCGCGTCCGGTGACCAGGACGGTGTGCGCGACACCCGGGGTGAGATCGCAGGTCGTCCAGGTGGACAGGGAGGCGCTGACGGAGCAGGCCTTCTTGCCGTTCGTGTCCAGCACCGAGAAATTGGCGGTGGACGTGCCGGTGACCGCGCGGAGCTGGAAGTTCTCCACCGGGCTGTGGTCGTCGGCGGGGATGGTCAGGCAGCGCGAGAAGACACCGCCACCGGTGCTGAAGGAGGCGGCGGCGCTGTCGGCGGTGAAGTCGCCCGCCGGGACCACCTGGCAGTTGCTCGCCGCATCGGTCCGGTAAAGCGCGATGGAGTACGTACCGGTGGGCTCGTCCTCGTCGTCGGTGGAGACCAGGGCGCGGTACGGAGCGGTACCGGTCAGCGAACAGGTCCCGCCGGAGAGGCTGTTCGATGCGCACCGCTGAACTCCGTCGGCGTCGACGACGGTGACATCGGGGTGCGGACCGGGCTCGCTCAGGGCCGTCAGCGCGGCCATCCGGGCGTTCGCGGGGAGCGGCAGCGCCAGGCAGTCCACCTCGCCGGGCGTGGTGAAAGACCCCTGGTAAGTGCCGAGTTCGACAGGCTCGCAACCGTCTGTCGCAGCGCGGTCGGGAGTGAGGGCCGGGTTGTCGGTGACCGTGGTGTTGGCGGTGACGGTGCTGGTGGGATCGGTGGACGCCTGGGCGGTGCCCACCGGGAGCAGCATCGAGAGCAGGACCGACAGCGCGAGCAGAAGGGCAGCGCAGGGCCCGGTGTACGGCGCGGATCTCGCGGCCGTACCAGGCGTACACGGGTGATGAGACATTCCGTTCCCCCCGGAGCGGTGACATATGGATGCGCCCCGCCCCGCCGACACAGGCCCGCCGCAGCCGGGATCGCTGGTTGTGTCCACTGCGGGAGGCGGCTGCGATGCGGTGGGGCGCATGTCTGACGTGTGTGCACGTACGTGGTGGATGATCGCACGGAAGACTCACCGGGCGTACTCAATAAAGACACAGCCCAGGGAGCCCGGGAGATTGGGGCGCTGCGGGGGTGGGCACAGGAGTTGGTGGGCGGCGACATCGCGGCACGGTTCAAGGAGTTGGATGCTCCGGAGGGTGCCGGCCGGCCACCGGTCCCCGCGTGCACGGGGTTTGAGCCTGGCCGACCGACGGATTCGTCAGGTGCGGGCGCGTATCCGCCGATCCGCGGTGGGGAATCTTCGCGAGAGCAACACATGGAATACGCACGGCCTCCCGCAGCCGCCGTTACGTTGAAGGCCGCTCGATCCTGAGTGCGAACTTGATCCGGTCGCCGGAGTCCCCTGGTGGCGCAGTCAGCACAGAAAAGATCGCGGATGGACTACTGCTCCTCGTGCCGTCGGACGCTCAACGGGGCTCTCGTGTGCCCCGGGTGTGGCGCGTACGCTCCGGATATCGCGCCGCCCGGGCATCAGAGCCAGGACTCGGCGCCGGCGGCCGTGACGACTTCGGAGGCGTGGCGCGGGCGGGGCTTCCCGGTCGCGGCGGACTACTTCGGTCCCACGTCGCGGCTCGGTGCCGAGCCGACGGCCCACTCCGAGATACCCGAATACCCGGCCACGGGCGCGGGCTCCGACGTTGGTGCCGGCGTCGGCGCGATGGACAGTTCGGACGACGAGCCGGCCGACGACTCCGAGTACGCCGCCTCAGCCGTCCCGGTCGCTTCGGCCGTCTCCGCCGTCCCCGCCACCGAGGGCCGTGCGGCGCGGCGGCGGGAGCTGGCTCGCTGGAAGAAGCAGCGGCGACGGGCCGTGGTCGCGTCGACCGTCGCGCTCGTCGGAGGCGGGCTGACGCTGGCCGTACTGCCGTCCCGGCCCTCCACCGGCCACGACGCGCAGGCATCCGCGGCGCCCGAGCCCCATGCCGTGGCCACGACCCTGGGCGACGCCACCGACACCGGCTCGTCGACCGTACTGCCGCGCACCGACGACCCGCAGGACTCCACGACGCCCACTCAGCCGCCCGCGATCAGCAGCCCGCCGCGGAACGCCACCACCGTGGTGACCACCACCGCTACGAAGGCCCTCCGGCTGACCAGCGTCGCCGCCCGTCCCACCGCTACGACGAGCCCGCAGGCGCGCACCGTACCCGTGACGAGCGTCACGGACACGAACGACGAGGCGCCCGCCACCGCCGATCCCACGCCGCCCCCGCAGCAGACGACCAC
>NZ_LATD01000008.1 GCF_000981895.1 Streptomyces odonnellii | reverse complement strand
CTCCACCCCCGTCCCCGCCACCGCGCCACGCGCCGGCCGCCGGGAATGGACCGCCTTTGTCGTCCTCCTGCTGCCGCTCCTCCTCGTCTCGATGGATGTCTCCGTCCTCTACTTCGCGATCCCGGCCATCAGCAGGGAGCTGGATCCGAGCAGCACCCAGCAGTTGTGGATCTTCGACATCTATGCCTTCGCCCTGGCCGGGCTGCTGATCACCATGGGTTCGCTCGGCGACCGCATCGGCCGCCGGAGGCTGCTGCTCATCGGCGCCACCGCCTTCGGTGTCGCCTCCGTCGGCGCGGCGTACGCGCAGAGCGCCGAGATGCTCATCGCCGCACGGGCGCTGCTCGGGATCGGCGGGGCCACCCTGATGCCCTCGACCATGGCGCTGGTGCGCAACATGTTCCGAGACGACGCGCAGCGCAGCCGCGCGATCGGTATCTGGTCGGGCGCCATGGCCGGCGGGGTCGCGCTCGGTTCGGTGCTGGGCGGGTTCCTGCTGGAGCACTTCTGGTGGGGCTCGGTCTTTCTGGTCAACGTGCCCGCGATGGCGCTGCTGCTGGTCCTGGTCCCGCTGCTGGTACCGGAGTTCAGGGATCCGGCGCCCGGCCGCTACGACCTGCTGAGCGTGCCTCTGTCCATGGGGGCCGTCCTGCCGCTGGTGTACGGGCTGAAGGAGATCGCCGCCGGCGGCCTCAGCACGGTGCGGGTGCTGTGCGTGGCGGCGGGGCTCGCGGGCGGCGCGCTGTTCGTACGGCGCCAGCGCGGCCGGGACGATGCGATGATCAGCCGCGCGCTGTTCCGCGGCGGAGCCGAGGGCGAGCACGGAGGCCACGGCCGGGGAAAGAGCCGAGGGAAGGGCCGGGGCCGGAGCGGGGTCTTCGGCTCCGGGATCGTCCTCAACACCCTGGCCGCCTTCGCCATGATGGGCTCGGCCTACTACACCACCCAGTACCTCCAGTCCGTCCTCGGCATGAACTCCCTGGAGGCCGCGCTGTGGAGCCTGGCCCCCTCACTGGTCATCGGCGCAGCCGCACCGGCCGGCCCCGCGATCGCGGAGAAGGCCGGCCGCGCGCAGGTCATAGCGGCCGGATTCCTCATCGGTGCGGCCGGGTTCGCGCTGATCGCGTCGGCCGGTACGGATTCGCTCTGGCTCGTCCTGAGCGGCGCCGCGGTCCTGGGCTGCGGCATCGTCATCGTGATGGCGCTGGTCTCGGACATGGCGCTGGCCGCCGCGCCCGCGGAGAAGGCCGGTTCGGCGGCCTCACTGCTGGAGACGGGCCAGGAGTTCGGCGGTGCGCTGGGCATGGCGGTCCTGGGCAGCCTCGGTACGGCGGTCTACCGGCGGGACCTCGCGGACTCCGCCCCCGCCGGACTGCCGGCCGACGCGCTGGAGACCGCCCGGGAAACGCTGGGCGGGGCCACGGTGGTCGCGGCCCAACTGCCGGGAAAAGCAGGGGAATCGCTGCTCGGTCTGGCCCAGGAGGCCTTTGTGCACGGGATGCGGATCGCCTCGGCCGGCGGGGCGCTGCTGCTGATCGCCGCCGCCGTACTGGCCGCCGCCCTGCTCCGTACGGCCCCCCGGAGCACCGGCCCACGCGCCGGAGCGAGCACCGGTCCGAGCACCGGAACGAGCGCCAGTCCGGGCACCGGCCCAGGCACGGGAACGACCGCCGGTCCGAGCACCGGAAAGCAAGCGGAAGAGCCCGCCCCGACCCCCACGCACTGACCGCACAAGACCCGCACCACGCACCCGCACAACACGAAGGGCCCGGCGAAAACCGGGCCCTTCCCCCTTCAACCCCTCAGCTCAACCCCGCAGCAGACCCTCAGTCCGCCAGATTCACCGAGCGCGCCGAAGCCGCCCCGATCTCCTGCGCGATCTCCGCGAGCACAGCCGGCGGTACGGTGTCGTCGACCGTCAGCACGACCAGCGCCTCACCGCCCTCCTCGGCCCGCGAGACCTGCATCCCCGCGATGTTCTGCCCGGCCTCGCCCAGGATCCGGCCGACCGTGCCGACCACCCCGGGGCGGTCCTCGTAACGCATCACGATCATGTGGTCCGCCAGCGCCAGATCGATGTCGTACTCCCCGATCGCGACGATCTTCTGGAGGTGCTTGGGGCCCGCCAGCGTGCCGGAGACCGAGACCTCCTCGCCGTCCGCGAGCGTGCCGCGCACCGTGACCACATTGCGGTGGTTCGGCGACTCGCTCGACGTGGTGAGCCGGACCTCGACACCGCGCTCCTGCGCGAACAGCGGCGCGTTCACATACGACACCGTCTCGGCGACGACATCCTCGAACACGCCCTTCAGCGCGGAGAGTTCGAGCACCTTCACATCGTGCTGGGTGATCTCGCCGTACACCTCGACGTCGAGCCGCACCGCGACCTCGCCCGCCAGCGCGGTGAAGATACGGCCCAGCTTCTCGGCGAGCGGCAGCCCCGGGCGTACGTCCTCGGCGATCACGCCTCCCTGCACATTCACCGCGTCCGGCACCAGCTCACCGGCGAGCGCGAGCCGCACGGACCTGGCGACCGCGATACCCGCCTTCTCCTGCGCCTCGTCGGTGGACGCGCCGAGGTGCGGGGTGCAGACGACCTGGTCGAACTGGAAGAGCGGGGAGTCCGTGCAGGGCTCCTTCGCGTACACATCAAGACCGGCGCCCGCGACCCGGCCCTCCTTGAGGGCGGAGGCCAGCGCCTCCTCGTCCACGATCCCGCCACGCGCGGCGTTCACGATCCGTACCGTCGGCTTGACCTTGTGCAGCGCCTCGTCGCCGATCAGGCCCAGCGTCTCGGGGGTCTTCGGCAGATGGACGGTGATGAAGTCCGACACTTCGAGCAGCTCGTCGAGCGTCAGCAGCTTGACACCCATCTGGGCGGCGCGGGCCGGCTGTACATAGGGGTCGTACGCGACGATCTTCATGCCGAAGGCGGACATGCGCTGGGCGACCAGCACGCCGATCCGGCCCAGACCGACCACACCGAGCGTCTTCTCACTCAGCTCGACGCCCGTGTACTTGGAGCGCTTCCACTCGCCGTTCTTCAGGGCGGAGTTCGCCTGCGGGATATTGCGGGCGGTGGCGACCAGCAGACCGCAGGCCAGCTCGGCGGCGGTGACGATATTGGACGTCGGCGCGTTCACCACCATCACGCCGGCCTTGGTGGCGGCGGCGACATCCACATTGTCCAGGCCGACCCCGGCCCGGGCGACGACCTTGAGCTTCGCGGCCGCGGCCACCGCCTCGGCGTCGACCTTGGTCGCGGAACGGACCAGAATGGCGTCCACATCGGCGATGGCGGGCAGCAGCTCCGCACGGTCGGCGCCATTGCAGTGCCGGATCTCGAAGTCCGGACCGAGCGCGTCGACAGTGGCGGGCGAAAGCTCTTCGGCGATGAGTACGACAGGTTTCGAGCTCACGTGAGTCCTCACAAGTCCCATTGCGGACGGCCGTCCCGACGGCCGCAGGCGGTGGAGGGGTCCTAGGGCGTGCCCGGTCGGACATGACGGACAGGTCCTAGCCGCGTGGAAGACGCACGACATTGTGGGCCTGACGCGTATGTGCTGTGCAGTGTAGTGCTGTCACGGGGCACGTGATCCTCCCGAGCAGCAGGATCACTCATACGTGCGTACGGGGCGGCCCCGGCCGATCACTCCCGGCCTGGACCGCCCCGCGAATATCACGCGTCGTCGTTGTCGACCCAGCTCATCAGCTTGCGCAGCTCGGCGCCGGTGGTCGCCAGCAGGCTGTCGCTGTCGGCCTTCTTGTACTCGTTGTACTTCTTCAGACCGCCGTGGTACTCGTCCATCCAGTTCTTGGCGAACGAGCCGTCCTGGATCTCGGCCAGGATCTTCTTCATCTCGGCCTTGGTCTGGTCGTTGATGATCCGCGGGCCGCTGACGTAGTCGCCCCACTCGGCGGTCTCGGAGACCGACCAGCGCATCTTCTCCAGGCCGCCCTCGTACATCAGGTCCACGATCAGCTTCAGCTCGTGGAGGCACTCGAAGTACGCGATCTCCGGCTGGTAGCCGGCCTCGGTCAGCGTCTCGAAGCCCGCCTTGACCAGCGCGGCCGTACCGCCGCAGAGCACGGCCTGCTCACCGAAGAGATCGGTCTCAGTCTCCTCCTTGAAGGTTGTCTTGATAACGCCTGCGCGGGTGCCGCCGATGGCCTTCGCGTACGAGAGGGCCAGCGCGAAGGCGCCGCCGGAGGGGTCCTGCTCGACGGCCGCGATACACGGAACGCCGCGACCCTCCTCGTACTGGCGGCGGACCAGGTGGCCGGGGCCCTTGGGGGCGACCATCGCGACATCGACATGCGCCGGGGGCTTGATGAAGCCGTAGCGGATGTTGAGGCCGTGACCGAAGAAGATGGCGTCGCCGTCGTTCAGGTTGTCCTTGATGGACTTCTCGTACACCTCGGCCTGGATCGGGTCCGGCACCAGGATCATGATCACATCGGCCTCGGCGGCGGCCTCGGCGGGCGTCACCACGCGCAGGCCCTGCTCCTCGGCCTTGGCCTTGGACTTCGAGCCCTCGTGCAGGCCGACCCGGACGTCGACACCCGAGTCACGGAGCGACAGCGCGTGGGCGTGGCCCTGGCTGCCGTAACCGATGACCGCGACCTTGCGGTTCTGGATGATGGACAGGTCGGCATCGTCGTCGTAGAACAGCTCGGCCACTGGGTCTTCTCCTTGGTGTGCACTTCTGTGAATTCGCAGCTTGCGTCCCACCGTACGGCGGGGCGGGCGGGG
>NZ_LATD01000079.1 GCF_000981895.1 Streptomyces odonnellii | reverse complement strand
CGGGGCGCACGGGGCTCGGGTCGGCGGGGCTCGGGTGGGACCGGCGGCGCGGACGCCCAAGGAGCTGGGCAAGGCGCTGCGGGCCCGGGTGCCGAGGTCCTCGCACGACTCCGTCGTGTTCGCGGCGGGGCGGCCCGGCGCCGTTCGGGCCGTCGAAGAGTCCAGCCGCGGCCGGGTGCCCGAGCTGGCTCCGCTGCGGGTCGGGCGGATGGCCGCCAGTCCCTTCGCCTTTCTGCGCGGCGCGGCCGGACTGATGGCCCATGACCTGGTGGGCACTCCGGTCACCGGCGCCGCCGCGCAGATATGCGGCGACGCGCACGCGGCGAACTTCGGTCTGTACGGGGACGCGCGCGGTCGGCTCGTCATCGATCTCAACGACTTCGACGAGACCGTGACGGGCCCCTGGGAGTGGGACGTCAAGCGGCTCGCCACCTCGCTGGTGCTGGCCGGCCGGGAGGCGGGCGCGGACGAGGACACCTGCCGGCGCGGGGCGTACGACACGGTGGGCGCCTACCGGCGCACGATGCGTCTGCTGGCCAAGCTCCCCGTCCTCGACGCGTGGAACGCGATCGCGGACGAGGAACTGGTCTCGCACGCGGACGCGCGTGATCTGGCCGGCACTCTGGAGCGGGTCGCGGGGAAGGCGCGGAACAACACCAGCGCGCGGTTCGCGGCCAGGTCGACCGAGGCGGTGTTGGACGCGAGCGGGGCCACCGGCGCGGACGTCCAGCGGCGCTTCGTGGACGCGCCGCCCGTGCTGCGGCGGGTGCCGGACGAGGAGGCCGCGGCGGTGGCCGCCTCGCTGGAGGAGTATCTCGGCACGCTCCCCGAGGACCGGCTGCCGCTGCTCGCGCGGTACGCGATCCACGACGTGGCGTTCCGGGTGGTCGGCACCGGCAGCGTCGGGACCCGGTCGTATGTGGTGCTGCTGCTCGACCACCGGGGCGAGCCGCTGGTGCTCCAGGTGAAGGAGGCACGGCCCTCGGCCCTGCTGCCCCATCTGCCGGCCGCCGGATTCGAGGCGCCCGCGGTGGTGCACGAGGGGCGGCGGGTGGTGCTGGGACAGAAGCGGATGCAGGTGGTGAGCGACAGCCTGCTGGGGTGGACGACCGTGCGGGGCAGACCCTTCCAGGTGCGGCAGTTCAGGAACCGGAAGGGGAGCGTCGACCCCGCGGCACTGCCGGCCGACCAGATCGACGACTACGGAAGAATGACCGGAGCGCTGCTGGCCCGGGCCCACGCGCACAGCGTGGACCCCCGGCTGATAGTCGGCTACTGCGGTAAGAACGACGAGCTGGACACGGCTGTGGCGGGCTTCGCCATGGCGTACGCGGACCGCACGGAGGCGGACCACGCCGAGCTGGTGGCGGCCGTGCGGAATGGGCGGATAGCTGCCGAGCTGGGTGTGTGACGGCCGGGAGCGGAGCGGAGGCCGCCGCTCCTCGCCCCGTACGCTGGACGGGTGATGCAGGACGCCCCTGGGGAGCCGACGATCCGTAACGACGACGAACGGGATGTACGAGACGTGCCGGATGCGACGGAATCCACGGTGGCGGCGGGCGTGAGCGATGCGGCGGAGGCCCCGCAGGGCGGGCCCGGCGCGGCGGACACGACGGACGGGGCGGTCGGCGCGGACGACTCGGCGGGTACGGCGGAGGGCTCGGCAGGTACGGCGGAGGGCGTCGGCGAGACCGCCGGGGCGGCCCGGCCCGAAGCGCGGCTGGAGCGGGCCGTGCGCGTTGCCGAGCAGGCACTGATCGAGTTCGAGATCGCGCTGGAGACCTTCCGGATCGAGGTGGAGAACTTCTCCCGGCTGCACCACCAGCGGCTCGGCCCGATGTACGCGCGACTGGACGAGCTGGACGCGCTGATCGCCGAGGCCCGCGCGGCCAGGAGCGGCGACCCCGATGACCTGCGCAAGGCGCGGGAGGCCCGCGCGATGGTGCAGCCGATGCCGGGGGTCGAGGAGCTGTTCCACGACTGGCTCGATTCCGACGGCCTCTCGCCGGAGGCGGCGGCGATGCTGACCGAGCAGCCCGTACGTCCGCCCAAGCGGGTCCGGCCGAGCGACGAGGCGCGCAAGATCTACCGCGAGCTGGTGCGCAAGGCCCACCCGGACCTGGCACGGGACGACGCGGAGCGGGCCAGACGTGAGGAGTTCCTCAGCCGCGTGAACGCGGCTTATGGGCGGGGGGACGAGCCGCTGCTGGAGGAGCTGGCCGCGGAGTGGGCCGCGGGGCCCGTACTGAAGGCGCCGGCCCTGAGCGAGAGCGAGGAGCTCTACGCCCGGCTGGAGTGGCTGTCGCAGCGCAAGGAGATGCTGACGCTGGTCGCCAAGGAGCTGGAGGAGAGCGCGATCGGAGCGATGCTCAGGATGGCGCCCGACGACCCGGACCGGCTGCTGGAGGAGATCGCCGAGCAGTTGCTCGCCGAGGTCGCCGGACGTGAGACGGAACTGGCCGGGCTGGTGGAGTAGGTTTTCCGGAGTCCCGCACACCTGGCCGGGTTTGTTCCGCACACCCGGCCGCGGTCCCTGCCCCGGTCCTGCTCCTGGTCCCGGCCTGTACGAGAGAAGGCACAGCTCATGAACTTCGCCCCGCTGCCCTCGGTCGATGTCGCGGCGGTCCCGTCCGACGGACTGGTGCTGGACGTCCGGGAGGACGACGAGTGGGCGGCCGGTCATGTCGAGGGCGCGCTGCATGTGCCGATGAGCGACTTCGTGGCCCGCTTCGGCGAGGTGACCGAGGCGGTGGCCGGGGGCCGGAAGGCCTATGTGATGTGCCGGGTCGGCGGGCGCTCCGCACAGGTCACCCAGTATCTGGTGCAGCAAGGCCTGGACGCGGTCAATGTGGACGGCGGCATGCTCGCCTGGGACGGCGCGGGGCGGCCGATGGTCACGGACAACGGCACCGCGCCGTTCGTGCTCTGAGACTTGTGCTCTTAGACCTCGCCGGTCCCGGTTCCGGACTCCGGACCCAGGTCCTGGACTCGGCCCGTAGGGTGTCAACCCTCTGGACGACTGAGCGGGCGCGGGCGGGGATCGGGGCGGGATGGATTCGTACGACGACAAGGGTGTGAAGGCCGGGCCCCCACCCGGCGCCGGGATAGCCGGCCTGTCCCTTCCCGGCCAAGTGGTGGCCGCCGCGGCGCTCGCGGTCCTCGGGCTGCTGGCCTGCACGCATCTGGCCATGGTCTTTCTGCATGCCGCCCCGTCCAACACGATCACCAAGCAGCACGGCAAGGCCGTCGACGAGTGGGTCTACCCCGAGTTCGAACAGAACTGGAAGCTCTTCGCGCCGAATCCGCTCCAGCAGAACATCGCTGTCCAGGTGCGCGCCGAGGTGGCGAAGCCCGACGGCTCCCGGACGACCACCGGCTGGATCGATCTCTCCGCCGAGGACGGCGCGGCGATCCGCGGCAATCTCCTTCCCAGCCATGTCGACCAGAACGAACTGCGCCGCGCCTGGGACTTCTTCACCGGCTCGCACGACAACGACAACCGCCCCAACGGCCTGCGCGGGCAGCTCTCCGAGAGCTATGTCCGCCGCATCGTGATGCTGCGCCTCGAGGTCTACCGTCTGGGCGGTCCCGTGGAACGCATTCAGCTCAGGTCCGCCGCCACCACGGTCGCGGCGCCCCCCTGGAGCACCGAGAAGACCGATACGCGTCCGTCCTATCGGCTCTATCCCTGGTGGACGGTGAGCGCCGCGGACCTTCCCGAGGGCGTACGGAACGGCCGTACGGAGGCGGAACAGTGAGCGCGCACCCGACCGACCAGCCGACGGATCAGCCAAGAGGGTCCGGTGACCAACCCGATGACCGGCAGCACGAGCGGCCGGCAGGTCAGCCCGATCAGCAGCCGATCGATCAGCAGCCGGCCGGCCAGCAGTCCACCGGCCAGCAGCCGACCGGCCGGCCGGGCCTGCGGCCGGGCCCGCGGGCTGCGGGGAGGCCGCTGCTGGTGGCCGGGCCGGCCGTCCGTGCCGTCCAGCGCGTCACCGCAGCCGCCCTCGGCCCGTACCAGAGCGCCGTCGTCCGGATCGGCTTCGCCGGCGCCTGGCTGCTGTTCCTGCTGCGCGAACTGCCCCACCGGCGCGAGCTGTACGGACCTGACGGCCCGTGGAGCTGGGACATGGCCCAGCAGCTCATCGCGAAGAACGGCGCCTTCACCGGTCTGATGTGGTCGGACAGCGGGGTGTGGTTCGAGATCGTCTACGCCGTCGCTGTGCTGTCCAGCGCGCTGCTGATGATCGGCTGGCGAACCCGGACGATGTCCGTGCTCTTCATGTTCGGCGTGCTGTCGCTCCAGAACCGCAGCATCTTCATGGGCGACGGCGGGGACAACGTCATCCATCTCATGGCGATCTATCTCGTGCTGACACGCTGCGGCCAGGTCTGGTCGCTGGACGCCAGGCGGGCGGCGCCCGGCGCGGACGGCGCCCGGCGGGACCGGATCGGGCCGGTGCTGTGGAGCTGTCTCGGGGTGTTCCTGGTCATCGGCTCGGCGACGGACCGGATCCACGCCGATCTGTGGCTGGTGATCGTCTTCTGGGGCGTCTGGATCGGTCAGGCCTTGTGGTGGGCGGCGAACCACTACGCGCCGGACGGTGAGCCGCGCGCGCTGCTGGATGTCCTCGCCAACCTCCTCCACAATGCCGCACTTGTGGTGATCATGGCCGAGGTCTGTCTGGTGTACGCCACGGCGGGCTGGTACAAGATCCAGGGTTCGCGCTGGCAGGACGGAACCGCCCTCTACTATCCGCTCAAACTGGACTACTTCAGCCCCTGGCCGGAGCTTTCCTCCCTGCTCGCGGCCAGCGGTGTCATCGTGATGCTGGTGACCTACGGCACGGTCATGGTGCAGGTCGCGTTCCCCTTCACGCTCCTCAACCGGCGCGTCAAGAACGTACTGCTGGCCTGCATGATGCTGGAGCACGCCGCCATCGCGGTGGTGCTCGGACTGCCCTTCTTCTCGCTCGCGATGATCGCCGCCGACGCGGTGTTCCTGCCGACGCCCTTCCTGCGGTGGCTGGGCGGCCGGGTCTCGGGTCTGGGGAACCGGCTGTTCTCCCGGCCCAGCGTGTCCCTGCCCGAGCAGCGGAGCGACAGTCCGGAGCAGAGCCGTACTCTCGTCGGGTGAGCAGCGAGACAACGGCGGAGGTCCGCGGGCCGGCCCCGGAGGACCTGGAACCCGTCCAGTACGACGAGGGCTTCGGCCCGGAGGTCGGCGTCGGGCCGCACCCCGGCCCCTGGCCGCGCGGCGAGCGGTACGACCCGGAGCTGCTGGCGGCCGGGGACCGGCGCAATGTCGTCGACCGCTACCGGTACTGGACGCGCGAGGCCGTTGTCGCCGATCTCGACACCCGGCGCCATGACTTCCATGTGGCGGTGGAGAACTGGACGCACGACTTCAACATCGGGTCGGTGGTCCGCACCGCCAACGCGTTCCTCGCGAAGGAGATCCATATCGTCGGGCGGCGGCGCTGGAACCGGCGCGGTGCGATGGTCACCGACCGGTACCAGCATGTGCGCCACCACTCCGACGCCGCCGGGCTGATCGCGTGGGCGGCGGCGGAAGGGCTGCCGGTCATCGGGATCGACAATCTGCCGGGGTCCGTACCGCTGGAGCGGACCGAGCTGCCGCGCCGCTGTGTGCTGCTCTTCGGGCAGGAGGGGCCCGGTCTGACCGAGGAGGCCCGTGAGCACGCCGCGATGGTGTGCTCGATCGCGCAGTTCGGCTCGACCCGCTCGATCAACGCCGGAGCCGCCGCGGCGATCGCCATGCACGCCTGGATCCAGCGGCACGCCGTCATCCCGGACACCGCCGCCGGCGATGCCCCAGGGCCGCCCGCACCCTGACCAGCGGGCGGTCCCGGAGCGCCGCCCTATGCCTGGCGCCTGACCTCCACCATCCGGAAGCGGTTGGCCACGAACGCCGAGTCGCACAGCGCCGCGTTCGCCGCGGGATTGCCGCCGGAACCATGGAAGTCCGAGAAGGCCGCCGTCTGGTTGACGAACACGCCTCCCGTGAGATTCAGCGAGAGCTGCGCGGACTCCTCCAGACAGACCTCCTCGATCGCGCGCTCCGTCTCCGGCGAGGTCGTGTACGCGCCGACCGTCATCGCGCCCCGGTCGCGGATCGTGCGGCGCAGCAGCTCCACCGAGTCGTCCGTGGAGTCCATGGCGACCGCGAACGACACCGGGCCGAAGCACTCGGTGAGATACGGGACCTCCGCGGCGCCCTCGGCCCCGCTCTCCCCCGCCTTCTCCCAGGACTTGCGGGAGCCGTCGGCCTTGACGATCGCGGGCGTACGGACCACGGCGTCCGGGAAGTCCGGATTGCTGATCTCGCGCGAGGGGAGCGCGACATCGCCCAGTGCGGCGGCGGCCTCCAGCCGGGCCTTCACATCCGGGTTGACCAGCGCGCCCAGCAGCCCGGCGGCACGGGCGTCGTCACCCAGCAGCCCGCTCACCGAGGCCGCGAGATCGGCCACCACCTCGTCGTACGACTTCTCGCCCGCGTCCGTCGTGATGCCGTCCCGGGGGATCAGCAGATTCTGCGGGGTGGTGCACATCTGGCCGCTGTAGAGCGACAGCGAGAAGGCCAGATTGGACAGCATCCCCTTGTAGTCGTCGGTGGAGTCGATGACGATCGTGTTGACCCCGGCCTTCTCCGTGTAGACCTGCGCCTGGCGGGCGTGGGTCTCCAGCCAGTCGCCGAAGGCGGTCGAACCGGTGTAGTCGATGATCCGGATCTCCGGGCGCGTGGCCAGCGGCTTGGCGATGCCCTCACCCGGCCGCTCCACGGCCAGCGCCACCAGATTCGGGTCGAAGCCGGCCTCGGCGAGCACCTCGCGAGCGACTCGCACGGTCAGCGCCAGGGGCAGCACCGCGCGCGGGTGGGGCTTGACCAGGACGGGGTTGCCGGTGGCCAGGGAGGCGAACAGGCCCGGATAGCCGTTCCACGTCGGGAACGTGTTGCAGCCGATCAGCAGCGAGATGCCGCGCGGGGCGGCGGTGAAGGTCTTCCGCAGCTCCAGGGGGTCGCGCTTGCCCTGCGGCTTGGACCAGTCGGCGGCGGCCGGGGTGCGCGTCTGCTCCGCGTACGCGTACGCCACCGCCTCCAGGCCGCGGTCCTGGGCATGCGGCCCGCCCGCCTGGAACGCCATCATGAACGCCTGCCCGCTGGTGTGCATCACCGCGTGCGCGAACTCGTGCGTGCGGGCGCTGATCCGCGCGAGGATCTCCAGACAGACCAGGGCGCGGGTCTCGGGCCCGGCGTCGCGCCAGGCGCCCATGCCCGCGCGCATCGCGGGCAGCAGGACATCCACGTCCGCGTGCGGATACTCGATCTCCAGCGCCGGGCCGTACGGCGAGATCTCGCCGCCCGTCCAGCCGTCCGTGCCCGGCTGGTCCAGCTCGAAGCGGGTGCCGCGCAGGGCCTGGAAGGCGGCCAGACCCTCGGCCGGCGCGCTCTCGCCGTACGCCTTGGGATGTTCGGGGTGGGGCGACCAGTAGGCGCGGCTGCGGATCGCCTCAAGGGCCCGGTCGAGTGTGGGCCGGTGCTTTTCTGAGAGCTGCTGGGGGCTGAGCTGGGCGGCCATGACGGACCCACTCCTCGGTCGGGCTGAGACGGGGACATGTGCTGACGGACAGGGTTAGAGTAACCGAACGATCGGTCGGGACAAGGGGGCCCGGCGAACCTGTGGACAACTCACCCCGGGGAGAACTCATGGCCCCGTCGGTGCCCGCTCATACGGAAGGATTGCTCCCATGACAGCGATTGAGTCCGGCCGTGTCGTCGCGGTCGTCGGCACCGGAACGATGGGCCAGGGAATAGCCCAGGTGGCGCTGGTCGCCGGACATCCCGTACGGCTCTACGACGCCGTGCCGGGCCGCGCGGAGCAGGCCGCCACCGCCCTCGCGGGACGGCTCGGCCGGCTGGTCGAGAAGGGCCGGCTCGACGCGGCGACGCGCGATGCCGCGGTGGCCCGACTCCGCCCGGCCGCGGAACTCGCCGAGCTGGCCGACTCCGCGCTGGTCGTGGAGGCCGTACTGGAGCAGCTCCCCGTCAAGCGCGAACTGTTCGCGGCCCTGGAGGACCTTGTCTCCGACGACTGCCTGCTCGCCACCAACACCTCCTCCCTCTCGGTCACTGCCGTCGCGGGCGCGCTGCGTGTCCCCGGCCGCCTGGTCGGACTGCACTTCTTCAATCCCGCGCCCCTTCTGCCGCTCGTGGAGGTCGTCAGCGGCTTCGCGACGGACGAGGAGGTGGCGCTGACCGCGTTCGATACGGCGCGCGCCTGGGGCAAGACGCCGGTGCGCTGTGCCGACACCCCCGGCTTCGTCGTCAACCGCATCGCCCGTCCGTACTACGCCGAGGCCTTCCGGGTGTACGAGGAGGGCGCCGCCGATCCGGCCACCATCGACGCGGTGCTGCGCGGGAGCGGTGGCTTCCCGATGGGCCCCTTCGAGCTGACCGATCTGATCGGTCAGGACGTCAATGAGGCCGTCACCCGGTCCGTATGGGAGTCCAACTTCCAGGATGTGCGGTTCACACCGTCCCTCGCGCAGCGCAGGCTCGTGGAGTCGGGGCGGCTGGGCCGCAAGTCGGGCCGGGGATGGTTCCCGTACGGCGAGGACGCGCCGTCCGTGGAGGCACGGACGGCCGGACCCGCGCCGGCTCCCTCGTCCGTCACCGTCCAGGGCGAGCTCTTCGCCGCGGACTCGCTGCCCGGCCTGATCGAAGAGGCGGGAATCGGGGTCCTCTTCAAAGAAGACGCCGTTCCTGGCCATCCGGGCTGGATCGAGCTGTCCGACGGCACGCGGCTCTTCCTGTCGGACGGTTCGGCCGCCGACGACGCCGACATGCCCGTCATCCACTTCGATCTCGCGCTGGACTACCGTACGGCGACCCGGATCGCCCTGGCACCGGCCGCCGGGGTCGACGAGGCGGCCCTGAACGAGGCCATCGGGCTGTTCCAGGCCCTGGGCAAGGACGTCAGCGTGATCGCCGACATCCCCGGCATGATCGTCACCCGTACGGTGGCGATGCTCGTGGACTTCGCGCTCGACGCGGCGGCCCGCGCGGTGGCCACCCCCGAGGACATCGACACCGCGATGCGACTGGGCGTCAACTACCCGCGCGGCCCTCTCGACTGGGGCAAGGAGCTGGGCGCGCGATGGGTGCTGTACGCGCTGGAGGCCCTGCACGAGGAGTACCCCACCGGCCGATACGCCCCCTCCCAGGCGCTGCGCCGGCTGGCCCTGGCGCAGGAACAGCGAGAAGAGCGGGGCGAGCGGGACGAGCAGGGTGGGCACGGGGAGGAGGATGGGGTATGAGCACCGCCAAACGCGACACCTATACGCCCGAGACCCTGCTGACCGTCGCGGTCCAGGTCTTCAATGAGCGCGGCTACGACGGCACCTCCATGGAGCATCTCTCCAAGGCCGCCGGGATCTCCAAATCCTCGATATACCACCATGTGGTCGGCAAGGAGGAGCTGCTGCGCAGGGCCGTCAGCCGCGCCTTGGACGGGCTCTTCGGGATCCTCGACGAGGACGGCGCGACCCGTGGACGGGCCGTCGAGCGCGTCGAGCACGTGACCCGCCGTACGGTCGAGGTGCTGATGGCCGAGCTGCCCTATGTGACGCTGCTGCTGCGGGTCAGGGGCAACACCCAGACCGAGCGCTGGGCCATGGAGCGGCGCCGGGAGTTCGACCACCGGGTCGCGGATCTGCTCAAGGCGGCGGCGGCCGACGGGGATCTGCGGGCCGACATGGACACTCGGCTGGCGACCCGGCTGCTCTTCGGGATGGTCAACTCCCTGGTGGAGTGGTACCGGCCGCACGCGGCGGGCGGGTACAGCCGCGAAGAGGTGGCGGAAGCGGTCGTACGGATGGCTTTCGCCGGGCTGCGCACCGAACGCGAGGGCTCCGAAGGCCTGTCCTGAACGAGCCCTCCTGGACGGGGCACTTCCGGACGGGGCACTTCCGGACGGGTCTCTTTCGGAAGGGTCTCTTTGGGTCGGGTCTTTCTAGAGCGTCGGACCGGCGGTCGTCCCGGACCCCAGGTCCGTTTCCTCGAAGACCAGCAGCGTGCGGGTGGAGAGCACCTCGGGGATGGACTGGAGCCTGGTCAGGACCAGTTCGCGCAGTGACCGGTTGTCCGGCGCGTGCACCAGCAGCAGTACGTCGAAGTCGCCGCTGACCAGTGCGATGTGGGCCGCCCCCGGCAGCTCTTCGAGCTGCTCGCGCACAGTGCGCCAGGAGTTCTGCACGATCTTCAGGGTGATGTACGCGGACGCGCCCTGACCCGCGCGTTCATGGTCGATCCTGGCGCTGAAGCCGCGGATCACGCCGTCGTCGATGAGCCGGTTGATCCGGGCGTACGCGTTGGCGCGCGAGACATGGACACGCTCGGCGACGGACCGTATGGAGGCCCGGCCGTCCGTCTGCAGGATCCGGAGGATGTCCTGGTCGATGGCGTCGAGCGGGCGCGGTGGCGGGATCCGGTCCGGCGGAGGGGTCCGCTCCGGTGCGGAGGTCCGCTCGGGTACGGAAGTCCGTTCGGGTACGGGGGCTCGGTCGGGTACGGGGGTCCGCTCCGCGGTGCCGCCGGTCCGGCCGCCCCCCGGTACGCCGCGCCCGGGCGTCTCGTCGCTCCGGTCCGTGTCCTCGGCCATTTGTTCAGCTCCCATGTCCCCCCGCCTCTCCGCGATGGACGGCCTGTGGTCATCCCAAGCTGTGGAGAACCGTTTGTCCACAGGCTGGAGCCGCCTGTAGCCAAAATGCCTGAACGACCGAACAATCGGTAGGTGAGGCGTGCCACACCCGGCACCCCGTCGTCCGTCCGCTCCCACGAGGAGGTGCACGCGTGAAGAAGAGCAGTACGTCGGTCCAGGAGCTGCCCGGTGCCGCGGCCGACCGGCCCGTCCCGCCCCCGGCGTGGCAGCCGCGTACCGACCCCGCACCGCTGCTCCCCGACCCCGCGCCGTACCGCGCGCTGGGCACGGACGCCGTGGCCGCCGCCGACCCCGGGCTGCTGCTGCGGCTGTACGGCGAGCTGGTCCGCGGCCGTAGGTACAACGCGCAGGCGACGGCCCTCACCAAGCAGGGCAGGCTCGCGGTCTATCCGTCGAGCACCGGCCAGGAGGCCTGCGAGGTCGCTGCCGCCCTGGTCCTGCGCGAGCAGGACTGGCTCTTCCCCAGCTATCGCGACACCCTCGCCGCCGTGGCGCGCGGCCTCGACCCGGTCCAGGCCCTGACGCTGCTGCGCGGCGACTGGCACACCGGTTACGACCCGTACGAACACCGGATCGCGCCGCTGTCCACCCCGCTCGCCACCCAGCTTCCGCACGCCGTCGGCCTGGCCCACGCCGCGCGGCTGAAGGGGGACGACGTGGTGGCGCTGGCCATGGTCGGCGATGGCGGCACCAGCGAGGGCGACTTCCACGAGGCGCTGAACTTCGCCGCCGTGTGGCAGGCCCCGGTCGTCTTCCTCGTACAGAACAACGGCTTCGCGATCTCCGTGCCGCTCGCCAAGCAGACCGCCGCGCCCTCCCTCGCCCACAAGGCCGTCGGGTACGGCATGCCCGGCCGGCTGGTGGACGGCAATGACGCGCTGGCGGTGTACACGGTGCTGCGCGACGCTTTCACCCGCGCGGTGCGGGGTGAGGGTCCGACGCTGATCGAGGCCGTGACGTACCGCATCGAGGCTCATACGAACGCGGACGACGCGACCCGCTACCGCTCCGGCGGCGAGGTCGAGACCTGGCGCGCGCACGACCCGATCCGGCTGCTGGAGCATGAGCTGACGGAGCGGGGGATCCTCGACGAGGACGGTGTCCGGGAGGCCGCGGAGGCCGCCGAGACCATGGCCGCGCGGCTGCGGGACCGGATGAACGCGGAGCCGGTGCTCGACCCCATGGATCTCTTCACCCATGTCTACGCGGACCAGACCTCGCAGCTCCGCGAGCAGGCGGAGCAGCTCCGCGCCGAACTGGCCGCGGCGGCCGGGGAAGGACCGGGTGAGGTGCGATGACCACGGTCGCGGTGAAGCCCGCCACCATGGCCCAGGCGCTCCAGCGCGCGCTGCGCGACGCCATGGCCGAGGACCCGTCCGTCCATGTCCTCGGAGAGGACGTCGGAACCCTCGGCGGAGTCTTCCGGATCACCGACGGGCTCGCCGCGGAGTTCGGGGACGACCGCTGTACGGACACCCCGCTCGCCGAGGCGGGCATCCTGGGGACGGCGGTCGGAATGGCGATGTACGGACTGCGGCCGGTGGTCGAGATGCAGTTCGACGCCTTCGCCTATCCGTCGTTCGAGCAGCTCATCAGCCATGTGGCGAAGATGCGGAACCGTACGCGCGGTGCGATGCCGCTGCCCATCACCGTGCGGGTGCCGTACGGCGGCGGGATCGGCGGGGTCGAGCACCACAGCGACTCGTCCGAGGCGTATTACATGGCGACGCCCGGCCTCCATGTCGTCACGCCCGCCACGGTCGACGACGCGTACGGCCTGCTGAGGGCCGCGATCGCCTCCGACGATCCGGTCGTCTTCCTGGAGCCGAAGCGGCTCTACTGGTCCAAGGCGTCCTGGTCGCCCGACGATCCGGCGCCTGTCGAGCCGATCGGCCGGGCCGTCGTCCGGCGCCGGGGCAACAGCGCCACCCTCATCACCTACGGGCCGTCCCTGCCGGTCTGTCTGGAGGCGGCGGAGGCGGCCCGGGCCGAGGGCTGGGACCTGGAAGTGGTCGATCTGCGCTCCCTGGTGCCGTTCGACGATGCCACGGTGGCCGATTCCGTACGGCGCACCGGGCGCGCCGTGGTCGTCCATGAGTCCACCGGTTTCGGCGGCCCCGGCGGGGAGATCGCCGCCCGGGTGACCGAGCGCTGCTTCCACCATCTGGAGGCTCCGGTGCTGCGGGTGGCGGGATTCGATATTCCGTATCCACCGCCGATGCTGGAGAGGCACCATCTTCCGGGAGTGGACCGGGTGCTGGACGCGGTCGCACGGCTCCAGTGGGAGGCGGAGAGCTGATGGCCCAGGTGCTGGAATTCAGACTGCCGGACCTCGGTGAGGGGCTGACCGAGGCGGAGATCGTCCGCTGGCTGGTGTCGGTGGGCGATGTGGTCGCCATCGACCAGCCGGTGGTCGAGGTGGAGACGGCCAAGGCGATGGTGGAGGTGCCGTGCCCCTATGGGGGCGTGGTCACGGCGCGCTACGGCGACGAGGGCACGGAGCTGCCGGTCGGGGCTCCGCTGCTGACGGTGGCGGTGGGGGCGTCGGAGCCGGGGGAGGTGCCGGCCCCGGCCGGCGAGCGGCCTTCGGTGTCCGCTGCCGGGCCCGCCGCCGCTGAGCCGCCTGCCGGGCCCGTCGCCGATTCGGCCGCGCGGTCCGCCGCCCGGCCGGGTTCCGGCCCGGCGGGCCCGTCCGCCGGTGAGACATCCGGCAATGTGCTGGTCGGGTACGGAACGGGTGCGCCGGTGGCGCGACGTCGCCGGGTCCGTCCCGTGCGAACCGCCCCTTCCGCCGCTCCCCGTATTCCTACCGCGCCCGGCGCGGGTCCGCTCAACGGTGCGATGGGGCCGGTCCCGGTGGTCTCCCCGCTGGTGCGCCGACTGGCCCGTGAGCACGGTGTCGATCTGCGTGCGCTGACCGGCTCGGGGCGGGACGGGCTGATCCTGCGGTCCGATGTCGAGCAGGCGGTCCGGCACGGTGCCGTGCGGCCGGAGCCCGCGACGGCCGCGACGCGCGCCGCGGTGACCGCGCCTTCTCCGGCGGCGGCCACGCGGGAAGGGGCCGTCCGGGTGCCGCTCCGCGGTGTGCGGGGCGCGGTCGCGGACAAGCTCAGCCGCAGTCGGCACGAGATCCCGGACGCGACCTGCTGGGTCGACGCGGACGCCACGGAGCTGATGGCCGGGCGTACGGCGATGAACGCGGCCGGGGGCCAGAAGATCTCCCTGCTCGCCCTGCTGGCCCGGATCTGTACGGCGGCCCTGGCCCGTTATCCGGAGCTGAACTCCACCGTGGACACGGCGGCCAGGGAGATTGTGCGCCTGCCCGCCGTGCATCTCGGTTTCGCCGCGCAGACCGATCGCGGGCTGGTCGTCCCGGTCGTACGGGACGCGCACACCCGCTCCGCCGAATCACTGAGCGCGGAGTTCGCGCGGCTGACGGAGGCGGGCCGGTCCGGCACGCTCACACCGGGCGACCTGACCGGCGGGACCTTCACGCTCAACAACTACGGGGTGTTCGGCGTCGACGGTTCCACGCCGATCATCAACCACCCGGAGGCCGCGATGCTCGGGGTCGGCCGGATCGTACCCAAGCCCTGGGTCCACCAGGGCGAGCTGGCCGTACGTCAGGTGGTGCAGCTCTCGCTCACCTTCGACCACCGGGTCTGCGACGGCGGTACGGCGGGGGGCTTCCTGCGCTATGTGGCGGACTGCGTCGAACAGCCGGCGATGCTGCTGCGCACGCTGTAGCGGGATATTCCGAACGAAGGGCACAGAAAGCGCCGACATTCCCGGGAAGTTCGGCCCGGGGACAACGCCGGGCGCTTCGAATGGGTGATCGCGGCTCATACTTCAGCCATGACCGCCTATGACGCCATCGTGCTCGCCGGAGGTGCCGCCAAACGGCTCGGCGGCGCCGACAAGCCAGGGGTACGGGTCGGGGGCAGAGCGCTGCTCGACCGGGTGCTGGCCGCCTGTGACGAGGCCGGCAGGACCGTCGTCGTGGGCGATCGACGGCCCACGGCGCGACCGGTGCGCTGGGCGCGCGAGGAGCCGCCCGGCGGCGGGCCCCTGGCCGCGCTCGACGCGGGGGTGCGGTGCGTGGAGGCCGACACCGTGCTCGTACTCTCCGCGGATCTGCCGTTCCTGGGGAAGCCGACGGTGCGGCGGCTGGTCGGGGCACTGGAGGCCGGCGGGCAGGAGGCGGTGCTCCTGACGGACGCGGACGGGCGCGACCAGCCGCTGGTCGCCGCGTACCGCGCGGAGCCGCTGCGCCGTGAACTCGCCCTTCTGGCAACGGAGTACGGCAATCTGCGCGGGCTTCCGCTGCGCCTGCTGCCGGACGAACTCGAACTGGCCCGGATCGATGACGACCCCCTTGCCTCCTTCGACTGCGACACCTGGGAAGACATCTCCACGGCCCGGGCCCGGATCAGGGAGCATGGAACTGTGCTGGATGAATGGATCACCGCTGTCAAGGACGAACTCGGCATCGAGCTCGATGTCGACATCCGCGTCCTGCTCGACCTCGCCCGGGATGCCGCGCACGGCGTCGCCCGGCCCGCCGCGCCGCTGACGACCTTCCTGGTCGGCTACGCGGCGGGCAGGGCCGGCGGAGACGGCCCCGAAGCCGTCGCCGAGGCGTCCCGCAGGGCAGTGGCGCTCGCCGCCCGCTGGGCGGAGGAGACGAAGGGCGACGACGCGGGATGACGCCCCGGGACCGGGAGTCCGAGGAGATCGAGGAAGCGCTGGCCTTGGTCGGCAGGAAGCCGCCCGGGTCGAACGCCCAGCCGGGTGCCGACAGCCCGGACCGGGGCCATGGCCGGGGCGGAGGAAAGCCGGGCGTAGACAGGCACGGTGCTGGTCCCGGAGCTTCGGTGTCCGGCCCTGATGGGGTCGGCGGCGTGGACCCGGGTGCCGGCCAGGACGGCGACGGCCCGGACTCGGGTCGGGGGACGGGCCGGAGCGGCGGCGCGGACGGCGGCGACGTCCTGGACCCGGGCCGGGCGGCGGACCGGCAGCGCGGTGCCGGCCCTGGCACCTCGGCGCCAGGCGCGAACCGGGGCGGCAGCATGGAACCGGGCGGGGAAGCCGAAGGGCACGGCTCACCTGCCACCGCCGTCGGCGCCGGGACGCCTGCTGCGGGTGTCGCGGGCCGAAGCGCCGCTTCCGGCGCGCATACCGCAGGCGGGCGGCACCGTGCCCGGGCGTGGGAAGAAGCCCGCGCCATCGCCGAGCGGGCGGGACGGAGTGCCGGGGGCGACCCGGCTCCGCGGGCCGAATCCGTGCCGCTCGACCGGGCGTTGGGGCGGGCGCTCGCCGAGGCCTTGACCGCGCTGACCGATCTGCCGTCCTTCGACACCTCCGCCATGGACGGCTGGGCGGTCTCAGGGCCCGGCCCCTGGACCATACTGAGCGCGCCCGGCAACTCCTCCGAGGCCGGGGACAGCACCAGGCCCAGCGCCGGGGACGGCACCGGCGACAGTGGCATCCTTGCCGGGCAGGCGGTGGCCGCGCCGCTCCCCGACGGTTCGGCGGTACGGATCGCCACCGGCGCCCGGATCCCGCCCGATGTGACCGCCGTGATCCGCAGCGAACACGCCCGGACCGACAGCGGCGGCCGTCTCCATGCCGAGCGCGAGGTCGCGCCCGGTCAGGACATCAGGCCGCGCGGCCAGGAGTGCCGCTCCGGCGACCGGCTGCTGCCCGCCGGTTCCCTGGTGACCCCGGCAGTCCTCGGCCTTGCGGCGGCGGCCGGATACGACGGACTTCTCACCGTCCCCCAGCCCCGCGTCGAGGTACTGGTCCTCGGTGATGAGCTGCTCACCGAGGGCCTGCCCCATGACGGGCTGATCCGTGACGCCCTGGGCCCCATGCTCGGGCCCTGGCTCCGTGCGCTCGGCGCGGAGGTCCTCGCCACCCGCCGGATCGGCGACGATGCCGACGCGCTGCACCGTGCGATCACCGGTTCCGAAGCCGACCTTGTCATCACCACTGGCGGTACCGCCGCGGGTCCGGTCGACCATGTCCACCCGGTGCTCCGGAAGGCCGGTGCCGAACTGCTGGTGGACGGCGTTGCCGTGCGCCCTGGCCACCCCATGCTGCTGGCGCGGCTGGCGCCGGGACACCATCTCGTGGGGCTACCCGGCAATCCGCTTGCCGCGGTCTCCGGACTGCTGACACTCGCCGAACCCCTGCTGCGCACACTGGCGGGACGCTCGCCCCGCGTTCCGTACCGGGTGCCGCTTCGCGAGGCGGTGCATGGCCATCCGTACGACACGCGTCTGGTGCCCGTTGTCCACCGCGACGAGGGGCTCGTACCGCTTCATTTCAACGGTCCGGCCATGCTCCGTGGTATCGCTGCCGCCGATGGACTGGCCGTCGTACCGCCCAGCGGTGCGCGGCCCGGTGAGGAACTGGAAGTGCTTGACCTGCCATGGACGGCCTCGGCCGATGGTCCACTGGAGGGTGTTTCACGTGAAACAGGGTGTTTCACGTGAAACTTCCTGGCCATGACGCTATGGCGCGGCACGCCGACGAGTATCTGGTGACCTCCCGGGTGAAGCTTCCGCGCCGCAGGGCTGTACGCCCGCTGCGCCAGGTCAGCCGACGCCTGCTGATGGCCCTGTTTGTGCTGGCCCTGACGGTGTTTCTCGTCTACATCGACAACGAGGGCTACCACGACAACGCCGATGACTCCGTCGACTTCCTCGATGCCGTCTACTACGCCACCGTGACCCTCTCCACCACGGGTTACGGCGACATCGTCCCGTACAGCGACAGCGCACGGCTTGTGAATGTGCTGCTGGTGACCCCGCTGCGGGTGGTCTTTCTCATCATCCTGGTCGGCACCACTCTTGAGGTCCTCACGGAGCGCACCCGGGAGGAGTGGCGGCAGAACCGCTGGAGGTCCAACGTGCGCGACCACACCATCATCGTCGGCTATGGCACCAAGGGACGGTCGGCGGTCCAGACCCTCTGTGCCACCGGTCTCAAGAAGGACCAGATAGTCATTGTCGACCCGTCGAACAAGGTGATCGAGGCGGCCAACGCGGAAGGGTTCGTCGGGATCGTCGGCGATGCGACCCGCAGCGATGTGCTGCTGCGCGCGGAGCTTCAGCGCGCCCGCCAGATAGTCATCGCCACTCAGCGCGATGACACGGCGGTCCTGGTCGCGCTGACGGCACGCCAGCTCAACCGGGCGGCGAAGATCGTTGCCGCCGTGCGCGAGGAGGAGAACGCGCCGCTGCTGCGCCAGTCGGGCGCCGACGCGGTCATCACCAGCGCCAGCGCCGCCGGCCGGTTGCTCGGTCTCTCCGTGCTCAGCCCCAGCGCCGGTACGGTGATGGAAGACCTGATCCAGCAGGGCAGCGGCCTGGACCTCATCGAACGCCCCGTCATAAAGGCCGAAGTGGGCCGCAGCGTAAGGGAGACGGACGATCTGGTGGTGAGCGTGCTGCGCGGACATCGGCTGCTGGGGTACGACGATCCGGCCGCGAGCCCGCTCCAGTTGACCGACCGTCTGATCACCATCGTCCGTGCCCAGAGTCCCGCCGCACAGGACGGCTCCAACTCGTCGTAGCACCTATGCCCTAGCCGGAACATCGGTGGAGCAGCCGCCGCACCGGCGCCGGGGGGTAGCCTCGCGCCATGCATGCGATCACGATTCCGGAACCCGGTGGCCCCGAGGCGCTTGTATGGGCCGAGGTGCCCGATCCCGTACCCGGCGAGGGCGAGGTCCTCGTTGAGGTCGTGGCGAGCGCGGTCAACCGCGCCGATCTTCTGCAACGGCAGGGCTTCTACGATCCCCCGCCCGGCTCCTCCCCGTACCCCGGCCTGGAGTGCTCCGGGCGGATCATCGCGCTGGGCGCGGGGGTCGCGGGCTGGGCCGTCGGCGACGAGGTGTGCGCGCTGTTGGTGGGCGGGGGGTACGCCGAGAAGGTCGCCGTACCCGCCGGTCAGCTTCTTCCCGTACCGAAAGGGCTGGATCTGGCGACGGCCGCGGCGCTCCCCGAGGTCATCTGCACGATCTGGTCCAACGTCTTCATGATCGCCCACCTGCGCCCCGGTGAGACCCTGCTGGTGCACGGCGGTGCGAGCGGTATCGGCACCATGGCCATCCAGCTCGCCAAGGCGGTGGGCGCGAAGGTCGCGGTCACGGCGGGCAGTCCCGCGAAGCTGGAGCGCTGCGCCGAGCTGGGCGCGGACATTCTGATCGACTACCGCGAGCAGGACTTCGTGGCAGAGATCCGCGGTGCCACGGGCGGCGCGGGGGCGGATGTCATCCTCGACATCGTCGGCGCCAAGTATCTGGAACGGAATGTGAAAGCGCTGGCCGTGAACGGCAGGATCGCGGTGATCGGCCTTCAGGGCGGGGTGAAGGGCGAACTCAATCTGGGTGCTCTGCTGCAGAAGCGCGGTGCCATCACGGCGACCTCGCTGCGCGCGCGCCCGCAGTCGGAGAAGGCGGCGATCGTCGCAGCGGTACGGGAACATGTCTGGCCACTGATCGAGAACGGCGATGTCCGGCCCGTGGTGGATCAGTCGCTGCCGCTGGCTGAGGCGGCGGAGGGGCATCGCGCGCTGGAGGCCGGCACGCATATCGGCAAGGTGCTGCTGCTCACGTCGGCAGTGGGCTGACCGGACCGCGACGGGCCGGGGGCCCGCCCCCTGGCCCGTCGCAACGGGCCACGAAGCGGCCGGACGAACCGGCACCCGCCCGCACACATCTCGCACAACGGGGCCGCATCTCGTACGAAACCGGGCTGCGGCTCGTGCGAAACCGGGCCGCGGCCGGACCGTAAGCCGACCGAACCCCGGGCCCGGCCCGAACGCCCGCCGGCCGACAGCCGCCGAATACGGATACGGCCCGAACGCCCGCCGGCCCGCAGCCGCCGACCACCGATAAGGCCCGAACGCCCGCCCCAGCCCGCGGGCCGCCGTACTACAGCCCGCAGTCGCCGTACTACAGATACGGTCCCGAGCGGATCGCGCCGTGGCCCGGCTCGCCCTCGTCGTCCTGGACCGAGCCCGGCGGCAGCGCGCGGCGCATCTGTTCGAGCTGGGCCCTGGCCGCCATCTGCTGGGCGAACAGCGCGGTCTGGATGCCGTGGAAGAGGCCCTCCAGCCAGCCCACCAACTGCGCCTGCGCGATGCGCAGTTCCGCCTCGGAGGGAATCGCCTCGTCCGTGAAGGGCAGCGAGAGCCGCTCCAGCTCCTCCACCAGCTCGGGGGCGAGCCCGTCCTCCAGCTCCTTCACCGAACCGGCGTGGATCTCCTTGAGCCGCACCCGGCTCGCCTCGTCCAGAGGAGCCGCCCGCACCTCCTCCAGAAGCTGCTTGATCATGCTGCCGATGCGCATGACCTTGGCGGGCTGTTCGACCATCTCTGTCACGGGAACCTCGCGCGCCTCGTCGGCCCCACCGCCGCCGAGCGCCATCCCGTCCTGTCCCACCACAAGGACATGGGGGCTCTCCTGCGACCGTTCGTTACTCGGCATCTCCATACGGCCCATTGTCTCGCACGTGTGCGTCACCACGGTGTGTGCCCCCGTACGGAGATGATCCACCTCCGTACGGGGGCACGACGCACGGGCGTCGGCCGCCTCGGAAACCGGTCCGGCAGGGCAGGCCGGACCGGTCCTGTGGGGCAGGCCGGACCGGTCCTGCCGGGCAGGCCCCGTCAGGTGGCCGCGCGACGCCCCAGTGTCCGGTGCGAGCGGGTGACCAGTGCCGCGAGGACCGCCGCGCCCAGCGGGACGGCGATCAGCAGCGCGGCCAGCGTCCCCCACGGGATGACGACGGGCACATACGGCAGCGAGACGGAGGTCAGCCCCTCGTCGAGCGCCTCGCGGTACGAGTTCAGCCCGCTGCGCCGCTCCGTGAGCCGGAGCCCGATCGCCGGGAGCACCCCGGCGGCCGAACCCAGCAGCACGCCCATCCCCGCCACCACCCCGCACTGGAATCCGCTGAGCGTTCTGCGGACCCGCGACGGGGCACCGACCGCGGCGAGCGTCTTGAGGTCGGCCTCGGCGTCGGCCTGGGCCAGCCCGGTCGCGATTCCGGCCGCGCCGATGGTCACCAGCCCGGCGAAGACCGTCAGCGCCAGCAGCACGATGCTGGTCTCGCTGGTGTATCCGGCCTCGATGTCGAGCTGCACGGAGCTGCCGGTCTTGTCCAGCTCGCTCTCCAGCTTCTGCTTCTGGGTGTCGCTGGGCAGGGCGCTGGTGGTGAAGTACGCGCCGAGCGGGACGGTGCTCAGACCCGCGGCCTTGGCCGTGGCCGGGGTCAGCAGCGTCGTGACGCCGTACGCGTTCGGGTCCCCGGGGACCTGGTAGGCCGGGATCGACTTGACGACGCCGGGCGCGGGCAGGTCCTTGGTCATGGCTTCGTCGGCCTTCTCAAGGTCCGTGATCAGACGGATGCCGATCTTCCCGTCCGTATCGACGTTGCGCTTGTCGAACGAGACGGCCTTGCCGTCCGCCAGGGCCTTCACCGCAGCCGGATCGTCGATGCCGAGGACCTTCATCACCGCGGCGTCACCCACCAGCACACCGCCGTTGACAAAGCTGTAGACCGAGTTCTCCTTGCAGCGCCAGTCCTTGATGAGTCTGCGCCGCTCGGCCTTGCTGAACTTCTCCGTGGGGTCCTCCGCGCCCGTGGACCAGAGCGGGCACTGCTGGGCCTCCGGTACGACCACTTCGTACTCTCCGCAGCCGTCCTCCCTGCCGTACATCGGGCAGCTCGGCTTGCCGACGGAGATCCGGTCCACATCGGCCCGTACGTCGGTCGGAAGGATCTTCTCGACCGCCGTACGCACGGTCGGAACAGCCCGGCCGCCCTCTTCGTCGATCATGACGGAGACCGCGCCATGGGGGAGCTGCGGTGTGTACGAGGCCCGGTACTGGGCCTCCTGGCTCGCGGAGTACGTGGAGACCGCCACCGTGCCGGCGACCGCGGCCAGCACCGCCGCCACCGCGGGGGCCGTGCGGCCCCGGTTCCGTACGGCGTCCCGCAGCGCCAGCCGCGGTGAGAGGGGCAGCCAGCGGCCGGTCCTGCCGAACAGCCCGACCAGCGCCGGAGTCAGCGCGACCACGCCCAGTTCGGCGATGGCGCTGCCGCCCGCGACGACCGCGAACTGATCGGTCATGGTCGAGCCGTACAGCGCGATCACCGCGCCCAGGACGACCGCGATCAGGCCCAGCACCGGAAGGAGCCTGCTGCTTCCGCGCACGCCGCGGCGGCCGGTGAGCGAGGCCAGAACGGTCTGCCGGGAGGCGGTGACGGCCGGGACGATCGCCGCCAGCAGACCGGTGAGCACGGCGAGCAGCGCGATCCCGAGGAGTTCCAGGGGCCGGATGTCGAAGACGCCGAAGCGCTGGCCGATGTAGTCCTCGAGGACGGGACGCAGGGCATAGGTGAGGCCCAGGCCCAGGAGCGTGCCGACCACGGCCGAGGCGACACCGATCACCAGACCGCCGCCGAGCACGATCGCCCGGATATGGCGCCGGTCACCGCCGTTGGCACCGACAAGGCCGAGCTGGCGGCGCGAGCGGCGGGCGCCGACCGCGAAGGCGGGACCTGCCAGCAGACAGATCTCCAGCATGGCGAGGCCGACGATGGTGCCCACCGCGGCCAGCTCGGTGGCGTTGCTGCCGCCCTCCTGGTAGTCGCGTCGGCTCTCCTGCTGGTACAGGGGCACATCCGCGTCGGCGGGCGGGTGCAGGGTCACGGCGCGCGAGACCACTTTGACGCCATGGGCGTTGGCCTGCTGCACCATGTTCCACGTGAAACCACCCGGGACGCGCACGAGATGGGTGGTGCGCGGCTCGGTCCCTGGCAGCCCGTCGGCCTGGAGCGCCTTGTCGAGCGGGGCCAGCAGCGCCCCGGGAAGCGCGTTGACCTGGTTGGTGTCCAGCGAGTCGGGCAGTTCGTAGGCACCGACGATCCGGTATGTGGCATCGAGTCCACGGGCGGAGAGCTCGGAGCCCACGCGCAGCCCGCTGACCTCCAGGAAGTGGCTGGTCGCCGCGACCTCGCCGCCCTTCTCGGGGAAACGGCCCTCGTTGAGGCGCAGCAGGCCACGGGCGATCGGGTCCCCGGCCTTCAGCTCGCGGATCTCGGTCTGGAGCAGCCCGTGCGTGGTACGCAGCTTCGCGACGGCCAGGGTGTCCTTCAGGGTGGTGGCACCCGCCGGAATGGCCTTGGTGACATCACCGGGTCCGCTGGGCCAGGGTTCGTCGTCGAAGTTGCCGACCGGCGAGTAGGTGTCGCCGACGGGGCTCTGGTAGATGGCGTGCCCGCCCAGCTCGGGGTCGCTGATCTCCGCGTCGGCCCGGCCGAGCGTACGGTCGAGCTGCTCCTCGGTGGACAGTTGCGCGCTGCGCACGGTCAGATCGAAGGCACTCACCCCGAGGATGGGCAGCGCGATCATCGAGAGGACCAGAAAGCTGCGGCCCTTGTAGCGCCAGGCGTCGCGGCGGGCTATGCGCAGCGCGGCACGCCAGGAGTGGTACCAGGTCTTCACAGTTCGGCCGCCTGGCCCGTGAGCAGCGAGTCCGCCTGGCTGCGGATGGTCTGGTCGACGACCGCGCCGTCCCGCAGGAAGACCACCCGGTCCGCCCAGGCCGCGAAGCGCGGCTCATGGGTGACCAGAACGCCGGCGGCGCCCGCGTCGCAGCGGGTGCGCAGCAGCGCGAGCACGGACTCGCCCGTCTCGGAGTCCAGCGCCCCGGTCGGCTCGTCCGCGAGTACGAGTCGCCGGTCGCCGACGAGCGCGCGGGCTATCGCCACGCGCTGCTGCTGGCCGCCGGACATCTCGTCGGGGAACCGGTCGGCGAGCTGCTCCAGCCCCATCTCGGTCAGCGCGGCCACGGCCTCGGTGCGTGCCTTGCGTGCGGAGGTGCCGTCGAGTTCCCGGGGCAGCGCGATGTTCTCGGCGGCGGTGAGGGCGGGGATGAGGTTGTAGTCCTGGAACACGTAGCCGATGCTGCGGCGGCGCAGGGCCGCGAGCTGCTTGCGGTCGACGGTGGTGATGTCGGTGCCCTCGACGATCACCCGGCCCGAGCTGGGGCTGTCGAGACCGCCCGCGATGGTCAGCAGCGTGGACTTGCCGGAGCCCGAGGGACCCATGACGGCGACCAGTTCGCCGGGGAAGACATCGAGGTTGATACCGCGCAGGGCATGGACCTCGGTGGCGCCACTGCCGTGGACACGGGTCAGCTCCTGGAGTTGCAGCACGGGCTGCTGGGACGATCGTGCGTTTTCAGGCATAAGGGATCCCTTTTGGGCGTGCGGGCACGTACGGGTGGTGTGAGGTACGTGCTGAATCAGGTATGTGCTGAATCAGGAAGGGCGGGCGGGGCGGACCGGCCTGAGAGGTACCGGCCTGTCATCACATGCCGGCCCTGTTACCTGCCGGACTGAGACCGTCACCTGCCGGACTGAGGCGTGTCGGACGAACGCGCGTCGGCGAGACCGGGCCGGTCGCTCTCGGCGGGGCTCTCCGAGGGGTTCCGTACGGGACCGTCCGCCGGCCGGCCGTCCGGCTCCGGCAGCAGGGAGAGCCGGATCAGGCGGGCTTCGCAGTGGTCGAGCCAGCGGGCCTCCGCCTCGGTCTGGAAGATGAGCTGTTCCAGTACGAGCAGCCAGGCCACCTCGTGACGGTCCGCCGGGACCGCTTCCAGGGCCTGTGCCTTCAGCCGGGTGTAGTCCTGCATCGCCTTGATGGTGTGGCGGCGCTGTGACTGGATGACCTCCCGGATGTCGACGCCGGGCGCGCCCACCGCCATGGCGAGCTTGATCGCCAGCTCGTCGCGGGGCGGGCTGGTGCGGTCGACGGGCCTGCGGAACCAGGCCTTCAGCTCGGAGCGCCCGGCGTCCGTGATCACGTAGAGCGCATGGCCCGCGAGGTCCTCCCCGTCCTGCGTGACCAGGCCGTCGCGCTCCAGACGGCCGAGGGTCGTATAGACCTGGCCCACATTGAGCGGCCAGGTGGCGCCGGTACGGGACTCGAATTCCGTACGGAGCTGAGAGCCGTAGCGAGGGCCACGTTCGAGGAGGGCCAGCAGCCCATGACGTATCGACATACTGAGTATGTATACCGAGTATGGAGTGGCCCGCAAGCGACCTGAGGCGGACGTCATAAGTCCGCCGTAAGGATGACGGCGGGGTCGGGCGCGGGCCCGGTACGAGGCCGAGGGCGGGCCGGGAG
>NZ_LATD01000078.1 GCF_000981895.1 Streptomyces odonnellii | reverse complement strand
TCGGCTGCCGCTGTGTCCACGACCACACCCCGATCCGACTCCAGCTCGGCTATCCGCCGCTCCAGCTCGTCGGAGGGCGAGAGCAGCCCCCGCACCATCGCCCGGTCGACATTGGCCAGCCCGCGCACCACAAAGGGCAGGAACGGCCAGAAGACAAAGAGCCCCACCAGGGTGATGGCGAAGGTCAGCACGCCCCAGGGCAGCCGTATGAATTCGTACAGCACCGTCCGCCAGGCCACCGGATCCTTGAGCCCCGCCCACACCCAGCTCAGCACACCGTCGGAGCGGTGCGCTCCCCGGCGCCCCAACAGAGGGCTCGGCTCGTCGATCCGTATGCCCAGCAGAGCCCGCGCCCGCGCGCGCTCCGCACGGCCGAGCAGCCGCGCGCCCGTGAGACCGGCGACGAGCCAGGGCAGACCGATCACCGTCACCGACAGCGAGGCACCTGTCGAGACGGTGAATATCACATAGGTGAATCCGATCAGCGAGACCGGAAGGTTCGCGAGGAGATGCGCGATCTCCTTCCAGGTGTGCCGGTCGTACGCGATGCGCGCGGCGGGCGGCCGGTCGTCGGGGAGGCTGTTGCTCACGGTCATAAGGCTCAAGCCTGCACGCCTGCGATGCCGGACGCCATGGGGTTGCTGGGTGGGGGAAAGTAGGGATAACCCCACTCTCTGAGACGGGGCTGCTTACCCTCTCTTTAACAGGGCCTAGACTCCCGTCCGTACAGATCGTCGAGAAGAACTGCTACGAGGTCAGGGAGCGAGGGGCGGACGTGTCGGGATCGACCGTTCTCGCGGCGGACTACTTCCAGAGCTACTCGGTCGTCGGACTGCTCGCGGTCGTCGGTGTGCTGTTCGTCGCCGTGGCCTTCGGCGCGGGCCGGCTGCTGCGGCCGGTGGTGCCGACGCCGGAGAAGCTGCTCACGTACGAATGCGGAGTGGATCCGGTCGGTGAGGGCTGGGCGCACACCCAGGTCCGCTACTACGTCTACGCGTTCCTCTATGTGATCTTCGCGGTCGACTCGATCTTCCTGTTCCCGTGGGCGACCGTCTTCGCCGCGCCCGGGTACGGTGCCACGACGCTGGTCGAGATGTTCGTCTTCCTCGGCTTCCTGGCCGTGGGACTGCTCTACGCATGGAAGAAGGGCGTCCTGGAATGGACGTGACCCCTGCCTCGGCGTTCGCCGCTGATTCCGCTTCCGCTTCCGGGTCCGGGGTCGCGCCCGGAGCCGAATCCGGATCCGGATCGGGGGCCGAGCCCCAGATGCTGCCGGAGCCCAGACGGCTGGGGGTCCTCTCCCGGCTGGCCCCCAAGCCCATGAAGGTGGTCCTCAACTGGGGCCGCCGCTACAGTCTCTGGGTCTTCAACTTCGGTCTCGCCTGCTGCGCGATCGAGTTCATCGCCGCCTCCATGTCCCGGCACGACTTCATCCGGCTCGGGGTGATCCCCTTCGCGCCGGGGCCGCGCCAGGCCGATCTGATGGTCGTCTCGGGCACGGTCACGGACAAGATGGCTCCCGCGGTGAAGCGGCTGTACGAGCAGATGCCCGAGCCCAAGTACGTGATCTCCTTCGGGGCCTGCTCCAACTGCGGCGGCCCTTACTGGGACTCGTACTCCGTGACCAAGGGCGTCGACCAGGTCATTCCCGTCGATGTCTATGTGCCGGGCTGTCCGCCCAGGCCCGAGGCGCTGCTCCAGGGGATCCTCAAGCTTCAGGAGAAGATCGCCCGCGAATCGCTCGGCGAGCGCTACGCCTCGGCCGGCCGGCCCTCGCCCGCCGCGCTGCGCAGCGGTCTGGTCCCCGCCCCGCCGGCACCGGGGGAGGGCACCTGATGGCCGCCGACGGACGGGATCCGGGCACCGACGGACGGGATCCGGGCGGCACGGACGGCCGGGATCTGGGAGACCGGGAGACCCGGGGCGCGGACGGTCCCGGCGCCGAGGACGCGGCGGCTTCCTACGACCGGCTCCCCGACGCCGTCGCCGAGATCTTCGGCGAGGAGTCCATGGCCGAGCGGGCGTACGACCTGCTCACGGTCGATGTCCCCGTCACCTCCTGGATCACCGCCCTCGAAACCGCCCGCGACCGCCTTGGCTGCACCTACTTCGACTGGCTGAGCGCCGTCGACGAACCGGGCACGGGCTTCCGCGTCTGCGCCCATGTCGTAGCCCTGGGCGGCGGTACGGGCCGTACGGTCCGCCGCCTGCTCGTCCGTACGACCGTTCCGCACGAGGCGGCCGTCCTGCCCACGGCCGTCGGCGTGTACGCGGGCGCGGGCTGGCACGAACGTGAGACGCACGAGATGTTCGGTGTCTCCTTCACCGACCACCCGAACCTGGTCCCCCTCCTTCTTCCCGAAACCTTCGAAGGCCACCCGCTGCGCAAGGACTTCGTCCTCGCGGCCCGGGTAGTCAAGGCATGGCCGGGCGCGAAGGAGCCGGGAGAGTCCGAACACGGCGGCCCCAAGCGCCGCCAGATGCTTCCGCCGGGCGTACCCGATCCCAATGAGTGGGGCCCCCTCAAGGGCCGGCTCCCCGCAGCGCCGGCACGTGGTGCCCGCGCTGCCGGTGACCGTCCCGTACGGCGTACGCGGAGCGCCTCGGAAGGCTCGGCGAGCCGTCCCGCCCGCACCGAGGACGGCGGCACCGGGCCGGCGGAGACACCGGGCACCGGCCCGGCCCGCCGGTCGCGCAGCGCGGGGGAGGGCTCCGCGTCCCAGCGGGGCGCGACTCCGCCCACACCGCCTTCACCACCCACTCCGTCCACCCCGGACGCGCCCTGGCACAAGCCCCGCCCGGAGAACGATCAGCCCGAGAGCGGCCGTCCCGAAGACGGCCGTCCCGAAGATGGCCGTCCCGAAGACGGCCGTCCCGAGAGTGACCCCGCCGAGAACGACCGTCCCGGAGGAGACGCGTGAACGACGTACTCGACGTCGCCCTCCGGCTGGTCGTCGTCTTCGCCGTGTTCCTGGTCCTCCCCCTGGTGGTCGGGCAGACCGAACACAAGGTGATGGCCCATATGCAGGGCCGCCTCGGCCCCATGCACGCGGGCGGCTTCCACGGCTGGGCCCAGCTCATCGCCGACGGTGTGAAGTTCGTACAGAAGGAGGACGTGGTCCCGGCCGACGCCGACCGCCGCATCTTCCAGCTCGCCCCCGCCGTCGCCCTCCTCCCGTACCTGCTCGTCCTGGTCGTGATCCCGGTCGGCCCCGGCGAGGGCGCGGTCGGCCAGGTCGTGGACGCGGGCATCTTCTTCGTCCTCGCCGTGATGGGTGTCGGCGTGCTCGGCTCGCTGATGGCGGGCTGGGCCTCGGCCAACAAGTTCTCCCTTCTCGGCGGACTGCGGACCGCCGCTCAACTCCTCGCGTACGAGCTGCCGATGCTGCTCGCCGCCGCCTCGGTGGCGATGGCGGCCGGTACCGTCTCGCTCCCCGGCATCCTCGATGCCTTCGAGTGGTGGTGGCTGCCCTGGCAGATCGTCGGCGCTCTGGTCTTCTTCGTGGCGGGCCTCGCCGAACTCCAGCGCCCGCCCTTCGACATGCCGGTCGCGGACTCCGAGATCATCTTCGGCGCCTACACGGAATACACCGGTCTGCGCTTCGCTCTGTTCCTCCTCGCCGAGTACGCGGGGATCGTCATCCTCTGCGCACTGACCACCGTCCTCTTCCTCGGTGGCTGGCACGGCCCGTTCGGTGCCGACGGCCTCGGCTGGGTCTGGACGCTCCTCAAGGTGGCCGTCCTCGCCTTCGCCGTCATCTGGCTGCGGGTGAGCTATCCGCGGCTGCGCGAGGACCAGCTCCAGAGGCTCGCCTGGACCGTACTCATCCCGCTCGCTCTCGCGCAGATCGCGCTCACCGGCATCGTGAAGGTGGCGATCGACTAGTGTCCCCGATCCCCGGCTCGGGCCTGGCCAAGGGCCTGGCCGTCACCCTGCGGACGATGACGAGGAAGTCCGTCACCGCGCAGTACCCCGAGGCACAGCCCGAACTCCCGCCCCGCAGCCGGGGCGTGATCGCGCTGTTCGACGAGAACTGCACGGTCTGCATGCTCTGTGCCCGTGAGTGCCCCGACTGGTGCATCTATATCGACTCCCACAAGGAGACCGTGCCGGCCGCGGTCCCCGGGGGCCGTGAGCGCAGCCGCAACGTCCTCGACCGGTTCGCCATCGACTTCGCGCTCTGCATGTACTGCGGTATCTGCATCGAGGTGTGTCCTTTCGACGCGCTCTTCTGGTCACCGGAGTTCGAGTACGCGGAGACGGACATCCGTGATCTCACCCATGAGCGGGACCGGCTCCGCGAATGGATGTGGACGGTGCCGGCGCCACCCGCGCTGGACCCGGGCGCGGAGGAGCCGAAAGAGGTCACCGCGGCCCGCAAGACCGCCGAGAAGCGGGAGGCCGGCGAGTGAGCCTCGCGGCGACCGCGGCGACCGCCACCGCGGCGGCGGAACGCGGCTTCCTCTCACCGACCGGCGTCGAGATCACCTTCGTGCTGGTCGGCCTGGTCACCCTCGGCGCGGCCATGGTCACCGTCACCACCCGCCAACTGGTGCACGCGGCCCTCTGGCTGGTGATGGCCCTCGGCGGCCTGGCCGTCGAATACCTGCTGCTGACTGCGGAGTTCATCGCCTGGGTGCAGGTCCTCATCTATATCGGTTCCGTCGTGGTCCTCCTTCTCTTCGGTCTGATGCTCACCAAGGCGCCCATCGGCCGCTCCCCGGACGCCGATTCGGGCAACCGCCCGGTCGCGCTCGCGGTGGCCCTCGCCGCGGCAGCCGCCCTGGTCTGGGTGGTCGTCGACGCGTTCCGTACGACCTGGATCGGCCTGGACGGTCCGGCCCAGGGCTCCACCGAGGTGTCGGGACGGTTCCTGTTCCGGAACTGGGTGCTGCCCTTCGAAGCCCTCTCCGTCCTTCTGCTGGCCGCACTCGTCGGCGCGATCGCCCTGTCCCGCAAGAACGGCGGCGCGGCGAAGAACGGCGGCGCGGCGAAGGTCGACAGGACAGCGAAGGTCGACAGCGCGGCCGACGAAGACAGCGGCACCCCCGGCGCCAGCGGTAAGGAGCAGCGCTGATGCATCTCGCCTACCCCGCCGTGCTCGCGGCCCTCCTGTTCTGCACCGGGCTGTACGGAGTACTCGCCCGCCGCAACGCGATCCTCGTCCTGATGTCCGTCGAGCTGATGCTCAACGCCGTCAATCTCAATCTCGTCGCCTTCGACGTCTGGATCCGCGACACCCTGCACGCCGGCCAGGCGCTCACCCTCTTCGTCATCGCCATCGCCGCCGCGGAGATCGGTATCGGTCTCGCGATCGTCCTGATGGTCTACCGCAACCGCGGCAGCTCGGACGTCGACCGGCTCCGCGACACCGCCGAGCGTGCGGAGCCCGACGCACCGGCGGCAGAGAAGGCCGAGGTCATCGCGTGAACACCACGACCCTCGCCGTGCTGGTCCCGTTGCTTCCGTTCCTCGGCTCGGTCGCTGGACTGCTCCTCGGCCGCACCTCACCCGGTTTCGTGCGCCCCCTCGCCGTACTGCCGACCCTGGCCGCCGCCGCCCTCGCCATCGTCGTGGCCGCACGCCAGGGCGGTGGATCCGGCAGCGGTACGGCGCCGCTGGAAGCCGCGACCCGATTCACCCCGACCGGCTCGGTCCCGATCGACCTCGCCCTCTTCATCGACGGCTTCGCCGCTCTCGCCGCCGTACTCGTCGGTGTCGTCGCGTCGTGCGTGCAGATCTACTCGACCGGTTATCTGCGTGGCGACGCCCGCTACCCCTCGTACGCGGCGCTCGTCTCCCTCTTCACCTCCGCGATGCTGCTGGTCGTCTACTCCGGCGATCTGATGGTGCTGCTGGTCGGCTGGGAGGTCATGGGCATCTGCTCGTACTTCCTCGTCGGCCACTACTGGGAGACTCCCGAGGCACGCGCGGCCTCCCTCAAGGCCTTCCTGGTCACCAAACTCGGCGATGTCCCCTTCCTGTTCGGCCTGTTCGTACTCGCCGCCGACGCCGGTACGTTCCGGATCACCGGCATCCTGAACGCCGTCACGAGCGGTGGCCTGGACCACCCGACCCTGGTCGCGCTACTGCTGCTCGCGGGCGTGGCCGGCAAGTCCGCCCAGTTCCCGCTGCACACCTGGCTGCCCGACGCGATGGCGGGCCCCACGCCCGTCTCCGCGCTAATCCACGCCGCGACGATGGTCGCCGCCGGTATCTACTTCGTGGCCCGGCTCCTCCCCGTCTTCGCCGCCTCCTCGGCCGCGATGGTGGTCCTGGGCGCGCTGGCCGCGGTCACCATGGTCGGCTCGGCGCTCGCCGCCCTCGCCCAGGACGACATCAAGCGGGTCCTCGCCTACTCGACCATCGGCCAACTCGGCTATATGTCGGGCGCCCTGGCCGTCGGCGACCGCGGCGCGGCCGTCTTCCACCTCCTCGCACACGGCGTCTTCAAGGCCCTCCTCTTCCTCGGCGCCGGTGTGATCATCCATGCCGCCGGCACCAACTCACTGGCCGCCATGTCCCGGATGAGCGGCCTTCCCCGGCGCATCCCAGACGCCTACTGGACGATGGCGGTCGCCCTGCTCGCCCTCGCCGCGATCCCTCCTTTCGCGGGCTTCTTCTCCAAGGAATCGGTGCTCGTCGCCGCCGAGCACGCCGCCCTGGGCGAGTACGGCAACGCCCCCGGGGCCGTCGGCTGGACGGTACTGATCGCCGGACTGCTCACCGCCCTCCTCACCGCCGCCTACGCCACCCGCCTGTGGCTGCTGACCTTCCGCGGCCGCGGCGCCGAGGCCCCCGACCACGGCAAGCAGCCCGTTGCCATGAACGCCGTCCTCTGGGTGCTGGCCATCCCCTCCATCGGCCTGAGCCTGGCCGTCGGCTATCTCCCCAAGTGGTTCGACGGCCACAGCCTCGCCCCGAACCTCACCACCTCCGTCCTCGGCACCGGAGTCGTCCTCGTCGGCGGTCTGGTCACCTATGGCTGCTGGCGCCACACCACGGCGCTCGCGGCCCGCACCCCGATCGACGCCGTCATCGCCCACCCGGACGCCGAGCCCGCCCTCGCCGAGGTGGAGGCAATGGAGATCCACACCCGTGTCTACGGCTCGCCCGCGACGGCCCCCGACCCGGCCGACCCCAGCCGGCTGCTGCTGGGCCCGCTCCACCGGCATGCCGCGACCGGCTTCCATCTCGACGCCGTCTACCACTGCCTGTTCGTACGCCCCGTCCTGGCCGCCGCCCGGTTGGTCCGCTTCCTGGACCGCGAGGTCGTCGACACCTACGTACGTGGAGCGGGCACCGGCACGCGCTGGCTCGGCGCCGCCGTACGCCGCGCGCAGACCGGCAATGTGCAGACCTATGTGAGCGCCCTGCTCGCCGGCTCCGTCGTCCTGGCCGTCGCCGCCGTACTCGTCGCAGCCGGAGCGTGAGCCGTGATCGATATCAGTGAGTCCGTGATGCAGTTCCTTCTCGCGTTGATCGTCGCCGGGCCGCTCATCGGCGCCGTGGCCGCGCTCCTCCCGGCCCCGCCCGGACTGCGGGGCAAGAGCCCCGACCAGGCCGTGCTGCGCCACGGCGTGACCGTGACCGGCGCGATCCTCATCGCCGCGATCGTCCTGGCACTCGGCTTCGACCACGCCCACCCGTCGAGGATGCAGGCCACGACGGACGTGAGCTGGATCGCGGCACTCGACATCCGGATCCATCTCGGCATCGACGGCATCTCACTCCCCCTTCTGGTCCTGACCGCGCTGCTGACCTTCCTCTGCGCGCTCTACAGCTACTTCAAGCTGCCTGCCGGCCCCTCGCCGAAGGCATTCGTCGCCCTGCTGCTCGTCCTTGAGTCCGGCACGCTGGCGACGTTCGCCGTCCTCGATCTGCTCCTTTTCTTCCTGGCCTTCGAGATGGTGCTGATCCCGATGTACTTCCTGATCGCCCGCTGGGGCGGGTCGGAAGGAGTCACCGGCGGCAGGCAGGCCGCCGCCTGGAAGTTCATCCTCTACACGCTGCTCGGTTCCGTGGTCATGCTGCTCGGCCTGCTGCTCATCGGGCTCCGCGCAGGCACATTCGACATGGTGGCACTCGCCACTGACAACGGCCGGGGGCTGAGTACATCCGTGCAGGTCATCGCCGTTCTGGCGATCGGCATCGGGCTCGCTGTGAAGACTCCGATGTGGCCGCTGCACACCTGGCTGCCGGACGCTCACACCGCCGCCCCGACCGTTGGTTCCGTGCTCCTGGCCGGCGTACTGCTCAAGATGGGTACGTACGGTTTCGTCCGTATCGTCCTGCCCATCGCCCCGGACGGGCTGCGGATCTTCGCGCCGTACCTCGCCGCCTTCGCCGTCGTCGGCATCGTCTACGGATCCCTCGCCTGTCTCGCACTCGCCGGGCAGGGCGCGAGCGGCGACCTCAAACGGCTGATCGCCTACTCCTCCGTCGGCCACATGGGCTTCGTCCTGCTCGGCATCGCGACCATGACCCCCACCGGCGTCAATGGCGCGCTCTTCGCCAACATCGCTCACGGTCTGATCACCGGTCTGCTGTTCTTCCTGGTCGGAGCGGTCAAGGACCGGTACGGCACCGCCGACCTGGACACCCTCGCCGGCGCCACCGGTGCCGCGCTCTACGGCCGCGCGCCCCGCCTCGGCGGTCTGCTCGCCTTCGCGGCCGTCGCCTCGCTCGGACTCCCCGGACTCGCCGGATTCTGGGGCGAGATGCTGACGATGTTCGGCGCCTTCGACCCCGCGGACGGGCTGAGCCGCCCCGCGTTCCTCACCTTCATGGTGATCGCGGGCTTCGGCACCCTGCTCACCGCCGCGTATCTGCTGATCGTCGTACGCCGGGTCTGTATGGGCGTCAAACCGCCGGAAGCGCCGCACCTCGCCGATGTCCGGACGTACGAACTCGCCGCCTGGACCCCGCTCGTCGCCCTGACCGTACTCGCCGGACTCTGGCCCGCGGCCCTCCTCGGTCTCACCGACCCCGCCGTGCAGAAGCTTCTCGCAGGAGGCAAGTCGTGACCGTGGCCGCCGCCGGGAGCGTCGCGAGCGCCGCCGGGCTCGTCCAGTCCATCGACTGGCTCGCGATCGCGCCCCCGACCATCACGGCGGTGGCCGCTCTGGTCGTCCTGGTCGCCGATCTCTTCGTACCGGAGCACCATAAGCCGCTCCTCGGCGCCCTGACGATCACCGGTCTCGTCGCCGCCCTCCTCACGCTGCTGCCGCTGCGCGACGGTGACCGTACGACCTTCTGCCTTCCCGCCGACCCCACGGTGTGCAGCTACACCGCGGACCACTTCGCGCTGGTCATCCAGTTGCTGGTGCTCGGAGGGGCGCTGCTCACCGCGCTGCTCTCGCTCAGCGGTATCCGGGAACTCCCCGTAGGGGAGTACTGGTTCCTGCTGCTCGCCTCCGCGGCCGGCGCGGCCCTGCTGCCCGCCTCGCGCGATCTCGCCACCCTGGTCGTCGCACTCGAAGTCGCCTCCCTGCCCGCCTTCGCGCTGGTGGGACTGAGGCGCGGCGACCGGCGCTCCTCCGAGGCCGCGCTGAAGTTCTTCCTCTCCTCCGTCACGGCGACGGCCGTGATGCTCCTGGGCGTCAGCTTCGTGTACGCCGCGACGGGCACCCTCCACCTCACTCAGGTCGCCGCGCGCCTGGACGGCGGCGTCCCCGCCCAACTGGTCACCCTCGCCACGGCGGGCGTCGCCCTGACCCTGGTCGGGTTCGCCTTCAAGGCGGCCGCGGCCCCCTTCCACTTCTGGGTCCCCGACACCTATGTGGGCGCGCCGCTGCCCATCGCCGCGTATCTCTCCGTCGTCGGCAAGGCGGTCGGCTTCTCGGGCCTCATCCTGGTGACCGTCATCGGTTTCCCCTCGTACGCGCACGTCTGGGGGCCGGTCCTCGCGGTGCTCGCCGCGCTCACCATGACCGTCGGAAACACCGCGGCGCTGCGCCAGTCGGCCACGCGCGCGGGCGGCGCCGTACGGCTGCTCGCCTGGTCGTCCGTCGGCCAGGCCGGCTACCTCCTGGTGCCCATCGCCGCCGCGGGCTACGCGGACACGGCACGGATCGGGTCGACCGTCGCGTACGCCCTGATGTACGCCATCGTCAACCTGGGGGCTTTCGCCGTCGTCGTTCTGGTGACGCGTACGAAGCCGCTGAACCGCCTCTCCGACTACCGGGGCCTCGCCTCCCAGCGGCCGGCCGTCGCCCTCGCGATGGGCTTCTTCCTGCTGTGCCTGGCGGGGCTGCCGCCCGGCATCATCGGCCTCTTCGCCAAGGTCACCGTCTTCTCGACGGCCGTCGACGCGGGGCTCGGCTGGCTGGCGGTCGTCATGGCCGTCAATGTGGTGATCGCGCTCTACTACTACCTCCAGTGGACGGCGGCCCTCTTCCGCGCCCCGGAGGGCACCCCCACAGGCGACGGCACAGGCGAGCCCTCAGGGGCGGGTGAACTGGTCATACGCCCTGCCCCGGCAGCCCTCACCGCGGCCATCGCCCTGACCGCCGTGGCAGCGCTCGCCCTCTCAGGAGCACCCCAACTGGTGCTGCGCTTCGCCGCCACCGGCCTTTTCTGAGACCAGCCGAAGACCACCGGGACCACGAACCCCGTCCCGTCACACCGCTCTCCTCCGCGCTCCGCCACCCGGACGGCGTACGCCCGGGTCCGCGCGCGCAAGGGAACCCGCACCGCTCGCCTGGCGTTGACCAGTACGGAAGGGTCCACTGGAGAGTGGAGAAGCACCAGAAAAGGGTCCCCCTGCCGCACGACCTGGAGGGCGTACCGTGCACCGCCGGCACAATGGGTTGAGGACCGCCGTACTCCTCGGGGGACTGTCCGCACTCATCATCGGGATCGGCAGCGTCTTCGGCCGTACGGGCCTGATCGTCGCGCTTGTCGTGGCCATCGGGACCAACGCGTACGCCTACTGGAACAGCGACAAGCTGTCGCTGCGCGCCATGCGCGCCCGCCCCGTCAGCGAGTTCGAGGCGCCGCAGCTCTACCGCATCGTCCGCGAGCTGTCGACCGCGGCCCGCCAGCCCATGCCGCGGCTGTACATCTCGCCGACCCAGGCACCCAACGCCTTCGCCACGGGCCGCAATCCCCGTAACGCCGCGGTCTGCTGCACGGAGGGGATCCTCCAGATACTCGACGAGCGCGAGCTGCGCGGAGTGCTCGGCCATGAACTCAGCCATGTCTACAACCGCGACATCCTGATCTCCTCGGTCGCGGGAGCCCTCGCCTCGGTCGTCATGTTCCTGGTCAATTTCGCCTGGCTCATCCCGGTGGGCCGTTCCGACGACGATGACGGGCCCGGCATCGTCGGGTTTCTCCTGATCATGCTCCTGGGGCCTCTCGCGGCCTCGGTCATCCAGCTCGCCGTGAGCCGGTCGCGGGAGTACGAGGCGGACGCCTCAGGAGCGCAGATCACCGGCGATCCGCTCGCCCTGGCGAGCGCGCTGCGGAAGCTGGAGGCGGGGACGAGACAGCTCCCGCTGCCGCCCGAGCCACGCATCGAGACCGCCAGCCACATGATGATCGCGAATCCCTTCCGCCCGGGACAGGGGTTCGCGAAACTGTTCTCGACGCACCCGCCGATGGCGGAGCGCATCGCCCGACTGGAACAGATGGCAGGTCGCCGACCATGAAGACAATCCTCAACATCATTTGGCTCGTTCTGTGCGGCTTCTGGATGTGCCTCGGATATCTGCTGGCGGGCGTGCTGCTGTGCGTCACGATCATCGGAATCCCGTTCGGCGTGGCCGCCTTCCGCATCGGTCTCTTCGCGCTGTGGCCGTTCGGCTACACCGCGGTCGAACGGCCCGGAGCCGGGGCACCGTCGTTCGTCGCAAATGTGCTGTGGCTGATTCTCGCGGGCTGGTGGCTCGCCCTCGGCCATGTCCTTACGGGCATCGCGCTCCTCGTGACCATCATCGGAATCCCGCTGGCCTTCGCCAACTTCAAGCTGATTCCGATCTCGCTGATGCCGCTCGGCAAGGAAATCGTGCCCACCGACCAGCGGTTCGGGATGCGCTGACCCAGGTCAGGGGCGCGCGGGGCGAAGTTGTCCACAGGGCGGGCCGACTGTCCGTGCCGTGGTCCACCATGAACTCATGACCGAGATCGAGCAGTTACCGAAGTCCGCCACTGCCGCGCGCCCGCGGGGGCAGAAGTGTGGTGGGTACGCCGTGCGCCGGGCCACCGTCGCCGTTCCCGGCGGCCGTGTCGCAACCGCGCCCGGCTTCCCCGGCGTCCTGATGGGCAACAGCACGAAAGGCAGGTTCGGCGTATGAGCATTCTCGGCTGGATCATTCTCGGACTGATCGCCGGAGCCATCGCGAAGATTTTGCTTCCCGGCCGCGACCCCGGCGGGCTGATCGGCACGACGGTCATCGGTATCGTCGGCGCCTTCATCGGAGGCTGGATCTCGGCCCGGTGGCTCGACCGGCCCATATCCGCGGATTTCTACGACGGTGCGACCTGGGGCGCCGCCATCGGCGGGGCGCTCGTCCTGCTCGTCATATACAGGCTCCTCTTCGGCCACTCCCGGTCCCGCTGACCCAGCCGGAAGGGCCTCAGCCGAGGCCCGTCTCCCGCAGGGTGATGTTCAGCCGCCCACCGCGCAGGCCGGTCGCCGGGTCGGCCGTACCGGGGAAGACCCTGGGCACGCCGTGGTAGGCGAAGCGGGACGCTCCTCCGAAGACGAAGAGGTCACCGGAGGAGAGTTCGACATCGGTGTACGGCCGCCCCCGGTTCTCCGTACCGCCGAAGCGGAAGACACACCGGTCGCCGATGCTCAGGGACACCACCGGCGCGTCGGACTTCTCGTCCTTGTCCTGGTGCATCCCCATCTTCGCGCCGCCCTCATAGAAGTTGATCAGCGCGGTGTCCGGGGTGTACGCCGCACCGGCCGCCGGGTCGCGGTACGCCTCGGTGAGCGCGGCACGACCCAGCCGTACGAGCCAGTCGGGGAACTCGGCGACCCGGGCCCCGTTCACATCCCCGGCGGTACGGGTGTACGTGTACGGCTGCCAGTGCCAGCCCACGCAGACGGTCTGTACGGACATGACACCGCCGTTCGGCAGCACCGTGTGCCGGATCGGTACCGGACCGCGGGCCCACTCGCGGCAGGCGCTCACCAGCTCCCGCTGCCGTTCCTCCGACAGCCAGTCGGGGACATGCACGACCCCGGGCGCGATGACCGCCCGCGGCCTGGGGAACAGTTCTCCGCTCATGACACGGGAGCACCCTCCAGGCCGAGGAGGCGCTCCTTGCGCTCCAGCCCGGCGGCGTACCCGCGCAGCGCTCCGTCCGCGCCGATCACTCGGTGGCACGGCCGCACGACCAGCAGAGGATTCCGCCCGATCGCGGTACCCACCGCCCGAACCCCGGCCCCGGAGGAGCCGACCCGCGCGGCGATCTGCCCGTACGTCACGGTCTCGCCGTACGGAATGGCGTCCAGCGCCTGCCAGACCCGCCGCTGGAAGTCCGTACCGCCGTCCACGTACTCCAGATCGAACCGTGTCCGCGTTCCGTCGAAGTACGCCCTGAACTGCCCGGCGATCTCCTCGAAAGCCTCGGGCGCCCGGACCCAGACGTCCCGCACGACGGCCGCGCCCTTCTGCCCGGGCAGGGAGACCGAGGCGAGTGCGACACCGCCCTTGGCGGTGGCGGACTCCAGGCCGACCAGCAGCAGCTCCCCCAGCGGACTGCCGATCTTCGTGTACACGGTCAGAGCCATGACCCGTTCCTCTCCTCGCACCGTGTTCCTCGGTGCCTCAGTGACGAGTCTCTGCCTCCGGAGCCCGCGAAGCTGGCGGAATTCGGACACCACCGTGCGGGTCGGATCACTCGGTCACCGGTAGTTCACGAACTGGAGGGCGAAGTCGAAGTCCTGGCCCTTCAGCAGTGCGATCACCGTCTGGAGGTCGTCGCGGCTCTTCGAGCTGACCCGCAGCTCGTCGCCCTGCACCTGGGCCTTGACCCCCTTGGGGCCCTGGTCGCGGATGATCTTCGCGACCTTCTTGGCGTTGTCCTGGGAGATGCCCTCCTCGATCGAGGCGAAGATCTTGTACTCCTTGCCGGAGAGCTGGGGCTCGCCGGCGTCCAGCGCCTTCAGGGAGATCCCGCGCTTGATCAGCTTCGACTGGAAGACATCGAGGATCGCGTTGACCCGCTCCTCCGAGTTCGCCTCCATCAGGATCTTCTCGCCGGACCAGCCGATGGAGGCCCCGACGTTCTTGAAGTCGTAACGCTGCGAGATTTCCTTCGCGGCCTGGTTGAGGGCGTTGTCGACCTCCTGCCGCTCGACCTTCGAGACGATGTCGAAACTGGAGTCGGCCATGTCCTGTGGCTCCTTGTATCGGTGCGGCCCGGATGCTCGCCGGGTGCACATCGGGTGCTCGTCGCATGCTCGCTGAGCGGCCGGACACCGCCGGTCGCTGCCGTAAAGCCTAGTCACCCGCACCCGCCCGGAGCGCTGATCAATCCGGTGGCGGAGCACCCCTGGGCATCGGGTATCGTTTACGTCGTTGCCACGGAGCACCGCCTCACAGCGGCTCACTCGGTCGGCAGCGACATCCCATGGCGGTGTGCCCGAGTGGCCAATGGGAGCGGACTGTAAATCCGTCGGCTTAGCCTACCCAGGTTCGAATCCTGGCGCCGCCACGCGATAAAAGAGATGGCCCCTGATCTGCGGAAACGCAGAACAGGGGCCATTTTGTGCGCTGTGTGCCATGGGCCCCTGCCGCCGTGCACCGTGTCATGGGCCCGCGCCCGCAGGTCCTGGTCGGCGCCGAACAGGCATGGCCGACCAGGGAGTTGAGGAAGGCTTCGTGCGGCCCGGCCCCGGCTCAGCGGTCGGCTGTCTTCGCGGCCTCGGCCACCGAGGTCGGCCCGCTGGTCAGTTCCAGGGTGAGGCCCGTCGTGGCCGGGGTGTCCAGGAGTTCCGCGAGGACCGCCGCCACATCGTCACGGGGCACCGCACCGCGCTGCACCGACTCCGCCAGCCGGACCAGGCCCGTGCCCGCGTCGTTCGTCAGCATCCCCGGGCGCAGGACCGTCCAGTCGAGGGCAGGCTTGGACCGTACGTACACCTCCGCCTTGCCCTTGGCGCGCAGATACGCGTCGAAGACCGCGTCCCCGCGGTGATCCGGGTCCGCGCCCATCGAGGAGACGAGGAGATAGCGCCGTACGCCGGCGCGCTCCGCGGCGTCCGCGAAGAGGACCGCCGCGCCGCGGTCCACCGTGTCCTTGCGCGCCGCACCGCTCCCGCTGCCCGCGCCCGCCGCGAACACCGCGCCGTCCGCGCCTTCCAGGACCGCGGCGACCTCCTCGACCGAGGCCGACTCCAGGTCCAGGACGACCGGTTCGGCGCCCGCGGTCCGCAGATCCTGCGACTGATCGGGGTCGCGGATGATGCCCACGACCTCGTTTCCACGCCCGGCGAGCAACCGCTCCAGCCGTAGCGCGATCTGACCATGTCCTCCGGCGATCACAATTCGCATGGTGACGACCGTACGCCGGATGGTCATGACCGTCCGAGCGACCGGGCCGCGCCACCCCCGCCGCCGGCCCCCTCACGGAC
>NZ_LATD01000077.1 GCF_000981895.1 Streptomyces odonnellii | reverse complement strand
CCACAAAGCCCCCGACCACGACGCCCCACCAGAACCCCACCCACCGCTCAGCGCCCGCGACACCACGCGCACACCGTCGCTGACACCGGCCCCAGCACGCCGCAGGCCCGACCGGAAACACCGGTCGGGCCTGCGGCATACAGACGGACTCAACGGTTCACACAAGCTTTCGCCACTGCCTTCTCCGCATGGGCAACGACCAGCGAAAACGCCCAGTGACCTGCCTGCTTGGCGGCTCGGCCGACAAGTTTTCAGCCGCTCCACGCCTTGGAGTACGCCGGGTCTACCAACGAGCCCCCATCGTTCCGCGGCTACGCCCGCGAGTCGGGCTCGCGTTACGCGGATGGGCAGGATTGAGGAACCACTTACGGGCCGAGGTGAGCCACCAGGTGCCGCAGAAGGCGATGACGACGCCGACGGCGATCGGTGCGTAGTTGAAGGTCTTCGCGGTGATCGGTGAGCTCTGCGGCAGCATGAACAGCACCGTGATCACCATGACCCACGCGACGGCGATCGTGCCGACGATGGTGGACCAGGAGCCGAGGTGCCAAGGGCCGCGCTCGAACCGGTCTCCCTTGCGAAGTCGCAGGAAGGTGGGGATCACGTAGGCGATGTAGAGGCCGATGGTCGCGATCGAGGTGACGGCTGCGTACGCGGTGCTGTTCCACAGGTAGGGCAGGCCAAGGGCGAAGGCACCGCCGGTGGCGAGCCAGACGGCGTTGGTGGGAGTGCGGGTGGCCGGGTTGAGCTTGTGCCACGTACTGGAGAAGGGCAGCGCGCCGTCGCGGGAGAAGGCGTAGATCATACGGGAGTTGGCGGTCACGGACGCCATCCCGCAGAAGAGCTGGGCAACGATGATGACGAGGAGCAGCCATTTGCCAGCCGCCGCGCCAAGCGCGTCCATGAGGATCTGCGCCGGGGGCACCCCCGTGTCCGTCGTGAGGGCGCCCTCGTAGGACTGGATGGCGTAGGTGAAGCCGAAGAGGAGAACGAATCCGGCCACGAGGGAGACGAGGATCGAGCGGACGATTCCCTTGGGGCCGGCGGTGGAGGCGTCGATGGTCTCCTCGGTCATGTGGGCGGAGGCGTCGTAGCCGGTGAAGGTGTACTGCGCCATCAGCAGGCCCAGCAGCACCACGTAGACGCTCGACGAGAAGCCGGTGTTGTTGACGAACTCGCCGAACACGAAGTGGGTCGACTGGTGGTGGCCGGGGACGAGCACCAGGGCGCCGCAGATGACGATGACGCCGAGGATGTGCCACCAGATGGACACCTCGTTGAGGAGGGCGACGATGCGCACGCCGAAGGTGTTCAGGACGCCGTGCAGGGCGAGGATGATCCCGAACAGCGTGATGGTGTGGCCGGGCGTGGCGGCGTAGCCGAATTGGAGGTCGAGAAGGGCGTTGAGGAAGTTGGCGGCGCCGAAGTCGATGCCCGCGGTGACAGCTATCTGGCCGAGGGTGTTGAACCAGCCGGTGAACCACGCCCACGCCGCCGCCGTGCGCTTGGGGGCCATGCGGTGCGCCCAGAAGTACAGGCCCGCGCTGGTGGGGTAGGAGGAGCAGACCTCGGCCATCGACAGCCCGACGAGAAGCGTCATGACGCCGACGAGCAACCAGCCCCACATGATCACCGCCGGCCCGCCGGTGTTCATGCCATAGCCGTACAAGGTCATGCAGCCGGACAGGATGGAGATGATCGTGAAGCTGACACCGAAGTTGGCGCGGCCGGACATCGAGCGGGAGAGCGTCTGCTGGTAGCCGAGCTGCTTGAGGCGTTCCTCGTCGGAGACGCGGGAGACATCGAGAGGCACAGGGAGTCCGTCCTTCGTACGTGAGATACCGGAGAGGGGTGGGGCGGGGTGCTCAGTGGCGCCGGCGCCGCGGCGGGCTGTAGGCCCAGGCGCGGTGCCGCAGGAACAGCTCGCGGGCCTGGCCGCAGTACGACCACGGGACCCGCGTGGCGTACGGGCCGATCGCGTCGAAGACCTCCAGGGCCTCGTTGTGGCGGTTCGCGAACGACAGAGCGTGGGCGAGGTAGTTGGCGTCATCGGCGAAGCAGGCGTGGGGGCGCGGGGCGCGGTAGCGCCACCAGTGCTCCAGCACGTGGTCGATCTGCGGGCACTCGACCCAGGGGTGGATCGTCAAGCCGTAGGACGTTTGGTCCTGCTCTTGGCGGGACCGGTGCGCCTCCGCCAGGACGACCAACGGCAGGACGGCGATGGGCAAGCCTCCGGGGGCGGCGGATGCCTGTTCCTCGGCCCACCACGCGGCCTCGCCCTGGGTGCCGTGGTTGCGGGGGAGCAGGTAGGCGACGACCTCGTGGTGCGCCTCGCGGTTCCAGGGGTCGCGTTGCTTGATCTCCTCCCACACACGGCCGAGCGTGTTCCGGTTGGGGGCGTGGGTGCGCAGCAGCGCGAGCATGACGACGAGAGGGGCGACGTCCTGCGGCCACACGTCCAGCGTGGTGCGGCAAGTGGCCCAGGCGTCCTCCATCAGCGCACGGCCCGCGTCGCGTCCGGCGATCATCGCGCGCAGGGCCTGCACGTTGGCGAGCAGGGCGAGGGCGTGCGGTGAGCGCGGTTCGGCCTTCGCCCAGGTGTCGGCGAACCTGAGCCGCGCCCCGGCCTCGGCGAGGGCCTGGAGGCGGAAGATCCGGCGGTCCCAGTCCGAGCCGGTGGAGGTCAGCAGGTCGCGTGGGCCTTCCCAGCGACCCATTGAGGCGTCTTCGAGGACCCGCCGCAATACCTCGTCGTCCCTCGCCGGATGCGTGTCGAGAAATCGTCCGGTTCTCATTCCTTCTCGCCCCCGTCCGCGCCCGACCACCTCGGCTGTCGGGCCGCCGGGCCGTGGCCCCGCGCCTCTCGCGCCCGTAGCCCGCGAGGCCGGGAGCAGGCTGATTCCCGGCCTCCAGGACCAGGCGTAGGGCGGCCGTAGGGCTCTACTTGATTGCGGGCTCGGTCGCGGTATCCGTATCCTTCTGGGCAACGCGTTGACGGAGACGAGTAGCCAGGGATCACGCGAGCCGAGAGAACCGCCGGTAGCTGCGAAGGCGGTCTCGCACCCCGAGGTGAAGACCCTCCTGAGCGCGGGGAGGAACGACCCCGGCTGGTGGTCCGATGCCCCGCCGGCCGGCCCCCGTCACCAGGCCCGAACGAGGCCGCCACCTGGTGGCGGCGAAAGTGCGGTGGTACCGCGAGTTGCCCTTCTCGCCCGCACTCCCAAGGGATCATGACGACGTCCTTCGGAGGACCGAAATGATCCACAGCGGCGTACACGTCTCCGACCTGCGACAACACGTCGGCCATACCGTTTCCGTTTGCGGATGGGTGAACACCCTCCGCCTGCAGAGCAAAATGCAGTTCGTCATCGTGCGGGACAACACCGGCATGGCGCAGGTGACCCACAAGCGCGACGGCGGCCCCCTGGAAGCCCAGCTCGAAGCCCTCACCCCCGAATCCGCCGTCCGCATCACCGGCCGCGTCGTCGACGCCGCCCAGGTGAAACTCGGCGGCCTGGAGATCGTCCCCGAGACGGTCGAGGTCCTGAACCGAGCCGCCACACCGCTGCCGATCGACGAGCACACCGGCGTGGAGCAGCGACTGGACTGGCGCTTCCTGGACGTGCGCCGCCGTCCCTCCACCCAGCTGATGTTCGCCGTGCAGACCACCCTGGAGCAGGGGATGCGTGAGTACGCCTACGCGCAGGGCGCCACGGAGATGCACACCCCCAAACTCATGGGCACCGCCTCGGAGTCCGGCGCTGAGGTCTTCAGGCTCGGCTACTTCGACCGCAGCGCCTACCTGGCGCAGTCGCCGCAGTTCTACAAGCAGATGGCGATCTCGGCCGGCATCGACAAGGTCTTCGAGATCGGGCCAGTCTTCCGCGCTGAGCCGTCGTTCACGTCCCGGCACGCCACCGAGTTCACAGGCGTCGACCTGGAGCTCGCCTGGATCGACGGCGTCGAGGACGTGATGGCGTTCGAGGAGCAGATGCTCGCCCACGCGATCGCCAAGGTCGCCGACGCGCATGGTGAGGCGATCGCCGAGCACTTCGGCGTCGAGATCACCGTTCCCACGACGCCCTTCCCCCGCGTCACGATGGCCGAAGCGCACGAGATCCTGCGCAAGGGCGGCTGGGACCCGGAGGGGATCAAGGAGGACCTGGACCCGGAGGGCGAGCGGAGCATCTCGACTCACATCAAGGAGGCCACCGGGCACGAGTTCGTGTTCATCACGCACTACCCGGTCGGCATCCGGCCCTTCTACCACATGCGGCCGACCGACGACCCGAGCGTGACCTTGAGCTTCGACCTGCTGTGGAACGGGCTGGAAGTCACCACCGGCGCCCAGCGTGAGCACCGGTACGACGTCCTGCTGAAGCAGGCCGCCGAGAAGGGCATGAGCCCCGAGCCGCTGCAGGACTACCTGAACGCGTTCCGGTACGGATGCCCGCCGCACGGCGGGCTCGGCATGGGCCTCGGCCGGGTGCTGATGGTGATGCTCGGCCTGGACTCCATCCGCGAGGCCACCTTCCTCTTCCGCGGACCGAACCGGCTCACCCCGTAACCGGCCGCGGGTCGCGTCCCACGACACGGGCCAGTGCCTCGTGTCGTGGGACGCGGTCTCAGTAGCGGACATTGCGCAGGTCATGCGTCCACGTCTCAGCGGGGTTCTTGTCCCAGTCGGCCCGCAGCACCAACTCCCTTTCGGAGAGGTGGCCTTGGTGGCGCAGTCCGCCGCGAGAAGAGCTCTTCCACTCCCTCTGGGAACTCGCATGCCCCTTCTTGCTAGCGTCGTTCCGTCGCCATGGAGGTCTAGTGCCGTCTTCTCTGTCCGCTACACCCCACGTGGACCTGCGAGTTGAGCCGGTCAACGAGGTACTCGCCCAGGTTGAGCGCGCCTTCCAAACGTCATTGGACCGGGAGACGCAGGTACGTAAACGGCGCTCGCTCGGTGCGCGTACCGACCGTGGCACCTGGGTGCGGATCGAGCGGCGCCGGTTCGACAAGATCGGGAGCCAGGGCTGGAATGGAACCGAATGCGCCGCCCTGCTGGACGGGGTGGCCAGGCCCCAATGGCACCGGGGCACGGCTTGGCGTGAGCCCGATGACGCCGTGATGTGGCGGGCCGACGAGACGGACCTCCTGCCTGGAGCGCCGATCGGCAGCAGCGTCCTAGCCACCGACCCCCACCTGCCGGACGACTGGTGGCAGGCGCTGAATACGTCGCTGGACGCGCTGGCCATCCAGCAGACAAGGCGCGTGGCCACCCCGGACACCGTCACGATCACCCAGAGCGGTGTTACTGAGGCGATCCAGCGGTTCCTCCCTGCCGGAACCGACACGGCGTTGCGCCAGTGGCGGCCGGCACACGCCGACCTCAACTGGGCGAACATGACGGGACCACGGTTCTGCCTGTTCGACTGGGAGGACTGGGGCATGGCCCCTCAAGGTCTGGACGCGGCGTCGCTGTGGGGGAACTCACTAGCCGTCCCAGCGCTGGCCGAGCGCGTCCGCCACGAACGGCGCGACAACTTGGAGAGCCGGGACGGCAAGCTGATGACCTTGTTCGTCTGCGCGAAGATCCTGGCCTCGGACGCCCACCCCGAGAACCCTCGCCTGGAACTGGCCCGCGACATGGCGGCACGAGTCGCGGACGACCTTCAGAGGGGCTGACGACCTGGTCGTGAGCGAAGGAGCCTCGCCGAAGCCGTGGGCCACCACCCCAGCAGCGACCACGAGCACCGCCGCAGGTGGGAAGGAGCAAGGAAGACAGACCGGCCCATGAGCCTCGGCCGACCTGACCGACCGTGGAGGTCGGCTCCTCTGCTCGCCAGGTACACAACAGTTCTGTCTGCCGGTTGATGGGAGAGTGGCCGTGTGACAGGTGACGAACTGTTGAGCGCGTTGGCGACGTTGCGGCGCGCCCAGATAGGCAACCGCCGCGCCCCGCACAAGCCGCTGCTCGTGCTGTGGCTGCTGGGGCGGTTCGCCGCTTCGGGAAGCACCGCGGTCACGTATGACGAAGCCGAAGAGCCCGTCAGCCGGCTGATCAATGACTTCGGGCCGTCGATGGCGAACCGTTCGAGGGCCAGGGACCGGGCCGCCATGCCCTTTGTCCATCTTGAGCGTGATCTGTGGAACCTGCGGGACCGGGACGGCAACCCCATCGGCCCGGATGCCCCGGAACGCGGAGGCTGGCTGCGTACCAGGGGAGCCCATGGCCGGCTGCATCCTCACATCGAGGGCCTGCTGGCCGGTCCGGGCACCTTGGCGGCGGCAGCCCGGCTCCTGCTCGACCAGCACTTCACCCCAGCCCTGGAAACCGCCATCTGCGACGCCGTCGGCCTGGACCTGCTCGGGCTGGAGAGCGCGGCGCACCACGGGCCGGCGAAGAAACGCCGTCGGCGGGCCGGGTTCGCGGAGGAGGTCCTTCAGGCGTACGCGTACGCCTGCGCTTTCTGCGGCTTCGACGGCGCGCTCGGACGTAACCCCGTCGGACTCGAAGCCGCACACGTCCGGTGGCACAGCCAGGACGGCCCGGACGCGGTCAACAACGGCCTGGCACTGTGCTCCCTGCACCACGCCCTGTTCGATCTGGGTGTCCTTGGGCTGACACCCGCCCTGCACATACAGGTCTCCCAGTCCTACGTAGCGCGCAGCCACGCGGGCCGGGCCATCGACGCTCTCCACGGCCGGCCCGTCACCACGCCCCGCCCCGGACTGCCCGGCATCGACCCCGACCACGTCGTATGGCACGGACTCCAGGTCTTCAAACGCCCCGCAACCCAGGCTGCCTAGAAACGCGCGGATCAGCCCTCGGCGCCGCGGCCCGCCCCGTTCTCAAGGTAGGCGGTTGCTGATCGCGCACGAGCACCGATCGCCGCATGGACACGGCGGGCCAGCCGAGGGATGAGCAGCCCGTCGATCTGGTCGGCCTGGTGGAACGCGAACTGGTCGACTTCCACCCCGTCCAGGACGATCTGGGCTCGCTGGTCAGCCGAGAGGATGCCTCCGTCGAAGACGAACAGCAGCTTGTCGCCCTCGGCCGGGTGGGGTGCCCAGTCCGCGACGAGGAGGCGGCCGATGGGCGGGGTGATGCCGATCTCCTCCTTGACCTCCCGAGCCGCGCCTTCGCTCGGGGTCTCGCCCGGGTGGAGGTAGCCGCCGGGGATCTCCCAGCCGGGCTTGTACGTGGGCTTGACCAGGAGCACGCGCCCGGCCTCGTCGAAGAACAGCACCCCGGCGGCGGTGCGGGGCCGGGCTACCGCCTCGTGGGCTTCGGAGTCGCTCATGGCAACGACTGTAGCCGTCGCGCACCAATCACCCGATGACGCGTAGCCGCTGAGCCACGCCGGCCAGCAGATGGCTCGGCTTGCCACGCTGTTGCCGTACCCAGACGGTCACCAGGTGGCGAGAGATGAAGTGGTAGCGGATCTGCTCGGGCGCGAGCTCCTCCGCGTCCAGGACGAGGGCGAGAGCTTCGTCCGTGCGGTTCTGAGCACTGTACGCGCGGGCCAGTTCCAGGCTGTGCCGGACGAGACTCTCCAACGGCAACCCGAGATGGGTGAAAGGACCGCTGCGCGGCCTGCGTCAGCGTGGAAGGCACCATCCTCCAAGCCGTCGCCATCATCGGAGTCCGCGGAACCCGCTGCATCGGCATGGCCAATTCGCAGCTCACGCTCATCCTCACCGCGACCGCCATCAACCTGATCCGCATCCACACCAGGTGGAACGCTCCCGCCCGCACAGCGCAGTTTGCCTATCGTCATCAATCGCCGCGCAGCTCATCGTGCCCGGCCGTTCGCAAGTAGCTTCCGCTGACTGCTCAGTCCCGGACAGATCGTCCGTGCCTCCGCACACCACTGCCCTCACGCTGAGCTCGTGCAGCGCAAGGATCGTCCAAAGCTCCGGCCTCATCCGTCACGTTGCCGCGTCGCTATCGTGGGGAACGCCCCTACATCACGGAAGGCAGCACGTATGCGTGGTCTCGGAGATCACCTGAGCATCGGCGAGCGGATCGCCTTCCACCGCAGACGCCGTGGCTACACGCAGCAGGTACTGGCCGGGCTCGTCGGCCGTAGCACGGACTGGCTGGCGAAAGCGGAGTCCGGTCGGCGCAAGCCGCCGCGTATCGACATGCTGGCCGAACTGGCCCGTGTGCTTCGCGTGCCGCTCGGAGAGCTGGTCGGCCAACCCGTGCTCATGGAGGATGAGAGGCAGCAGGACGATGTCCCGGCCGTGCGGGACGCGTTGATGAGTCCGCGTCGTCTCTCCCGGTTGCTGTTCGGGCCGGAAGCCGAGGCACAGCTCCCGAGCCCCGGCCCGACAGCCGAACTCGTAGAACAGACCTGGGACGACTACCAGTCCGGCCGGCTCGGCAAGGTGATCGCCGGGCTCCCCGGCCTCCTCCAGACCGCCCAGGAGCTTGAGGACCGCGCCGCGCGCTCCGCTGCGGAACGCCGGGACTGCTGGGCCGTTTCCGCTCGGGTGCACCACCTCGCCGCCACGACGCTCGCCAAGATCGGGGAGTCCGACATCTCGTGGCTCGCCGCCGAACGAGCCATGCGGGCCGCCGACGAATCCGGCGACCCACTGGTCCTGGCGTCCGCCGCGCGGTCCGGCACACATGCCTTGCTGGCCAATGGCCGGTATGACGACGCCATGGAGCTGGGCAACACCGCGTCGGCGTGGCTGTCGGCCCGGGTCGATGAGACCGATCCGGCCGCCCTGAGCCTGCTGGGCATGATCTATCTACGGGCTGCCATCGCGGCGGCTCGGCATCAGGACCGGGCCACGGCGACGAGTCTCCTGAACAGCGCAGAGGTGCTCGCCGACCAGCTCGGCTCCGACGAGAACCACTGGCAGACGAGCTTCGGGCCGACGAATGTCGTGCTACACCGGCTGTCGGTGGAGCTGGACCTCGACAACATCTCGTATGTCGTGGAGCACGGTGAGATCGATGTGGACCACATGCCCCCGGAACGCGGTGTCTCCCACCGCATCGACTACGCCCGTGCCCTCTCACTGGCGGGCCAGGGCGACAGCGCGTTCGCAGAGCTGCGTACAGCCGAGCAGGCGTCGCCACAGCTCGTGCGGAACAATCCCCGGGTACGGGACACGCTGCGCGACCTGATCAAGCAATTCCCGGTCACCGGCAGCGCTCGTTCGTCGGAGTTGTTCATGATGGCTCAACGATGCAGGGCGGTGGAGTGAACACCAAGAAGCGCGGAGTCCTCGGGGTCGTGGGCACGAGTGCTGGCGGAGTCGAAGCCTTGCGCACGGGGCTGGTGGAACCGGCTATGGCGCGTGGGTGGCGGGTCGCCGTGACGCTCACTCCGACGGCCGGCCGGTGGCTGCGGATGAACGGTGAGGTCGACCGGCTGGAGAAGCTGACCCGCCTGCCGGTGCGAGACGAGCCCCGGCTGCCCGGCGAGGCAAGACCGCACCCGAGCGTGGACTGCTACGTGGTCGCCCCCGCCAGCGCGAATACGGTCGCCAAACTCGCGACGGGTATCGCCGACAACCAGGCGCTGACGCAGGTGGGGGAAGCCATCGGCACCCTGGGGCTGCCGGTCGTCGTCTTCCCAAGGGTGAACGCCGCTCACGCCCGCCACCCCGCCTGGCGGGGCCATATCGCCGCGCTGCGAGAGGCCGAGGTTCACCTCGTCTACGGCCCGGACATCTGGCCGCTGCACGAGCCACGCGCGGCCCCCGCCGGGCGGGATCTGCCATGGGGGGCGGTGCTGGACGCGATCGACCGCGCCACGGATGCCGTGTAAGCCATGGAATGACGGCTCGTCAACTGCCTTGATCTGCGGGAACAGAGGACCCTGACAAACTGTCCGGGTCCTCTGTTCATGGCACGTCGAAGCTTGCTGCCATGCCGGAGATGGTCGAGCGACACAGCGCGGGGACCGCACAGACGGACCACCGCAGCCAGCGGTACGCCCCGTTCAGGCGCCTCGATGCCGTTGTCCGGCAGGGGTGGTGGCAGCGGTGACAGCGACCCTCCCCAGCGGGGAACCGGCGTCTGTCGGCACTGGGCTCCAGCAGGCAATCTGCGTGGACATCGCCCCGCAGCTCCACCTCGTGGCCCCCGTACGACACGCGGTCGTTGCCGCCCTCCGGCTGTGGGGTGTCCCCGAGGTCGCGGACGACATGGGACTGATCGCGACCGAATTGGTCGCCAACGCCATCCACCATGGCAACCCAGGCGGCGTGACCGCGATCCTGACGGTCCAGAACAGCGACGCGGTGCTGGAGGTCGAAGACGACAACGGCGGGCGCCCGGCCATACGGCAGGCCACCGAGGTTGACGAAGGCGGCCGGGGCCTGATCCTCGTCCAGGCACTCGCCGACCGGTGGGGATACCGGCCCGGCTCCTGCGGGCGGAAGACGGTGTGGGCGTCGCTCGCGCTGCCGGGAGCCAGGCCGGAGGATGCGTCGTGATCGCCTCCCGTCCACCGCACCATGGCATGTTCGACGACCGGAGGCAGGCCGCCGCCAGCATCGACCGGGTCTGGCGCCGCCCGCCGCCGTCCCAGCTCTTCCGCTGCGAAGCCTTCGCGATCCTGGACAGCCCGGACCGCCAGAGCGCGATCATCCGGCCGCTGTTCTGGCTCAGCAGAGTTACCGTCTCCGGCCCGGAAGCGGCTGTGGCGTGGGCCGCCGACCGGCTGGAACTGTTCGCCCGGTTCCTGGACGGGCCCGACATCAGCCGGGCCGGCCGGTGGACCGGCGACGAAGAAGCACGCTGGCGGGCGCTGCTGGCCCTGCGCGCCGGCAAGCGGCTGTCCTTCGAGGTCGTCGACCGCGACGGGGTCCACTACCAGGCCGTGGTCTGTCCCGTACGCGAGCGTCCCCGTGCCCGGCCCCAGGCTCCGCCCCTCCCCCGAGGACAGACGACCAGCGCCACCGGGCGCTACATCGACAGTGGAGGACGAGCATGCGGATGAGCATCGTGGTCGCGGTGCGAGGCAATATCGAAGCCTTGGGCGACCTGGCCAGGGCGGTCCGGGCACAGGACTATCCGGCCGAGGACCTTGAGCTGGTCGTGGTGGACAACCATCCAGCGCCGGTCCTGCCACCGGGACCGTACCGGTTGGGGCGCACGCCATGCCGGGTCGTGCACGAAGCACGGCCGGGGCTGTCGCGGGCGCGCAATACCGGGATCCGGCAGGCGCACGGCGAGATCGTGCTGATCACCGATCCGGACGCCCGTCCCGAGCCGGACTGGGCCCGGCGGATGGCCGCCGCCCTGAAGACCACGGGAGCGTACTGCGCGGGCGGCAAGGTGATCCCGTACTTCACCGGCGGGACCACCGCCAACGTACCCGCCGACGTACTCCAGTTGTTCGTACCACCTACGTGGCCACAGGCCACCGCGGAACTCGCCGCCCCGTTCTGGGCGGTCGGCTGCAACCTGGCGATCCGCCGGAGTCCGCTGCCGCGGTTCGACACCCGGCTCGGCGTTACCGGTCGGCGCCATCTGAGCTGCGAGGAACTGGAGTTCACCGTCCGTGCCCAGCTCAGCGGTCATCTGGTGGTCGTCGTGCCGGATGCCGTGGTGCACCGCGCGATCCATCCGGCCGACCTGACGCCCGCCGCCGTGCGGGGACGTGCTCTGTGGCACGGCGTCTCGGTGGCCCGGCTGCTGGCGATCCACCCCAGCGCGGACATCTACGACAGCTACCGACTGCGCGACGCACTCGCTCCCGCACGCCTGCGTAGCCGCATAGGTCGCCGCGGGGCGGTGGCCGACGTCGCGCGGGTCGTCGGGCTGCGGGCGGAACGACTCCGCCTGGCCATGGCCAGGACACGCACACACACCGCGAGCGCGGAGAAGTCCGCGACGAAGAAAGAGGTCTTCCATGAGTGACGTGCCAATAGCGGTCGGGTTAAATCTCGGACACGACGGCGGATGCGCGATCGTCGTCGGCGACCGGATCGTCGCGATCGCCGAGGAACGCCTGAACCGCACTCGGTACAGCGGCGGCTGGCAGGCCGCCCTCGCCTACTGCCTGGACGCGGCTGACCTCACCCTCGCGGACGTCGGCATCGTGGTCTTCTCATGCGTCGGTCCCCGTCTGGAGGACGGCTTCACGGGCGGTCTTGACCGCTACGGCATGGACACTCGCCGAATCGTGTCCGTCGACCACCACATGTCCCACGCCTACGGAGCGTTCTGCCTGTCCAACGCCGACGAGGCGCTGGTCGTGGTCGCGGACGGATCAGGCAACGACCACCAGACCGAGAGCTACTTCCTCGCCGACCGTACGGCGCTCACCCGGGTGGGCGGGAACCGTACGGGCAGGACTCGGGCGGGCGGAATCGGTGCGACGTACGAGGCGGTGACGAACTGGCTCGGCTTCGACGGGCAGGAGTCCGGCAAGACTATGGCCCTCGCCTCATACGGCGACCCCGAGGCCATCGGTCTTCCGCTCTTCGACGTCACCGACGCCCAGGTCGAAGGCCGTCTGGCACGGACCCACGACCGAGGGCTGGCGGAATTCGCCGCCGCGTCCGGGCTCGATCTCGGGAGACCGTACGCCTGGACCGAGCCACGGGCACGCGATCTGGCCGCCTGGGTCCAGACTCAGACCGAGGAGGCCCTCGCCGGGATCGTCACCCACCTGATGGCAGTGCACAGCCAGACCAACGTCTGCTTCGCCGGCGGAGTCGCGATGAACTGCGTCGCGAACGAGGCGATCCGCCGCCGCACCGGCGCCGACCTGTTCGTGCCCCCTCCGGCCTCGGACCGTGGCCAGGCCCTCGGGAACGCCCTTCATGGCATCCACCGGCTCACCGGCCGGATTCCCAGGATGCCACTGGCCGGACGGGACTCGTTCGGCCGGGCCTACACCGACGACGAAATCCATCTCGCGCTGCGCAGACACCCCTCCTCCGGCCTGACGGAGCGGCATCCGCACCGCCCGTTCGCCTACCGGCGCGAGTCCGACCCGGCCACCGCGGCGGCCGAACTGATCGCGCAGGGCAAACTGATCGGCTGGTTCAACGGCGGCAGCGAACTCGGCGCCCGCGCTCTCGGGTCACGCAGCATCCTCGCCGACCCCCGCCGGGCGGCGACGAGGGACGTGCTCAACACCAGGGTCAAGCATCGCGAGTTCTTCCGCCCGTTCGCCCCCGCGGTGCTGGCCGAGCGCGCCGACACGTGGTTCGAGGTCGATCGAGCCAGCCCTTACATGCTCTTCGCGCCGCAGGTGAGAGCACAGCGCCGCAACCAACTCGGCGCGGTCACCCATGTCGACGGCAGTGCGCGCGTCCAGACCGTCGATCGGGCCGTGCATCCGGCCTTCCACCGCCTGATCACCAGGTTCGGGGACCTCACCGGCGTGCCCGTCGTATTGAACACCTCCTTCAACGACACCGAGCCGATAGTGGAGACCCCCGCGCACGCGGTGGCCACGTTCTGCCACACCGACCTGGACGCCCTCGTCTTCAGCAGCGGCTTCGTAGCGGTGAAGACCGATGCCTGAATCCCGCCAGAGGCTTCGGGTCACGGTGCTCTTCGACACCGCCGGCTTCCAACGCTCCCTCCCGCTGACCGGAGCCGCCGCCCGCACACTGCACCTGAACCGGCATCTGGCCGAGGCCGGAGTAGAGTTGACGCTGCTGCTGTGCGACCTCAACCCCCGTTCCAGGCCCACCCGGCGCTGGCCGTTCCCGGTCCGCTATCTGCCCTACGACGCCGTGTACGAGGACACCGGGCCGCTGACCGCGCACGTGAAGGACCTCGCCCCCGATGTGCTGGTGATGTCCAACACGCAGTTGACCGTCCGCTACGGGCGCGCCCTCGCCGACGCCGCCGGGGCCGCCCTCGTGTACGAGATGCACGACGACGAGGCCGCCGTCGCCCGGACGATCGGCAACGCCGAGTGGGAGTGCCGCCAGGCCGCCGTCCTTCAGGCGGCAGCCGTGGCCGCGGCAGATGCCGTGGTGGTCTTCACCCGCCGTGACGCGGACCTCGCGACCGCTCTGCGTGCGACGGCGGTGCACGTGGTGCCGTGCGGTGTGGAGCCCGGTCCGACCCCACTTCGCGAACGTGAGACTCCGGGCTCGGCGGCGTTCGTCGGCAACCTCTTCTACGAGCCGAACGCCCGCGCCGCCGGCTTCCTCCGTACCCGGCTCGCCCCGGCGCTGGCACCGCGGGGCGGATACGTCGACGTGTACGGCCGGTACCCACGAGCCCTGCGCGCCCTCGGCACCGGCAGCACCGTACGGCTGCACGGCCCGGTACCGGATCTGCCGTCCGCGCTGTCGACAGCCGAGGTGGGGTTGGCGCCGCTGGACTCCGGCGGCGGGATGAAGCTGAAAGTGCTCCAGTACATGGCCGTCGGCCTGCCGGTCGTCGGCACAGCCGAGGCATTCGCCGGACTGCCCGCCCCGGACACCTTCGCGCTGGTCTCCACCGCCCCGTCCATGGACGACATACCCGGTCTGGTGGCCCGACTCCAGGACGACGCGCCCCTGCGCCGACAACTCGGCACAGCGGGCCGCCAACTGATCGAGACCGAGTTCTCCTGGGCAGCGGCAGCCGGACTGGCACATCGCGCCTATCGATCCGTACGCGGTATCTCAGGACCGGCGACAACACCGGCGGCCGGGTCGGGCGAAATCGAGAAACTCGCAGGCCAGACACCATACTGGCTCCACGAATGGCGAACACGGAAGGAACCCACCATGGGCGAAACACCTACATCGGCGAACGGCCGCGAGCACCCGGTGCTGGCACGGCTGGCAAGTGAGATCGACTGTGCGCGCCACGCCGCCGAATCCGCACTCGACACTGTCTTCGACCAGGCAGCGATCGTCGGCTACGGCGGCCGGTCCATGGTCTTCCTCTCCAAGGCCGCAGTCCTGAAGATCTATACGCACCGGCCCGCCGAACGGGCACGCCGCGAAACCATCGGCCTCCGCCTCGCCGCGTCGGTACCTGGTCTGCGCGTGCCCGAAGTCCTCGGCAACGACGATGTCGAAGGCGCCCTTTCATGGATGGCCGCCACCCGCCTGAACGGCACCGCCCCCGACAACACGCACGACGAGGACGAAACGTGGACGCTCGGCGAAGTCGCCGCGCGCCTCCACTCCCTGCCCGCCGACGCCCTCACCGAACTGCCGCCGTTCGGCCGCAACATCCGGCCCTTGGACGAGGACGCCCACCCCGTACGGGCCCGCCTGTCCGCAGTTCTCGACAAGACCGAACCCGACCAACAGACGGTGTGCGTAAGGGGGTTCGTCCACGGCGACTACTCCGCCCGCAACCTCCTGCTCACCCCCGGCCTGCCGCCTGGCCTGATCGACTTCGAAGGCTGCGGGGTGGGGTGCGTGTACGAGGACCTCACCAATCTGTACGTCCAGAACTGCCTGATCGACGGCCGCGACCCGGCCCTCGCCCTGTCCGGTTACGAAGACGAGAGCGCCCGCCTCGGCCGCCTCTCAGAGGTGGACGCCCGGCACCTGCTGTGGCACACCGCCCGCTACTTCCGGTGGGTCCTGCAGTGGGCCATCGAGATCGACACCGCGCTCGCCGACCAGATCATCGCCCTCGCACCGGGCGTTCTGGACGCTCTCGAATCCGACGGGACACCCCGGCTGTGATCGTCCTGGACGGCATGCCGGGCGCCGGCAAGACCACCCTGCTCCACCAACTCCAGACCGCGTTACCGCACCATCTGCTGGTCTTCCCCGAGGCCCAGCCCCCGGAGAACAGTTCCTCGGACACCGCGACCGCTCGGTTCCTCTTGGACGAGGCCCGAGACCGCATCAGCACCGCCCGGCACCTGTCGCGGACCCACCCGGGGGTGATCGTCGCCTCCGACCGGTGCCACATCGGAGTCCTCGCCTACCGCTACGCGCTGGCTGCCACCGGCCGGGCCCCGCACCGCGACTTCGAGCAGGCGTTGGCCCTGTGCCACGACCTCAACCTCGTAGGGCCGCACCCGGACCTCACCACTCTGGTCCTGCTGACCGACCCTGGCACCTCGATATCCCGGCGGTCCGCGTACGCGCACGATGAGCGCTACATCCTGTGGTTCGACCTCGGCTTCCTCACCGCCTACCGCCACTTCCTCGACAACCTGCCGGTCTGGATCCCCGCTGGCACCTTCACCACGCTCGACGTCACCGACGCCTCGGGCTGGCCAACGCTGCTCGACGCACTGCCACCCCACCTCGTCCGCCAGCTCTCGCCACGAGAAGCACTGACCGGCGGCCGATCAACGGAGGCGGTATGACACACGAGCCCGCAGCGGCGACCACCCGCCGCCTCCTGACCGCTTTGGCGGCCCCTCCCGACGACACGGCCACGACCGAAGCGGTGAACGGACTGCGCGCCACGGCCGCCGAGATACGAGCCTTCCTCGCCGACGCCGACGAACACGACACCGCGGCTGTGCCCTCCGAGGTCCTGCACGAGTGGCGGAACGCCCTGGCCCGATCCCACCGTGCACTGGAACAGACCGCCCCGGATGAATGGTCGCGTTGGCGGCTGCCTGGCACCTGGCTCGACTCCCACCTGCGCCTGCGGTCGCTGATCGCCCACGAGGTCGGCAAGGCGTACTGGGACGGCCGGCCCGAAGTCCATTACGCGGAGATCGACATCGAGCGGTATCTGTGGGGCGCCCGATGACCTCATCGTCTGCACAGGAAAAGCCCATGGACAAGTACGTGCGCACCGCCGCCGTCCTGCGCGACCTGCTGGGCGGGACCGACAACATCGTCTCGCTGGCGCACTGCGTCACCCGACTACGACTCACCCTCACCGACCGCGCCCGCGTCGACGACACCGCTCTGCGAGACCATCCCGCCGTCCTGGGAGTCCTGGAACGGGACACCTTCCAGATCGTGGTCGGCCCGGCCGCCGTCACCCCGCTGGCCGCAGCCCTCGCCCAGCTCCTGGCCGCCCCGTAACCACAGCCCCTGCCGACGCGTCACAGCCGGACCGGCACAACCGGCTCATCACCGCCAGCCGGTCCGGTACGCCGTCCATGCCAGCGCCGCCGCGGCCTCCCGGTCCTGATACGCCCGCAGCGCGGGCCGCGACGGGCGGCGGCGGGCCAACTCCCAGTGCCCGGCTACCGACACGGCCAGTGCCGTGACCGTGTCGGCATCCGCAGACTCCCATGCGGGAACCCCGGCCAAGGCCGCTTCCGCCGATGCTGGCGTATGACCATCCATAATCAGGTACGGGACAAGCCAGGCAGCGTCGAACCACGCGGCCCCGCGATACCCGAACGCCCAGTCGACGACGAACACGGTCCCGGTGGCATGCTCGCGCACCATGTTGTCCGGCCGCAGATCAGCGTGCAGAAGAGTGTCGCCCTCCGCCGCGGGCATCCACCGCGTCTCCCACTCGACCAGGTCAGCGATATGCCGCACGCACCACGAGGCGAGGTCGCCCGGCCGGTCGGCGGCCAGCGTCCGCCAGCAGCTCGAAACCCGGGCCATCGCCTCAGCCACCGGCCGCGCACCGGCATACGCGCACGGCGTCAGCACCTTCTCCATCGACGCCACGGTGTCCAGGCCCCCCGGAAGATCGGCAGAGCCTGGGGCCAGACTGGGATGACGCCCGTCAATGTCATCGAAAAGCAGCAGCACCCAGTCCTCGATCCCGCCCGACCACAGCAGAGCCGGCGAAGAGAAGCCGGTCGGAACAGCCGCCGCAACGGCCGCCTCCTGCTCATACATCCCCGCCAGCGGATGCCCCACTGGTATCCCCTTCACGAACAAGCGCCGACCATCCGCCAGCAAGAGCCGCGCAGCCAGACCCGACGTAAACCCGCCCTCCTGCGACACGGCCCGCAGCACTGGGGCACCGCTGCGGTCCGTGATTTCACCGCGTACCCCGGGCGGGAGGTCCTGCCACAGCAACCGAGGCTCTGAACTAGCAGCCATCAACACTCCTTCAAGAACAGCAGCATTCGACGCCGTCGGCCAACGGGCAACGCCGGTCGCCAGTCCTTGTCCGGGGGCTGCCACGGTGGCCGCGATCACACACTCGACTTGCTGCACAGCTGCCGCCGGGAGTATGGGAGTGCCCTTCTTGCAGCCAGTGTCGATGCCAGTGCCGACTCCCCTCAAATCCCGGAATCCGAGCGTCATAGCAGGGGGTTTCTAATCGGTCGACCCGCGGGAATCATTCAGACTGCGCGTTCAGCCAAGCCTCTATAATCATCGACGCCTCCTTTTGTTCGACTGCGGACTGTTCCAGATCTTCTTCCCATTCCACGCTGCTAAACAATCCTCCCTGCCGCCATTCATTCAACGGTGCTTCGAGGTCTTCACCATTAGCCTCGTCGAGAGCGCGCTTTGCCGCACTGTAGACCAATCGCAATTCGGCACCGACGACATGGTAGTCATCGTGTTCCGGAAGAAGCTGCTCATGCAGGGGCAATTTCTTGTCTACCTCGACGTATCCGAGATAACTGGCAACAGCTTCACGCATCGCCTCGTGCAGGTCCGCCGCCTGCTCCTCACTCAGCCCAGAAACGGTAGCGACAGCGAGGTTACAGGACCGGATCAGAGTAGTAAGCCCAGGCACTGTGAGGGACTTCCAGAGCGCGGGTTCCCTGGCAAGGAAACGAGCAGCGAGGTCAGCGGGCGCAGCACCGTTACCGTCGAAGAATAGACTCGCGACGGCCATACCCAGATCACGCCGATACTCTGGGACGACTCGCGAGACCTGGGTCAGCACATCTCGATCGATCTGCCCGGGCACACTTTATCTTCATCGAATAGTAGAGCGACACTTTTGCGACTCACGTTTTCCCTTCCCTGCGATTGAACGCCGTCGAGCTGCAACAGCTCCGAACTTGACAATTCATTACAAAAGTCCGCCAACGTCAAACCGGGCGGCTCCGGCAGAACAGAATTCTTCATATACTCAAACTGAGCCTGCACCAAGGTCTCCGGCTGCCCGAACACAAGCGCGGATATTCGAATGTTCCCCTCTTCCGATACCGACGCCACAGTTCCGATACCCGAGAAAACCAGCGGATTCCGAGCAGCTTCATGAAGCGTTGTATTCGCCGTCGCCGTCGTCAGCCAACGCGGGTCGAAGGTAATGATCACCTTCCTTGCCCCGACAGGGAAAATGAGGTGAGGATCCTTGGTCAGGACTCCAGTCGGCTCCTTCAGCGGAACCTCGGGCGGGTTGCTGCAGCGCATAGCGCTTTCGAAAGAGACCAGAAGGCCACGATGCACCTTATCTGCGGTGCGCTCTAAGAGCGTCATCGCCTCCGCGTCCCATGTCTCGAACAAGGGGCGAACGATCCGGACAAACTCCCCCGGCGCCATCCCCTGCCCGCCAAACGGTCTCGTGATGTCGAGTCCGGCTCTCCGTGCCGCAGCCGCCACCGCGTTGCCCTGCGTGAGCATCGCCACCCGTGGCAGGTTAACCAAGTCGACACTGGAGAACCGGGCTCGCCAGATCTGTGACGACCTGCGCAATTCCTCGGCGAGGGCCTCATCGGTATCCTCGGCTACCGGCAGCGAGCCCGGCATTGTGATATTCACGCCGCCATGGATCGTCCCTGCTTGGATAGCCGGGCCAGTCACCTGCCCAGAGAGCTCGTTTCTGACATCAGACGGTTCCGGGGAGGCACCCTCTCCGCCCCCTACTTGCTCCACTGCTGCCTCCCCCTCATTCTCAAAGCGCGTGATCAGCCCATCAGACAGGCAGTAAACACCATCTGCCGTACCTATAAAGGGTGTTCAGGACAACCCGAAGATTGCTACCTGACGGCACGGAAAGGCCGCTCCCAGCGGCTAAGGGGGAGCGGGCAACCAACTCAGAACCAATGGTGAACGGGCCACTGGGAGCGGCTCGCCGAGCTCATGCTGCAGTGACAGCCAGCGGAGCTGGTCTCATTCGGCTCGCCCGTCCGGACGGGGCCACCCCGAGCGCTACGCCCCAGGTCAGAACACCCACGGCCGTCGCCGAACCCCCAGACTAGCATTTGGAGAGCTGCGCGGTATCTATAAGCGGTTGACCGGGTAAGAGATCCGCTCGTACAAGGCCCCCTCTGCCTCCCGCAGCTCGCGCTCGACGGCTTCGGTGAGGTTCGGGTTGTCGATGAGGACGCCGAACTCGACGTTGTTGTTCTCTGCGCTCCAGGAGAAATTCGCGCTGGTGACCAGGAGGAGGTGGTGGTCGATGGCGAGGAACTTGGCATGATTGCGGACGCACCCGTCGTCGAATTCCTTGGTCCGCCATACCTCGGCAGGAGCCAGGTGCGCGGCTACCTCTGTGGTTGACGGGGACCAGTGTTGTCCGCCGCCGTCGGCGGCCCGGGTGTCCATGTAGACGCGGACGGCGACGCCGTCGCGCTGCGCGGCCGTCCGCAGCGACGCCCAGAGCGCCGAGCTGCGCTGGAAGTTGAAGGTTGAGCAGGTGATCGCGTGGCGAGCGCTGTCCACGAGGCGGGTGACTGAGGTGGTGAGCGGCCCGGTCTGGGCGAGGTGCCCGGGCATGGTCCACAGCGGTGACAGTGTGGTCGGATGTGCCCGTGCCCCCTCGATCGCCCGCAGGACCAGAACCTGCTGATACGTCGCTCCGACGTCTCGGGCCACCGCCACCAGTAGCCGCCGGACCTCTGCTCGCTGGCCGACCGCGACAACCTTGAGTGCGGTGGTCAAAGTGTCGCCGTCGGCCAGGCGGTCCGCTATGTCCTTGGCCTCAGTTCCGGTCAGGAGCCGGCCGAGCTGGCGTGGCGCGTCCGCGTCACTCATGGGCCTGGAAGAAGCCGAGGTCGCTGCCGGGCAGGTCGAGCAGGAAGCGGCGGTCGAGGAAGCGGTTGGCGCGCTCGCAGGAGGTCTCCGAGGCCATGACGCAGCAGTGGCAAGCGGCGCCGTGGAGGAAGTCCTCGGGATCCTGTGGGGTGCGCTTGGAGCAGATGGGGTCGGAGGAGCAGCGTGTGGCCTTGCGCAGCGCAGCGCCGACGACCCGCTGGAGGCGTGTTGGCTCGCTGAGCTGTACGAGGCCGCCGAGGGTGCCGTCGCTGTCGGAGGCGGTGGTGCAGATGAGAAGGCCGGCCGCAGGGTCGCGGCCTTCAGCGGCAGGCCATGCGTAGAGGCGTTCGCTGAGGCTGGCGGCCGAGTAGCCGCAGGTCAGGGCGAGTTCGCGGATGAGGATATGGGCGAGGGTGTGGACGAGCCAGTAGCGCGGGGGCTTCAGTCGGCTATCGGGGTCGATCTGGCCCGCCGTGTCGGAGAAGCGGCGCTCGAAGTTCCTGCGGTGTGCCTCGCGGTGGAGTTTCCACAGGTCGGTGTCCAGGACACGCTTCTCCCATGCGGCGACAGCGTTCTCGTCGAGTTGGAGGAAGATGCCTTCGCCGCGGTCCTCGGTGGCCACGGTCCAGCTGGGCCGGGACGTACGCGTCAGTGGGGCTAGGCGGCGCGGGAGGTCGCCGACGCGGTCCATGTCGTCGATACGGGTGAAGCCGACCAGGGCATTCACCTTACGGAGGCGCTCGACCGCGAGTACACGGGTGATCTCAGGCTGCAGGGCGTCACCGCGATCACGAGTGGCGAGGGTGAGGCCGCTCTTGGGGTCCTCGACGCGCGTGCCGACGATGTCACGCAGCAGGTAACGCCATTCGGGGACGAGGAGGTCGACCGGGTCCCAGTCGCGGAGCTTCTCCTCCTGCTCCTCGGGGGTGTCGGTGGGGGCGGAGGCCGCCTGAAGGACCTGCTCCAGGTCGTGGTCGGACAGGCCGGTGACGTCGACGCCGCCGTCCATGCCAAGAAGGTCCCGGATCAGGTCCAGCTTGTCGCGGTACTTGGCGAGCTTGTCGCCAAGCGCGGTGCGGACCCGGTCAGCCAGGTCGCTGGCTTTCTCCTCCTGGGACTCCGGCATCACGATAATCGACTGGGTGGCGGGGAACCACAGGTTGGAGGCGCCGACGAGCATCAGCCGGGTCTCGTTGCGGCAGCCCTTGGGCTCGAAGGCGTCCAAGTGGGGGTGGCGTCCGCGGCACTGCGGGAGTTTCGCCCTGCCGGCCTCGCCCTGGGCCTCGTTCATGGGCCGCCGCATGTCGCAGGATGCGCAGTGGATCACAGCCGAGGCTCCCTTGCCGGCGGTCCGGTCGACCATTTTCAGAGCTGGCAGCTCCGCTTGGCTACACGGCTGTCCGCGATGCACCCACAGGTCGTACGGAAACTCGTCCAGGTGTCCGTCGACACAGGCCAGCAGATACCGGGCCGGGATGGCGGTGCGGCGCATCGGCTTGCGGGAGCTGGCGCCCGCGCGGCCCATGCATTTGGCGTGCTCGAAGACGGCCAGGTCGGTGCGGAAGGGGTGCGTGTTGCGGTAGTCGAACTGAGCGAGCAGTCCGAGCATGTCGCAGCCCGTGCATCGCAGCCATTGCGGGAAGATCCGGGAGGGAACTCCGAGGTCGTTGCCTTCGGCGGATCGCATGTGCTTCTTCGGCTGCCAGGGATACGGCCGCAGCTGCACGTCGGGCGAACGCAGCATCATCCGAACCACGTCACGTAGGCGCGGGGCGTGGATCTGCGGGGGCGCGGAGTCGCGGCGCCGCCAGATGCGGTCCCAGTCGTCCAGGCCGGTGGGCATGATCGTGAACTGTGGCAGGTCCATGATCGCGCCGGGGCCATAGGTGTACAGCAGGGAGGAGGGGCGGGCCGAGCCGACCTTGGCACGGTTGTGCTTGGTCGCCTTCTCCGCCTCTTGCTCCAGGTCGCCCAGCGGGTCGACGGCGCGGGCGACGTCGTAGACGAAGCGCGTCTCGTCACTCACGAGTTGTCCTCCGGCATCTTCCACTGAGGGGCATGGTCGGGTGCGCGGTACACCAGTCGCTCCTTGATCGGGCTCACCAGGAGGTTGATCTCCGGCTGCACCTCGCGCATCGAGTTCGCCACGATGAACGGCGCGGCGTCACGGGTGTCGATGCCCGCCTTGGCGTTCTCCGCGCTCATCATCAGCGCGTCGTGCCGACCGTCGTCCAGAACCCTCTCGTACACCAGCGACTTACGGTCCTCCATGAGGCTCTTGCGTCGCTTGCCCCATTGGTCTAGCCGGTTCTCCAGGCGTAGGCGGGCGCGGGTGGCGGCATCCTCGTCGCCGGCCCGCGCGACGCGACGCACGAGGGCGTCGACGAGTTCGCCCGCGAAGTGCTGCTCGGCCTCGATACGGGCCGCCCCATCCTCCGGGGACAGCCCTTGGCCGGCCTTGGCGGCCTGCAGAACACGGGCGGCGCTGACCAGCACGCCGTCCAGGCCGCGCTCCAGGGAGGTCACCGAGAACGGGGTCACCGACAGCGCCTCCACCTGGGCGTAGAACGTCTCGTGGTAGTGGCGGAACTGCTCGAAATGGGCGAGGTCCCTCGGCCGCGCCCAGTTCCCGAGTGCGACCACCAGACCCGGCCGGTCCGCCGTACGGCCGACACGGGAGGACGCCTGGATGTACTCCGCAGTGTTCTTCGGCTGCCCGACCACAAGCATCAGCCCAAGGCGAGTCACGTCCACACCCACCTGGAGCATGGAGGTGGCCAGGACCACGTCGTACGGATTGACCTCACGCGTGGGTTCCGGCTTCTTCGCCTCCCGCAGCGCGCGCCGGTTCCGCTTGCCTGCGGTGGAGTCGAAGCCCGGGTCGAATGCCGTCGCCATCTGGTCCAGGGTCGCGGTGATGTCCGCACTCGCCACGCGCGAGGTCAACTCGGCGACGTGCAGCGAACCGTAGTCGGTGCCGGTGCGGCGGGGGAGCTTCGACCAGGGGCGGCCCTTGGCGAGCGCGGTCTGGATGTCGTCGCTCATGTATCGAGCCATGCCGGCGAGTTCACGGGTGGCGCTGAAGTAGCCGACCAGGCTCATGTACGGATCGGCCGCGCGGCCGGAGCGGTCGATAAGCAACTGCCCGCCAGCCAGGAGCACCTCGGCGACCCGGATCTCCGCCGTGGTCAGGCGCACGCCGGACGTGCTGATCCCGACGTACCGGCGTCCCGGGTGCTTCTCGGAGACGGGGATCTCCTTGGAGAAGTAGGTGTTCCCGGCGTCCAGGACCTGCGGCGGGAAGATGGTGACGTCGCGCCCGTACAGTGCACGCACCTGCTCCGACGCGTTGCGGGCGGTGGCCGTGGAGGCGACGAGCAGCGGACGCACCGGGCGCCCGTCCTTGGTCCGCCAGTCGGTCATCACGTCGATGGCCACCTCGAACAGGCCCACTGTCGTGCCGAGTGCCCCGGTGATGAGGTGCAACTCGTCCTGGATGACCAGATCCGGGGGCCGCAGTCGCATGGCCGGGTGAACGGGGGCCGCCGGCAAGCCGTCCTTCTTGGGATGCTTGCTGCCGTCCTTGATGTCGCACTGCTGATAGTCGGGATGCACGAATCCGTGCCGTTCACAGCGCCGCGAGACATGCCCGAACAGCGAGGCGGCCTCGCCCTCCCGCGCCAGGCGGGCGAACTTGTCCACAGTGGCGATGACGAACGCCGGCGCGAGCCGGTAGATCTCCTCGTCCACCGTGAGCACCGGCAGCCCGTCCGGTACATCACCGCCGTCGGCGAACGGGCAGTCGGCCAGCTCGTCCCCGCAGTACACGTACACCCGGCGCAGCGCGGGCTCCGTGCGGACATCGCGCGCCTCGACGCGCGTCCCGCACCACGGGCAGCGCTGGATCTGCAGCACCGTCAGCCGATAGCCACGGCCCCCATGGGCCTTCTGCAACTGCTCGGCGGCCTCGTCGTACCGCTTCGGGCTCACATCGGTACCGACCCACAGCCCGATCCGGAACGGCTCCTCACCCCACGTCGCCACATCATCGCGCCGCGCCAGCTCCGCCGCGCACACCAGGGCGGTGGCGCGCTGGAACTGCTGGGCGGTGAGCAGCCGCAGCGTGTACCGCATGAGGACGGCGACCCCGGATTGCCCGTTCAGCGGACCATCGAAGGCATCCACGACGCCCTGGCGGCGCCGGATCGCGAACGTGTACGCGGCCAGACCCAGATACGCCTCCGTCTTGCCACCACCAGTCGGGAAGAACAGCAGCTGCGCCTTGGCCAGATCCCCCGACCGCTTCTCGGCCGCCGGGTCGGACAGCAACGGCAACTGCATGAGCACGAAGGCGAGCTGGAAAGTACGCCACGAATGCGCCAGGGCCCCCTTCTCCGTGAGGATCGCCTCGCGAGCCTCGTCGATGCTCTCCTCCGGCCGACTGGCCCGCCGCTCCGCGACCTGCGACTGCACACGCTGATCAGCCATAACACGGTTCATGAACCGGAAGCAGCGCAACGCCTCCTCGTCCCCGAGGAGATGCTTCAGCCCCTCCTCAAGCTGGCGTTGCACCCTGCGCGCCTCGGTGACCGCGTCCAGACCCTCGGACCGCAGATACTTCGGAAGAGCCTTGGCCCGCTGCTCCTCGCCGTCCAGCCAAGCGGTGTAACCCGCGACGATCGGCTCAAGGCCCGTACGCAGCTCGTCGATCGATGCCTCCTGGAGCTTGCGCATGTCCAGCAGGGCCGCGCCGATCTCCTCGGCAGCCGTCTGCGGTGTCTCACTTACTGGCAGCCATGTCGTCCAGACCTCGCTGGCCCGGCGCGCTCCCTCGGCTACCTTCCAGTCCACCGAGCAGGTCCGGCCATGGGCAAACTCCAGACGGTTGCGATACTGAAGCCGCAGTCGCCGCAGCTCGTCGTCCGGCTCCTCGCGCGTGTCCAGGAGTACGTCATTGACCGGCAGGAACACTTCAACGCCACCAGCCGACACCGACAGCTTGGTCTGGTACAGCCACGCTTCGACCGGGATCTTACGGGGGGTCTCCTGGTCGTTGCACAGCGCCACCTCGATCAGTCGACAGCCACGCTCGGAGTCGTCGTACCGATCCACCCGGAGCAGGATCTTGTCCTTGAGTACGATCTCGGTCGTACGGGACGGCTCCAGGTCGGCAACCTTGATTGTCTTCGCTATGGCGTGCGGGGTGCGCTGGAAACGACGGAGAGCCGGAGCGGCCGCCGCGCCCTCGCCCTCGCCGTCTGCGGTGCCCTCGCCGCGCTTCTCCTTCACCGGCTCGTACGTGCCCCACGAGGCGGTCACCGTGAACTCGTCCAGGTCGTCAGGGATCTGGAAGCGCAGCCCCATCGACGCCGGGATCATCAGCCCGCGTTTTTGCGGCTGGTCCTCGACCTCGTCCTCGTCCGAGCTCGCGCTGCTGTCGTCGACGGCGGTGAGCGGCACGCCCCGGCTCTCGGCGGCGTCCACGGCGTCGCCCACGTCGGTCGCGGCGTCGTCCGAGCCAGTCTCGCCTGGGTCCTCCTTGCCAGCGGTGAGCCGCACGGGCGCGATCCGGCCGATCAGATACGCCGAGTCGGGGACACCGTCGAGGACCTCGTCCGGGCCGTTGGCCGGGCCGAGGAGCTCACGCTCCAGGATGTCGACCAGGTTCTCGCGGGCCGTCCAGGAACGGTCGTCGGGCTCGAGGGCGAGACGGTAGGCCGGGGCCTGGGGGACGCTAGACGTCGCCGCAGGCTGGGCGCCGTTGCGCCGGGGGGTGGTCACTCGTTGCCCTCCTCTTCCTCAGTGGCCTCATTGTCGTCACTGGGACTGACAGCGCCCTGAGAGGCGGCTCGACGGTGATTCTCTTCGAGGAGGCGGTCAAGGATCTCCACCCGGGCAGCGGGACTCACCGTCCAGCGCTCCATCTGACGGTAGGTGTGGAATCCGTGTTCCAGGGGGACATCATCCCACCCGTAGGCGGCCATTACTGCTCGATCGAGTGCCACGTGAATCTCCCGGAGGCAAGCCACATCTGGGTCGGAGGAGCCGTAAATGCCGGGGTCGTTGATCAGGCTGTAGAGCTTGGTGAGGCCGAGGTCTCGGCGCAGCATAATCTCACTGCGCTCAGCGTTGAGAATTCTACCGAGCTCGGCCAGTCGACCATCGTCCGCTGGCGGGAAGGGAAAAGTCTCGAAGACGCCTGACGGGGTGTATCGCGGGTCCTTGCGCAGGCCAGATCCGTATTTGATCGCCCACATCTGGTGCGGCGACGATGAGAGAACCGCCTGATCAAAGAATGATTCAGTCGCAAAAACTACCAACGCATCCCCGAATACTCGATCGTTGGCAACCCGACTCGGCATTGCCGTGACGGAGTGTCGAGGCATAGCGAGGACTTCGCTCAATTCGGAAATTGCTTTGCGTAGACCAGGACGCTTCTCGGCGAACTGCCACCAGTAGTCGCGATAAACCTTTCGATTGTTTTTCAGGCGCTGCGGCCTGACTTGCGTGAACGCCCTCTCGTACGGCAATGAATATTTTTTCGCCGAATCTTCTTGATGATTGGTGAAGTCAATGATGTGGCGAGAAGCAGAGCTGTCTGGGCGGGAATTTAGGTCCTCTCCTCCGAGGTACGGTAGAACCACCTCGCGGTTTTTAGGATCGACCTCTGCCCACTCCTCTGCTTCGGCTGAAGTAACTACGAATCCCGATCCAGTGGGTTTACACCCCTCGAATGTGACACCCAAATTCTCGGCCAATCGAACGGGATTCCCTTCAACTCTCCCGGCAGGTTCCAGGAGTGTTGAAATGCGCCCCACCGCGACATCATCCGCAAATCTCGGAACGTCCCCTGCTACCTTTCGATAGGTGCCCCAAACAGCCGCATACTCCAGACTGGCGCTCACGGCAGGCCACGGTCGACTTTGAATGGACCGAGTGATGGTAAAGCCGCTAGAACTCATTCTGTCGAGACTTACCTCGCGACTCTTCCCTTGGGCGATGCTATTGGTTGCGATGAGCCCAAGCCCCCCTGTCGAGGTAAGGAGTTTTTCCGCGCGAAGGAAGAAGTATGCGACCACGTCGGCGTTTGCGCGATACCCGGATGCGCATACCTCAACGAGCCAATCCCGGACGTTTGTGCCCATTGCTCCCGTGATGTCGGAACCAGCGAGGAATGGTGGGTTGCCGATGACTGCGTCGAACCCACCCCGCTCCATCACGTCCGGAACGGCTAGGATCCAGTGCAGCGGCTTCCACCGCTCGTAGTCCGTGGTTACTGTCGGGGTGAGCCCAGCCTTCTTGATCCCGTCGAGCATCGTCCGGTCTGCCTCCCCGGCATCCGCCGGATACGCGCTTTCCACTGCGACGCGCAGGTTCTCGTATGCGGCTTTCAATTGCTTCCCGGGCTTTCCGCCCCACCGTAGCCCGGCCGCGATCACCCCGTCCGCGACATCGGCAAGCTGTGCCGTCAACGCCTGGTACCGGCGCCACTGCCGCCGCTTCGTAGCGGCCGAACGCTGCGGATCGTTGTCATCGACCTCGGTGGCCAGTTGGCGACGCAAACGACTGGCCTGATCCAGGATGTCGTCCACGTCCAGGGCGAAGATGCTGAACTGGTTGCCAGCCGCGGCGGGGTCGATGTGAAGGCGGCGCAGCTGGTCGGCGTCGGTCAGACCGAGCAACGCGTTGCCGTGCAGCACCTTGTCGTCGACAAACGAGAACGGGAGCTTCGGGTCCAGCGACACCAGCCACAGCGACAGCTTGCACATCTCCACGGCCATGCCGTTGATGTCCGCGCCGTACAGGCAGGTCGCGACGACGGTCCTTATGGCGTGGACGTGCAGGTCGTGCGGGGTCCTTCCGTACGCCACGCCCTCGCGGTGCCATGCCTCGACGAGCCGGTCGGCGAGGTACCGTGCTGCGGCGACGAGGAAGGCGCCGGAACCGCAGGCGATGTCGGCGATGCGCAGGTCGAGGATCTGATCGGAGTCGATGGGCCGCCAGGCGTCCTGGTCGGCGGTCTGGTGTGGTCCGGGCGAGTAGACGAGAGGTTCCAGCGCGTACCGAACGACTTCCTCGGCAAGAGAGCGGGGCGTGTAGTGCGCGCCGGCCGAAGCACGCGACGGGGTCTCCACCAGCAGGACGCCGCCGGGCTCGACCACCAGCGGTCGGTTGCGCAGGTCTCGGCGGATGATTCCGATGTACGGGCGCAGCCGGTCGCGCAGTTCGGGGTCGTCGGTGACGTCGCGCAGGGCGATCTCGGTGTCGTCGAGGGTGTCGCCCGCCTTCAGAGTCTTGGCGAGGGCGGCTTTGCTGGACGGTTTCGCGGCCGGCTGGTGCTGCTTGATCCAGGCGAGGATCGCGTCGGCCAGCACGGTCTCGGTGCGCTTGGCCTGGCTGAGTTCTTCGAGGGTGGCGAGGGGGATCTCGGGTTCGGATCCCGCGCTGCCGGTGAGACCGACGATGATCTCTTCGGCGGGTTCGCAGGAGTAGCCGAGCAGGCCCTCGTAGATGTAGCCGATCTGTTCGACGTCGATGTCGCGGAAGGAGATTCGTCGTGCCCCGCCAGGCAATTGGGCGATCTGCACGGCGCGCAGGACTTCGAGCATGACGCGGTCACTGACCGTGACGGCCAGGGTGTCCTGGGAGTTGCAGGCAGTCAGGAAGGGGAAGCGGGCCGGGTCGAAGAGGGAGCCGCCATACTCGGGCAGGCGCAGATCCTCGAAGCTCGCGCCGCGGTACAGCGCCTGCGAGGTAGCCAGAAGCCGGTGCCAGGTCAGGAAGGTGCCGTCGAGGGCCTTTTCGCCCTCCTCCTTCTCACGAGCGTCAAGGAGGTCGAGTTCGTCGCTGATGCCGTACCCCATCGCGAAGAGGCGGCTCTGCGGCAGCAGCCCGCGTTCTTCGGCGAAGAGGAGGAAGACCACGCGCATCATGACGGTGACGGCGGCCTCATAGACCTCGCCCCTTGCCGCCGGCAGCGGGTCGGGCTCGCCGCGTCGCCGCGCGTCTAGGGCGCCTTCGGACAGGGCCTGGACGATAAGTTCGACAGCGCGACGGACCTGGGTGCCGAGCGCTTCGGTGATCTTCTCGGCGGCGGTGACGGACTCGCCGAAGAGTTCGGTCAGCCGGTCCTGTTGTTTACCACCGACCAGTCGGCGGCGCTGGAGGAGTTCGATGAAGGCGTTGCGGGTCTGGGGCTCCTCAATCCAGGTCTGAGCATCGACGACGCCGGAGGCAACCATGGTCTGCGGCCGGGCACTGACGATCGCCCACCAGCGGCCGTCGGTGACGACGCCGATAGGCACATCGGAGGCACGCAGCAGCTCCTCCATGCGGTCAATCGGGCTGGCCGACCAGCCGTCGGTGAGCGGGTCGCGCAGGGAGTCCGTGGGGTCGGTGACCAGGACGAGAGCCCCGGTGGTGTCGCCGTGGACGAGGGCGCCGTCGGCGCGCACAGTGACGGTGTAGTCGGGCGAGCGGACCTCGGCGGCGACCGGGGCGGGCACAGTGTAGGAGGCGCCCCACCGCAGTCCCTGGCGTAGGACGAGGTCGACCCAGTTGTCGCGGACCTCGCGATACAGGTCGAGAGCGGCTTCGTCACCCGGGTGCTCGTCCCAGCTCTCCCATGCCTTCTCGAAGGCTGGCTTGGCGTCTTTGATGGCGTCGAGCGCCCGGGAGTCGGGCTGGGGGATGCCCTGCGGGTAGACGCGCTCCAAGGTGGGGATGGCGAGGAACGGACCGTCAGCGTCGACGAGTTCGAGCCAGGCACGGTGCAGATCGGCGACGGTCTGGGGGTAGCGGCGGCTCATACCTTGGCCATTCCGTTCTTCGCGTCTTCGGGGGTGAGGGCGAACACGACCGCGGCGGCGGATACATACGGCCTGATGTCGCTGTAGCGCTCCTGGATCGAGGCGATCTCGCGCGCTTCCTCGTCGTCCAAGCTGTCGAGGCGCTCGTTCATGTGATGCAGGTCCCGGCGTCGCTGCTTCTGCTGGTCGTCGGTGAACAGCAGCTCTTCCTCGGCGCGGATGGCCTGCTCCAGGCGGTCGCGGGACTCGCGCAGGTTGAGCCGAAAGGCGTCGAAGATCTCATGGGCACGCTTGATGTCGGAGTCCCGGCGCTGTGTGAGCGCCTCGGTGACCTTCTCCTGGCGGCTTGCGCTCTTGCGTTCCATCGCGGTTAGCAGGCGTGTGCGCAGCCGAGAACCGTCGTCGTTCCACTGCCCGGCAAGGTGAGCGCGCACCTCCTCATCGGCCAAGAGCAGATCCTCGGAGTCGAGGGTTTCGTCAAGGACCTGCTCCACCTTGGACTCGGCGAGTGCCTGACCGCGTAGCCGGACGCCGGTGAGGAACACCTCCTCGTGGAGTCGCAGCCCGCCGCGTCCGACCAGGACAAGCCGGGAGACGGCGGCTACACAGGACTCGGGGAGGCCGGGGGCAATGACGGCGGTGACCCGGTGTACCGGGGAGTCCGTGCTGAAGAGCGCGGAGCGCAGGGTGCGGGTGGCGCGCTGCATGAGGGCGTGCCCGAGGTGAATGTGGACCAGGTCGGTGCGCTGCTGGGCGGCCTGGTCATCGAAGGTGATGGGGCGCGGGACGCCCGGCTCCAGGCGGGTATCCAGGCCGCGGAGGGCCGGCTGCCAGGAGCGGCCGAGGTTCGGGATCTCGAAGACCTGCGCCTCGGTGCGGTCGTCGCCGATCTCGATGAGCGGGGGCTGAGAGGTCAGGGTGAGCGCGGTGTCAACCACTCGGCGGGCATTCGCGGGCGTGAGGTGCATGGCGGCCTTGTGCTCGTCGTACGTCTCCGACAGCTGGGTGAGCTGGCGGTTCAGTTCCATCCCGCCGGCCAGCACGCGGGTGATCACCTCATTGCCGTCGTCCGGAGCGGTCAGCCGGGCCCTACGCGTCGTTCGGGTAGGGGCGAAGTGCTCCTGCACCTCGGCGTCGATGACCTGGTTGACCTTGCCAAGGTCCTCGGTGGCCTGGCCGACCTTGGTCGCGATGATCCCCATGAACTTCATGTCCGCGTCGTACGTCGTGGAGCCGGAGACCGGCACGAAGTGGAAGATCTCCGGGTTCTTCGTCTGCCCGTACCGGTCGATCCGGCCGATGCGCTGCTCCAGGCGGGACGGGTTGAAGGGGATGTCGAAGTTGACCAGGCGGTGGCAGTGGGTCTGCAGATCGATGCCCTCGCCGGCGGAGTCGGTGGCGAGCAGGACGCGGACCGGGTGCTTGTCTGGGCTCTCGGTGAAACGGGCACGGATCTTCTCCCGCTCCTCAGTCGGGGTCGAGCCCTGGATGACCTCCAGCACGTCGTTGTAGCCGCGTTGCCGCAGCACGCGCTCGATCCATTCGAGGGTGGCCGCGTACTCCGTGAACACCACGACGCGTTCGTTGCTCCAGTGGGTGCCGTCCGGCCGACAAACCGCGGCGAGGAAGGCCAGCAGTTCTTCCAGCCGGGAGTCCGGCTTGTGCTCATACCGGCGCCCCCACTCGATGAGCGAGTCGATCTCGTTCCTTGTGGCCGCGACCAGCGGGTCCGAGCCCTTGGAGTGACGCAGAGCGGTGAACTCGGGGTGCTCGGCCGCACCCTCCTCCTCGTCCGACTGACCGCTGCCCAACACCTCCGTGTAGTACTCGTCATCGTCGTCTACCCGAAGCTGCCGGTCACCCCCGTCCGCGCCCTCGTACAGCTCAAGGGTGCGGGCGAAGGACCACGGGCTGGACAGGAAACGCTTCTTCAACAGCATCGCGACGATGTCGCCGCCCGAGCCCTTGCCGTTCGCCCGGGCGCTGTCCGCCAGCAGCCGCTCCAACCGCGCGAACTGCCGCTGCTCCTCCTCCGACGGCGTGAACGGGAGGGGCCCCAACTTCCGCGTCTTGAACCCCTTGTCCGGAAGATCGGTCTTCAGCCACCGCACCATCACCTCCTTCAGCGCGCTCTCATCGATGCTCGCGCCGCGGGTAAACCTGCGACCGTCGATCATCTCCAACAGGGCGGTGAATGACTCCGAATAGCCGTTATGCGGCGTCGCGCTCAGGAACAGCCGGTGCTCGCACGCTTCCGCGAGCCTCATCGTCGCCGTCGTCCGGTTGCTGTCCACCGCATAGCCACGCTGCCCCGGCGCCGTCGTCGGACTGGCTGGCGCCACATGGTGCGCCTCATCGACCACCAGTACATCGAACGCGTACCGCCTGGCCGTCCGGGAGCTGCGCACGTCCGCCAGCACGTCACGTAGCAACCGCTGCGCCCGCAGCGACGGCAGCCACGCCATGCTCACGATCACGCGAGGGAAGAGTCGGAACGGGTTGGCGTTGAGCCCGTGGCTCCGCCGCACCTTTGCCATCAGCTCACTGTTGACGATGACGAAGTCGAGGCCGAACTTCTCCCGCATCTCGTCCTGCCACTTCAGCGACAGGCTCGGCGGGCACACGATCACTACGGATCGTGCACGGTGCCTCAGCAGCAGCTCCTGCACGACGAGGCCTGCCTCGATGGTCTTGCCCAGACCGACATCGTCCGCGAGCAGCAGATTCGTACGCGACGACTGCAGCGCACGGCTGAGTGGCACCAGCTGATACGCCTCCACATTGGCGCCGCTCCGGAAAGGGGCCTGATAGGAATTCGCGTCCGCCGAGGTGACCGCGCCCCAGCGGACCGCGTCCACGAACGCGGCGAGAGTATTCGGGTCGTCGAACGCATCCGCCCGCACAGTCTCCGGAAGGCCCTGGTTCGGGGCGACGGTGTGCCCCACCTCCAGCTCCCAGACCACCGTCAGTTCCTGCCCGAGCCGGTCCTCGTCCAGCGACTGCAGGCTGACCACATGCGTGAGCCCCGGCGCCCCCTCGTCAGCGGGGCTACGGGGAAGGCCCTGCTTCTGGATGTCGGACACCGCCCAGGTGGATCCACGGACCTTGACGACCTGTCCCGGCTCTGGGACCGGTGGAATGGCCGCCGTATTCGGGGTACTGCTCGCCGATCCCTGCGGATACTCCGTCACAGTCGCCACCTGGGCAGACTCCTTCATCAACGCCATCATTGCCGGAGCGCGATCACCCGGGCACACTACGTGCAGCCTGGCCGCGGGGGTCACAGAAATACCAGTATCTCCGACCCCGGGTACGGCCCGCTTCAGGTTCTCAAGGGTCACGGGCATCTTGGTCAGCGGATCCTGGACGGCTGGACTGAACCGCACAGGCCGCTGTTGTCAAACCCGCTACACGCCCGGTCTCCTGTTGCTGGGGCAGGGCTGGAGAGCCCCCCGAGGCGGGCCTCCGGCATCGGCGAGGAATTAAGCAGCCCGAACCCCGACCAGCGACGCATCCCAAAGAACCTGGAAGACCACTGCTTGGCTGTCGACGCGTGGCGTCCGTCGTCACATCACCATCCTGCAGGAGCTCGCGGGCCGCGGTTGCCGCGCTGCACGGTTGAAGCCCAACCGCCTCGAAGTACCCGAGGGGTCCGGTGATCAAGGTCCCCTGCGTTCACCTCTGAGTACCGGTCCAGCGAACGCGGCACCGCTGACGCCGAAGACGTCGGCTGCGGAGGCCGTGCGTCGTGGTTGACCAGGTACGTCGTCAACCAGAGGACGCTGCTGATAGCAGTGCCCGTCAGTCCGGCGTCGAAGACCCGGAACCTACCGCCTTCCCGCGGCAGCGGACGCTGATGGGTGCGGCGTACCAAGAGTTGATCGAAAAACCTGCGCATCGCAACACAGAAGCCGCAAGACTGGCACCATGCAGAAGCCGAAGCCTGCCCCCGCAACAGAGATACTCATCAGGCTCGTTGGGGCCCGTGACGAGGAGCTCCTGGCAGCGATCGTGGAACTCGGCGATCGCTTCAACAAGAGGCTGGGCTTTATGCCGCCTGCCGCTTACGCGCAAGCGGCTGCGGAGAAGCGATTGCTTGCCGCGATGGACGGCCGAAAGCTCGTCGGCTACACTCTTTTCTCCCTGCCACGGCAGCAGATCCGTCTCACTCATCTGTGTGTGGACCCTGATTCCCGGGGACAAGGCATCGCCCGCCTCCTCGTGGACGAGATCTCCGCTCGCCACCACGACCGGTCCGGCATCGTACTCAAGTGCCGCAAGGACTACGGCTACGACGCGATGTGGCGGCAATTGGGCTTCGAGGCCCGTAACGAGGTCGACGGCCGTGGCAAGGACCGTAAGCCTCTTGTCGTCTGGTCACGGGATCACGACCACCCGCATCTGTTCTCCGACCTTGAGTCGACCGCACTTCTGACCGTGGCGATGGACTGCAACGTCTTCGCGGACCTGCATTCATCCGGACAGCGGCACGGAGCCGAGGAGTCCCGGACACTCACCTCGGACTGGCTTGCCGGCTTGGTGGATCTCGCCGTTCTGCCTCAACTCAAAGCAGAGATCGGCAAGATCTCCGACTCTGCGGAGCGGCGACGGCAGCTCCAGGCGACCCACGGCTACGCCGAGCCCAGTGTGAGCCGGAACGACGCGGACCGCCTGTTCGCGGAGCTTCGGTCCGCAGTCCAGATTCACATCGGCGACAAACGGCAGCTCTCTGAAAACGACCTCCGCGACCTGCGCTACGTAGCCGAGTGCAGCGCCAGCGGCATCCTGTTCCTGGTGACCCGGGACGGTTTTCTCGCTTCCTTGTCGGACATCGCCATGTCGGTCTGTGAGGTACGAATCCTCAGACCCTCGGATATCGTCCTGCACGTGGACGAGCTCACCAGAGCCCAGGTCTACCAGCCGGGCGATCTTCTCGGCACATCACTCACGGTCCGGGCCGTCCCTGCCGGCCAGGAGCAAGGGCAACTCGCCTTCCTCAACAAGGCAGCCGGAGAGCGCCGGAACGACTTCGTCGCGGAGCTCCGTCGACTCGCGGCGCATCCGGCACGTTGGGTCCGCCAGCAGGTGATTGACGCCGAAGGTACCGTCGCGGCTATCTACGGTTATGGAGTACGCGACGGCCAATTGGTCGTGCCACTGCTACGGGTGCTCGACGGCCACCCCATGCACCAGACACTGGCCCGTCAGATCCTCTTTCGCTTGCGTGATCACTGCCGCCGTTCAGGCGTTCGCCTGCTGTCTCTCACCGACGGACGCCTCCAACCGTCCGTACGCATCGCAGCCCGCGAGGACGGCTTTCGCGAGCATGCCGGGACCTTGGTCACGCTCGTCCTGGACGTCTGCGCAGATGCCCGGGCCGTAGACGAGCAAGCACAGTTCGCAGCCGCCCTCGTCGGTCTCCAGATACCAGCGGTACCAGCCGCCATGCCAGCAGCGGCGGCTGCCGCGCTCGAGCGCGCCTGGTGGCCCGCGAAGATCACTGATTCACAGCTGCCGTGCTTCCTCGTTCCCATCCAGCCCATGTGGTCCAGCGATCTCTTCGGTGTCCCCAGCGCGCTCATTCCCCGAGACGATCACCTTGGCATCAGCCGCGAGCACGTCTACTACCGCGCCGCACGCTCCCGAGGAGAGAAGGTCCCGGCCCGGATCCTCTGGTACGCCAGCTCGGACAAGAACCAGTCCGTTTCCGCCGTGATCGCCTGCTCCCGCTTCGATGCCACCGTCGTCGACACCGGACGCTCCTTGTACAACCGCTTCAGGCACCTGGGAGTGTGGGGGCTGGATGACATCCTGCGCGTGTGTGGTGATCGAGGCCAGGCACGCGCTCTACTGTTCTCCGACACAGAGATCTTCCCTCGACCGGTGGGGCTACACAAAGTGAAGTCACTGGCCGCGCAGCGCCAGCACCCACTCGGCGTGCAGTCGGTCTTCGAGATCACTCCCGATCTGTTCAGCGCCATCTACCAGGAAGGCCAGCCAGCCCAGTGAACGAGCACGAACGCTCACTCCTGATGTCCCTCCACCCGCGGTATGCCACGGCCATCTTGGATGGCAATAAGTCCGTGGAACTTCGCCGCCAACGCGTCGCCGTGCCACCGGGGACCACGGTCATCCTTTACGCCACATCCCCCGTGATGGCCTTGGTGGGCACCGCGACCGTCACTGCCGTGCAGGTCGGCACGCCGTCCGAGATCTGGAAGTCGCACAAGAGACATGGCGCTATCAGCCGCCGCGACTACCTCGCTTACATGGAAGGAGCAGAACAGGCATCCGCTCTGCTCCTTGATGCCGTCAGGCGCTTCTCCGACCCGGTTCCGCTCGCCCACCTCCGTGCCGGAGGTCCGTTCCACCCGCCTCAGAGCTATCGCTACGTCGACCCCGACACGTTGCGAGGCTGGGTGCAGGGGCATCCGACAGCGGAAGAAGTACTCCGGGGAGTCAGCCCCCGGCAAACAGCCGGTGAGGCCAGACGCACAGCCGAGAAGCAGACACAACGAGATACGAGTTCACCGCTCGGCGGCAGCATGGTTCTCGCGCAGCATGTGGCCGCCTAGGACCGGCCGAGCCTTGCGCCGGCAGGTCCTTCCCTGTTAAGGGTTGAGGGGTACCGCTGGGAGCCGTCTGGGAGCCGACCCGCTCCCGAAGCCCCCTCCACACCACCTGAGACCAACCGGGGCCACCCACCTGACCTGTGCAAACACAATCCAGGCAGGAAAGATCATTAACCGAACCTCGTTCGGGACGAAGAGGTCGTGGGTTCAAATCCCGCCACCCCGACGCCGTAGTACCAGGTCAGGGGCCTGATCCGCAGTGCGGGTCGGGCCCCTGAGTGGTTCCTGGAGATCGCTTGGGAGAAATCTGGGAGAAGATCTTGGTCGGCTTCTCCCAGAAGCAGTCTCCAGTGCCGCAGGAGGATCGGCGCTCACGCGCCCTCTGGCCTGCGCGTTCGCGAATCCAGGGCTCGTAGCTGACCAGGAAGACCGCGGCGGGCCACCCCAACGGTCGTTAGGAACACCGCACATGGCAGGCCATCGCTCAGCGCCTCCCCACGACCACGCCCGTGCGCTCGCCCAGCGAGTACGTGCGTTGCGTGAGGATCGCGGGTGGACGCGGGAACGGCTGGCCAAGGAGGCGGGCATCGCCGTCGTGACGCTGGGTCGTCTGGAGAGCGAGGGAGCGATCCAGCCAGGTTTCTTCACCGTCGGCGCGGTGGCCAAGGCTCTCGCGGTCTCCCTCGATGATCTGTTCCAGGCAGCCCAGGTCCCGTCCCTCACGCCCGGTCTCTGGTCAGCCGGATACGAAGGGCGGGACATCGACTCGTTCGTCGCCTCGCTCGTCGACAGCCGTATCGGGGTCGTGGCGGATGTACGACTTACCCCGATCAGCCGCAAGAAGGGCTTCAGCAAGACCCGCCTCGGGGAGGCTCTGGCCGAATCCGGCATCGAATACACGCACCTCCGCGGCCTGGGCAATCCAAAGGACAATCGGGAACCTTTCTGGGACGGACGCGTCGAAGTGGGTCGGGCACGCTTCCGTGGCCTGCTGCGGTCCGAGGAGGCCCAGGCCGACCTTGACCGCCTCGCAGAACACGCCCGAGCGTCGCGGGTCGCGGTGCTGTGCTTCGAGAAGGACGAGAGCCGCTGTCACCGGCGGGTCGTCCTGGAGACGGTCCGCAGCCGGGTCTCAGTGCCGGTGAACCCCTTGGCCTGACTTCGTCCCCCGGCTTTCGCACGCGCCCTTGCCGGCCATGCATGCCTCTCTCCCAATCAGATCGGGGAGATCGGCGGAGGGGGCACACCATGGCGTCGTCAGCATTCGGGAAACGGCAGCGCGCAAGGATCATGATCACGGTCAAGACGTATCCGGAGCTGTCCAACAAGTACCGCGAGACCAGCTGCGTGGCCGGCATACGCCTGGACCATGGCGAGCCGCAGCACGTACGGCTCTTCCCGGTGCCCTTCCGGCTCCTGAGCGAGGACGCCCAGTTCTCCAAGTACTCGATCATCGAAGTCGACGTGGAACCGCACCGCCCGGAGCGGGACTCCCGCCCGGAGAGTCTCCGGCCCGACCTCGACACGCTGGAAATCGTGGGTGAGGTACCGTCCGACGGCGGCTGGAAGAAGCGATATCGGTACGTGGAGCCGCTGGTCGCGCCTTCGCTCTGCGCCATCAAGCGGGATCAGGAGAAGCGAGGAACGTCCCTCGGCGTCTTTCAGCCCGCCGAGATCACCCGCTTCCGACTGGAGCCCGCCGAGCCCTGGTCCGTCTCCAAGGCCGCCCTGGCCGACCAACTCGACCTGTTCGAACAGGAACTGAACCCATTGCAGTGGGTGCCGCTCGACTTCCGCTACAGCTTCCGCTGCGCCGATGACGACTGCCCGACCCACGACATGGGGCTGAAGGACTGGGAGGCCAGCCAGTCGTACCGCAAGTTCCTGCGCAAGTACGGCGAGAGCGGTGTCCGGGAGGCACTGCGCGAGACTTGGTACGACCGGATGTGCGCCCCGAACCGGGCCGTCCACTTCCTCGTTGGCAACATCGCGGCCCATCCCAAGACGTTCATGCTTTTGGGCCTGTTCTATCCAGATCGCAAGGTTGTCCAATACGTCCAAGACGATTTGTTCACACTCTGAGGCCGGTGCTCGACAGCCTGCACGCGGACGCGGTTAAGCACCGAGGAACCGACTCCGGCCGCCGGACCAGATCCGTTACCACTCATGACCGCATCCGCTGGCGCAGTGCAGGGTCCGCCTCCGGGTGCCAGCGAGGCTGACGAGCCCGACGAGCAGGCCAGATGACTTCGGGAGGGCCCCGAAGATCTCGGAGTGCCGCATCAAAGGCGGCGCCGACAAGCGGCGCACCTGCTCCTTCGGTGAGAAACTGCCGGGCGGCGAGGCCGAGCGTAACCTCTGTCAGGAATGGACGAGTCTCAATCCTCGTCGTCCTCGGTCTCCGCAGGGGCGGTTGGGTCCTCCCCTTGAACGTTGCGCCGCAGGTTCTCCAGGTCCGTCTGCAGGTCCAGCAGCGACTGGCGCAGGTCACCGAAGTCAGCAGATTCGATCACCGGCGGCCAGCTGCCGGCCGTACGGTCGATCTCTGTCAGACCATCCAAGGCGATCCGGGCGCTCTCCAAGCCAGACCGCAGGGTCCGCCGGAAGTCGGCGGCCCGCCGACCACTCGGTACGCCGTCGCTGGAGCCACTGAACGAGGCGTCGCCCGGCTTGGTATCGGACGATGTGGTTTCGCCGCCCGTAGGCTCCCCGTTTCCACCGCCCGGCTGGCTCTCCTCAGCGCCCGTACCAGTACCCGGGGAGGGAGCGGGGACGGGCAGGAGACGCAGCCTGTGCTCCGTGTAGGCGACGCTAGCGCGCACCTGGTCGGAGGCCCACACGACGTCCCACTCGAACAGGGGCACGGGGACACCGTTCTCGTCCCGGGCGACCTTGTCCGGCTGCTCCAGGTCAATCTTGAGGTGGACGTAGGCCGGGCCCTCTTCGTCCTTCCGGTCCCGGCGCACGAACTGCCGCACGGACTGCGCGTTCTCGGGCAGCGAGTCGGCCCGGAACCTGTTGGCGGTCAGCGCCAGGGTCCACAAGCCCAGCTCATTATCCTCGGCCGAGAGGTTCTCGACGACCAGGTGGACGTCGGACCGGAAGGGCACGCCGCCCTTCTCCTTGGGGGCCATCAGAGTCGAACCGACGTTCCGAGTGAGGAGCTTGTCGGCGATCAACGCGATACCGCCGGCCACTGCCAGGGTGCAGCGGGCATCGGCATCGCCTGCCATGGCCGGTTCGACGAGGGTCGTGAAGTCGTCTGTCAGAGTTGGCTCCCACTCCTTGAGCACGTCCCGCGTCAGCACACCGCCATTGCTCCAGGCATTTCGGGCCTGCTTCGAAACGGCCTTCTTGGCGCTGCGCCACGGCAGGTCGATGATCGGACCCATCAGCTCGGCGAAGCCCTTGGCGCTCATCCGAGAGCCGCCCTTGATGGTCTTTGCCTGGTCCTTAAGCCGTTCGTACAGCTCGGGCCGGGTCAGGGCGTAAACCAGTTGGATCCCGCGCCACAGCGCGGTGCCCGGCAACCGGCTATCGCCGTACTCCTTCGGAAGATCCTCCGGGACGGTACGTCCAACAGCCAGGCCGTAGACGACCTGAAGGCTCTCCTTGGCAACCGGCGCGTCACCGAGCTGGATGACGCGCTTGAGGGCGCGGGTGGCCACCTCGACATTCTGAGCCGCCGAGTCCCACGCCTTGAACTCGACGTGCACGCTGGCAAGGATCGAACGCATGGCGTCGTCAAAGACGTCTTCGGGGGCCAGCAAGTGTCCGGGGTGCCCCACGGCACCGACCGCCACCTGCGCGGGAACCACATAGGTCTGCGCGATGTGTATCCCGCGATCCCCCGGCTCTGGTCCGGCCATGGCCTGCTGGAACTCATCGGCAAGCGTGTTCCGCCAGTTCTCGCGGACCGCCGCCAGCCGCTCACTGAGCGTCCGACCATCCGGGGCGGACCCCCGCGAAACTCTTCCGAACAGCGACTCCACCATCAGGTCGGCAGCATCTGCGGCCTCGGCGTCCGAGCCCGCGAGGACGGCCCAGGCGCTGGCCAGACGCGTGATGCCGTCCCGTACGACAAGCGCGTGAAATGACTCGGTGCCGTCCTCGAAGGTGAACTCCACCGGGTGGGTGATCAGGGGACGGGTCACCTTGCGCCCCAGAATGGAGACCGCATAACTGTTGAGGGCTAGGGTGCTGTGCACCGTCTGCCGGACATAATCCTTAAGGTGCTCGAGGTCGCGGTACCGGTAACGCACGACGGCGCAGGGCTCACCCCTTTCGGTGGTACCCACCACTTGTGGGTCTGGGACGTCCATCACCTCCATCCCCGTACGGGGCTGGATGCCGGGCAGTAGTTCGCTGAGCCATACCCGGGTGTTGAAGGTCCGGAGGGTGGCGCCTTCGACGTTCTCCTCCAGCAAGAGACCGGCGGGCTCCTGCGCGGTGGGCCGCAGCATGACCGCTACGCCCTCCGGGTTGATTGCGGCACGTGCCACAGCCTGCCAGGCGTCGCCGGGCAGGGAGGTAAGCGGGTTGGCAGCACCGACGGTGGTGACCTCGTAGCGGGCCGACTCGGCAGGCTGTGAGGGCAGTTTGCGTTCGACACTGGAGATCGCGACGTTCTCGCCCTTCCAGGAGAGCGTCACGGATAGATGAGCGGGACTGGACATGCGTCCTCCGGTCATGAGCTGTGGATTGTGTGGGAGACTCGATCTGCGGTCCTGGCCCGAACTCCCGGAGCACCAGGTCCGACCCGGGCCCCAGCTTCACCGCGGGGTCCGGACCTTTCAGAGGAGCCGTTCGACATTCATCGGCGCACTGGCCTCAGGAAAGACCTGGCGGTACCAGTCCCACATAAAGGCGCGACTGGGTATCCGGACCACGGACTGGTGCGCGGCGTACGCCACGAAATCAGCCGCCTGCAGCAGCGGAATCCGCCTGGCCGGCACGAGCAGAGGATCCCCCAAGACGTGCCGTCGGTCGGCGGGCAACCGACGGTGAGCCGCCCGCAGCACCCGTTCCGTGCCATTGCCGTCGACGATGAACTGGCACGAACTGCCCTCCTCCGCATGCCAGTTGTTGACCATGCCTACCAGGTCGGCGTATAGATCCTCGCGGGTCGCGCCATGACGGTAGACGGCGCCAACGGCGAGCCCTGGCTCCAGGGCCAGCGTCCGCAGGCCCTGGAGCACGATGTTCGCGGCCTCGATTCTCTGCCGTTTAGTCGGGGGAGCACCGCCAGCCGGATGCAACAGCCGACCCCGCCCAGCAACCAGATCAACGGCGTGCAGCGGATAGTCCGGCGTGTAGGTGATGTATGGGTTGACCTGCAGTTCCTTCAGGAAGTTCGTCCACGCCGCCTCGGCCGTTGACCACCCGTCCACCTGCGGCACTCGCAAGAACCCGAATACCGAGATATCTGAATTGCCCGAATCATCCAGAAAGTAAAGGCTATCCGGCAATGGTGGACGCGTCGGTGCAAGGAAGTCAGCGAAGGCATTACCTCTGGATATCGGGACGATCACCTGAGAGCGGCAGCGAACGCGGCACTGCCCATCGAAAGTCATGCAGTAACTCCGTTACGCCAGAGACTTTAAGACCAAGTAGCCCTGGCGCAACACTGAGACTATGGAGCCGCCAGTGAACTGCGTTGGGTAGTTCGACTGTAGAGCCCTCCACTCACCGATGCGACAAGTACGCCCGCAAGTACTAAAGTTGATCGAAATCGATCAAACCGCGACTCGTTTCTTACGTCAGGTGACGCCTCGCTTCCGGAAATCTTTCAAAAAGTGCCGGAAGTACCGGCGTCCCCATCTTCTCCATCATTGCGACAGATGCTGCGATGATCACAGCCTCACCGAGCGGGCTGCTCTTCTGGATGACGAAGACGTCTTCGGTTTCGGAGGTAGGAAGCCGACGAGGCAAGGTCGTCAACCCGAGGCCATCCAGAGCCTGCGCCATCTGCTCGCAAAGCTCGACACTGAGCCGAACCCGATCGGGCGCCGCACATCGCTTAATGAAGCGCATCGAGAACCGCTTGATGCCATGGTCCACTTCGACGGCATGGGCGACAATGGTGAAATCCATAAGTAAGTAGTTAACTCAGTTACGCCATGGCCGTCAACGCCCTTGACAACGCCGTGTGTTCACCTTGGCCGCCCCAGGTCGGCCGGTCCTGCGAAGAGAGCCGTCCGCCTGGGCGGACCATGACGCTGCCTGCCTCCACCCGCCTATTCGCGCCTGCGGAGGAGCCTGTCAAGCACGGCGACCGAGGAGCCCCAGTGCATCGTTCGGCGCGTGTCGAGCGTTGTCTCCCACTGCTCGGTCAGGCCAAGCATGAGGCGCTGGCGCATGCCAGGGGTCACGTGGGCGTACCGCGCCGAGACCGAGCCGTCGATGTGGCCCATGCGCTCGTCCATCAGCACCTTTTCGGTGCCGAGGTCCTCCATGTGCGTGCTGTGGGAGTGGCGCAGGCCATGCGGGGTGAGCCCCCTGGCGATGGGCAGCCAGCAGGCGTCGGCCCGGCCTTGGGCGTTGCGGCCACGGACCGGGACACCGGGCCAGGGCTCGCCGAGCAGCGGGACCGGGCGGGCCTCCTGGGGTGCCTTCTTCGGGTACCAACCGGAAGTGGCGGGCGCGAACAGCCAGGTGGCGAAGCCATTTCGGCGCCAGTGGGCGGCATTCTCCGTCGGGGTGCCGCCACGGACGAAGTTCAGATCCGCGATGGCGACTTCGACGCAGGCGCGGGTGTCCTCCTGTACGCGATCGGGGTGGTTGAGCACGTTGGACACGGTGCCGGTGGAGACGCCTGCGCGGCGGGCGACGTCCACCAGCTTGGCACCGGTGTGCCCGCCGGTGCGAGCGGTGCCCTGGCCGCGGAAGACGTAGCGCTTTCCGTGGCAGGGGCACAGCGTCGGTTTCGTACGGGCGACGTGGTCGGCGACCAAGGCCGACAACCAGTCATCGCGTCGATGGTGCGGTAGCTGTCGTCCTTGGGCGGGCAGCGGATCAGCTCACCCGAGTCCAGTTCGTACAGCTGGTGTTCCACGCGTACGGCGCCGGGCCGGGCGAACTCGGTCTCCAGGCCGACGATTTCGCCCCAACGCATCCCCGTGTAGCCCTTGAGGATGACGGCGACGAACTCGTCGTCGCGGCCCGACAGCAGGGATGCGCGTTCGGCGATGAGGAGCAGACCGAGCGGGTCGGTGATCACCTTCTCCGGACCTCGGTCGCGGGAGCGGCCGGCGCGTTTGCCGCGCCCGCGCCGCTTGGCTGCGGGGTTGGACGCGATGAGGCCCTCGTCCACGGCGTCTTCCAAGATGAGGTGGAGCGTCGAGCGCCACGTCTTGACACTGGATGCCGCATAGACGGCCTTCTCTCGCTTCTCCCAGGTGTCCACGTCCGTGCGGAGGATGCCGGCGAGCGCCTTGTCCTCGAACTCCGGGAGCAGGTGCTCCTCGATGTGGCGCCGGTAGTTCTGCATGGTGGACGCGGCCAGGTCCTGGGCGTCGTACCAGCGGCTGGCGTACTCGCCGAACGTCTCCTGTCCGGCCGCCGGATCGCGCCAGGTGCCGCGCCGGACCTTGGCTTCTTCTTCGTCCGCGGCCTGCTTGGCCTCCCGCTTGGTGGCGAACTTGAGCACCGCGCCCGTCGGGTCGACGACGGTGCCGTACTTGCCCTCGCTGACCTTGTATCGACCGCGCCAGTAATTGCCGCGCTTCTCTGCGAAGCCCACGCCTCGTACCCCTCCTTCCTCGGATGTGCCGGGTACAGCTACGCAGCAGTGCCGTACTGGGACCTGCGGGGCGGTCGAGCCCTGAGACGTGGGACGGAGGACGTGGAGGGCCGCGTCTGCCGAGTCGGACGCGGCGACGTCATAGCCGACTCCGGCGGACCGGCCGGTGACGGCGTCCCCTGGGCTCGCTGTGGCGCCGGCTCCTCGTGGATGCGGATGATCTCGGCGAGGTGGTCCGCGGTGAAGCGGTAGGTGCGGCCGACTCGCGTGTGCGGTATCAGACGCCGGCGCGCGCGGTCCTTGACCCACCAGGCCGAGCAGCCGAGGGTCTCGGCGATCTCCTCGGGGCGGTAGAG
>NZ_LATD01000076.1 GCF_000981895.1 Streptomyces odonnellii | reverse complement strand
CGCCCGCACCCGCCCCCAGCGCCCCCGGGGTGCTCTCCGCGCTCACCGCCCCGGCCGCCGAGCCCGCCGAACTGTCCGAGGACCTCAAGGAGAAGCTCGGGCCGCTGCTCGACAACAAGGACCTCGGCCGGCTGCGCAGCGCCTCGGTCGTCGACGCCGCCACCGGCGAGCCGCTGTACGGAAGGGCCGCGGACACCCCGATGACCCCCGCCTCCACCGTGAAGATCGCGACCACGGTGGCCGCGCTCTCCGCCCTCGGCCCCGACCACCGCATCGCCACCACGGTCCGGGCCTCGCCGGACGCCACACGGCTCACCCTCGTCGGCGGCGGGGACTCCACCCTCGACCGGACCGGTCTGGGCGCGCTCGCCGACGACACCGCCCGCGCGCTGCGCGACCGCGGGGTCGCCAAGGCCGAGCTCCACTACGACATCTCCCTCTACTCGGGCCCCAAGCTGCACCCCATCGGCCCCAACGACAACATCGCCCCCGTCACCGCGCTGATGACCGGGCAGGCCCGCCTCGACGACTCCACCCGCGGACCCGCGCTCCGCGGCGGCGATCCCGCGGGCGCCGCGGCCCGCGAATTCGCCGAACTGCTGCGCGAGCGGGGCATCCGTACGACCGCGGCCCCCACCGAGGCCAGGGCCCCCAAGGACTCCAAGCTCCTCGCGCGCACCTACTCCCAGCCGCTCTCCGCCCTGGTCGAACGCACCCTGACCGACAGCGACAACGACACCGCGGAGGCTCTCGCCCGGCAGACCGCGATCGCCCTGGGCATGCCCGCCAGCTTCGACGGCGGGGACCGGGCGGTCCGCGCCCAGCTCGGCAAGCTCGGCCTGCCGCTCACCGGAGCCCGCTTCGCCGACGGCAGCGGCCTGGACCGCAAGGACAGGGCCAGCGCCGCGCTGCTCACCGCGCTGCTGGCGCGCGCGGCCGACCCGGACCACCCCGAACTGCGACCCGTGCTGACCGGGCTGCCCATCGCCCGGTTCACCGGCACTCTCCGGAGCCGGTACGAGAACACCGCCCCCGCGGCCGGACTCGTACGCGCCAAGACGGGCACGCTCACCGGGGTGAACACCCTGGCCGGCACCGTCGTCGACGCCCGGGGCCGGCTGCTGGCCTTCGCCTTCATGGCGGGTTCGACCACGGCTCCCGGGGAAGCGCAGACGGCCCTGGACCGGCTCTCGGCCGCCCTGATCCGCTGAACGATCCGCTGAACCCGCGCGCCCCCCTCGTACCGCCGCGCGTGCCTGTCCCGCGTGCCCCGTCGTATCCGCCGCGCGTGCCCGTCCCGTACGCCCTCCCGTACGTCCTCTCGAAGCCCCGTCCACGTACTCCGCCAGGCCCTCCGACGGCCCAACCGGCGCCGGAGCCCCCGTCCCGCCCGGTCCCGGGCCTGATTCCGGGGTGCCGGTGAACCCTTAGGTCCTGTCCGGTCGATCTTCGTGGATCAGACCGCGGCGTCTGGTGCGGTGCATCGCAAGGCGGAGGATCGCCCTTGTACTGGACGTACTCGGGCGACTCCGACAACGCAGCGAGGTGCCGTGCCAGGCGTCGTGGGCCCGCGAAGATCGGCCGGACAGGGCCTAAGGGGCGGTACGAGGGAAGATCCCGGTCCCTGACACCTCACCGCTCCGCGGGCCGACCACGTACGGTTGACACATGACGAGCATCGGTGGTGCCGAGATGGTCGACTGGAATCTCGCGGTGGCGACCGCGACCCGCCTGGTACGGCCCGGGCCCGAGGTGACCCGGGACGAGGCGCGCGCGATCGTCGCCGAGCTGCGCAGGCATGCCAAGGCCTCCGAGGAGCATGTACGCGGATACACGCGGATGGTCCCGGACGGCCATGAGCCCCCGGACACCCCCGTCCTGGTCGTCGACCGGGCCGGCTGGGTGAAGGCGAACGTGGCCGGGTTCCGCGAGCTGCTCAAGCCCCTGTTCGAAAAGATGCTGGAGCGCCGCTCGAACACCCCCGGCGGCGCGGTGCTCGGCGCGGTCGGCGGCAAGGTGACCGGCGTGGAGCTGGGCATGCTGCTGTCGTTCATGGCCTCCCGGGTGCTCGGCCAGTACGAGACCTTCGCCCCCGCCACCCGCGATCTCCCCGCGGGCGAACACAGCGCCGGACGGCTGCTGCTCGTCGCCCCGAACATCGTCCACGTCGAGCGCGAACTGGACGTCGATCCGCACGACTTCAGGCTCTGGGTCGCCCTGCACGAGGAGACCCACCGCACCCAGTTCACCGGTGTGCCCTGGCTGCGCGACCACCTCCAGGGCGAGATCCAGTCCTTCCTGGACGAGACCGAGGTCGACCCGATGACCGTGCTGGAGCGGCTTCGTGAGGCCGCCCAGTCGCTCGCCGGCGGCCGGCCCGAGGGCGAGGAGGACGAGCACGGCAGAAGCATCGTCGAGCTGGTGCAGACCCCCGGCCAGCGCGAGATCCTCAGTCGGCTGACCGCCGTGATGTCCCTGCTCGAAGGCCACGCCGACTATGTGATGGACGGGGTCGGGCCCGATGTGGTGGCCACCGTCGCCGAGATCCGCGAGAAGTTCCAGCAGCGCAGGGCGCGCGGCGCCAGCCGGCTCGACCAGGCGCTGCGCAAGCTGCTCGGCCTCGACGCCAAGCTCCGCCAGTACCGGGACGGGGAGCGGTTCGTACGGACCGTTGTCGAGGAGGTCGGCATGGCCGGCTTCAACCGGGTCTGGACCTCGCCCAACACCCTCCCCACCAAGGCCGAGATCGCCGAACCTGCCGACTGGATCGCACGGGTGCACCGGAAGGCGGACTGATGACCCGGGCCCGGCTCACGGCGATCCACGGCGGTGGCCCGCGGCCCGTGGCAGAAGCACGCCCCATGTATCACCCATCCGAGGGACCGTGAGTGAGGGATAGGCGTGCAATGCTCGGGTAATGGCTCGGTTCTGTCACCATCGACGCACTCTGAGTGACGCTCTCCGTCTGTACAGCGGCCGGGACACCGAGCGAGGCACCCCCCAAACACATCACGAAGGGCACCGGATATGGGTCCCCATCCTGCGGTCGCGGCGATACGCCTGGCGGTACGCCGCGTACTCCACGACGTGCTGACCGACAGCGCGGTCGTCTCGTCCCCCACCGCCTCCCCGGCCTCCGCCGCGCGCCTGTACGGCGAGCGGCCGCTCGTGCTGGTCGCCTGCTCCGGCGGCGCCGACTCCATGGCGCTCGCCTCCGCGCTCGCCTTCGAGGCCCCCAAGCTCTCCGTACGGGCCGGCGGGATCACCGTCGACCACGGCCTCCAGAGCGGCTCCGACCTCCGCGCCGCCGAAGTCGTCGCCCGGCTCGCCGCCATGCGGCTCGACCCCGTCGAGTCCGTCGCCGTGACCGTGGGCCGCGACGGCGGTCCGGAAGCCGCCGCGCGTGACGCGCGCTACGCCGCCCTCGACGCCGCGGCCGAGCGCCATGGCGCCACCGCCGTCCTGCTCGGCCACACCCGTGACGACCAGGCCGAAACCGTCCTGCTGGGCCTCGCCCGCGGCTCGGGCACCCGCTCCCTGTCCGGTATGGCGGCCGTCTCGGGGACGGCCGGCCGCTACCGGCGCCCCTTCCTCCAGCTCGACCGCCAGACCGCCCGCAAGGCATGTCTGGTCCAGTCGATCCCGGTCTGGGACGACCCGCACAACAGCGACCCGGCCTACACCCGCTCGCGGCTGCGCCACGAAGGCCTGCCCGCGCTGGAGAAATGTCTCGGCAAGGGTGTCGTCGAGGCCCTGGCCCGTACGGCACAGCTCTCCCGCGACGACGCCGACGCCCTCGACGCCTGGGCCGCCGACGCGGACCACGCCGTACGGGACGAGACCGGGCTGCTGGACTGCGCGAAGCTGTACGCGCTGCCGCCCGCCGTCCGCCGCCGGGTGCTGCGCAGGGCGGTCATCGCCGCGGGCGCCCCCGCGGGCTCGCTGTTCGCCCGTCACATCGAAGAGGTCGACCGCCTGATCACGGGCTGGCGCGGCCAGGGAGCCATCAACCTGCCCGGCCGGGTGGAGGCCATGAGGCAGGGTGGCAGACTGGTCGTCCGGCAGGGCTGAAGCGCGGAAGCACTACGGCTGTGTCTCCCGGGGCGTGAGTCCCGGACCCCCGGCCGACAACGAAAGTGATACGGGTGGACGACAAGGACATGGGCAGCGACCTCCAGTCGGTGCTCATCACCAAGGAAGAGATCGACGCGAAGCTGGCCGACCTGGCCGCGAAGATCGACGCGGAGTACGCAGGCAAGGATCTGCTTCTCGTCGGGGTCCTCAAGGGCGCCGTGATGGTCATGGCGGACCTGGCGCGCGCGCTGTCCACCCCCGTGACGATGGACTGGATGGCCGTCTCCTCGTACGGGGCCGGCACCCAGTCCTCCGGAGTGGTCCGGATCCTCAAGGACCTCGACACCGACATCAAGGGCAAGCACGTCCTGATCGTCGAGGACATCATCGACTCGGGCCTGACGCTGTCCTGGCTCCTCTCCAACCTCGGTTCCCGCGAGCCCGCCTCGCTCGAAGTGTGCACCCTGCTCCGCAAGCCGGACGCCGCGAAGGTCGCGATCGACGTCAAATGGATCGGCTTTGACATTCCGAATGAGTTTGTCGTCGGATATGGCCTGGATTACTCGGAAAAGTACCGGAACATGCCTTTTGTCGGGACGCTTGCGCCGCACGTCTACGGCGGCTAGTACGGCGCCCGGGCACGGGCCGGACCCGGCGCCGGAAAGGCTCCGCCGCCGGGAACCCCAGGGGCTCTCGCGCCGTTGAAGCATGGGAAGACGGGTTTGTCAGCCGTCCCGTGCCATCGCGGGCCACAATGCTGGGGTACCGTCCGAAGAACAGTCTTTTTCTCACAGCGGCATTTACCTACGGGCAGGAGGGACGGGGCGACTTCGCTCCGTATGGATGGACGTGAAGCGATACTTCCGTGGGCCGGTCATGTGGATCGTGCTGGCCGTCCTCGCCGTGGTCGTGCTGATGCAGGTCGTCGGCTCGTCGGGCGGCTACAAGACGGTGGACACCGGTGAGGTCGTCCAGGCGATCAACAAGAACCAGGCCGAGCAGGTCAGACTGACCACCGGTGACGAGCAGATCATCAAGGTCGACCTCAAGGACGGCCTGAAGGTCAAGGGCAGCGACAAGATCCAGGCGAGCTATATCGGCAGCCAGGGATCGACGCTGGCCAAGACGCTTCAGGTCAAGTTCCAGAACGGCGACATCAGCAAGGGCTATACGGTCTCGCCGTCGAAGCAGAGTCCGTTCATCTCGGTGCTGCTGTCTCTGCTGCCCTTCGTCCTGATCGTCGTCGTCTTCCTGTTCCTGATGAATCAGATGCAGGGCGGCGGCTCCCGGGTCATGCAGTTCGGGAAGTCCAAGGCCAAGCTCATCACCAAGGACACCCCCAAGACGACCTTCGCCGATGTGGCGGGATCCGACGAGGCGGTCGAGGAACTCCACGAGATCAAGGAGTTCCTCCAGGAGCCGGCGAAATTCCAGGCGGTCGGCGCCAAGATCCCGAAGGGTGTGCTGCTGTACGGCCCGCCCGGTACGGGCAAGACGCTGCTCGCCCGCGCGGTCGCGGGTGAGGCCGGGGTGCCGTTCTACTCGATCTCCGGCTCCGACTTCGTCGAGATGTTCGTCGGTGTCGGCGCGTCCCGCGTCCGCGACCTCTTCGAGCAGGCCAAGGCGAACGCCCCGGCGATCGTGTTCGTCGACGAGATCGACGCCGTCGGCCGACACCGCGGCGCGGGCCTCGGCGGCGGTCATGACGAGCGCGAGCAGACGCTGAACCAGCTTCTGGTCGAGATGGACGGCTTCGATGTGAAGGGCGGCGTGATCCTGATCGCCGCCACGAACCGGCCCGACATCCTCGACCCGGCGCTGCTGCGTCCCGGCCGCTTCGACCGGCAGATCGCCGTCGACCGCCCGGACATGCAGGGCCGGCTGGAGATCCTCAAGGTCCACCAGAAGGGCAAGCCGGTCGCCCCGGACGTCGATCTGGGCGCGGTCGCCCGTCGTACGCCCGGATTCACCGGCGCGGATCTGGCGAACGTGCTGAACGAAGCGGCGCTCCTGACGGCGCGCAGCGACAAGAAGCTGATCGACAACCACTCCCTGGACGAGGCGATCGACCGCGTCGTGGCGGGCCCGCAGAAGCGGACCCGGATCATGTCCGAGAAGGAGAAGAAGATCACCGCGTACCACGAGGGCGGACACGCCCTGGTCGCTGCGGCGTCTCCGAACTCCGACCCGGTCCACAAGATCACGATCCTCAGCCGTGGCCGGGCGCTGGGCTACACCATGGTCCTGCCCGACGAGGACAAGTACTCGACCACGCGCAACGAGATGCTCGACCAGCTCGCGTACATGCTGGGCGGGCGCGCGGCCGAGGAGCTGGTCTTCCACGACCCGACCACGGGCGCGGCCAACGACATCGAGAAGGCCACGGCCACGGCCCGCGCGATGGTCACGCAGTACGGCATGACCGAGCGGCTCGGCGCGATCAAGTTCGGCGGCGACAACACGGAGCCGTTCCTCGGCCGGGAGATGGCGCACCAGCGCGACTACTCGGAAGAGGTCGCGGCGCTGGTCGACGAAGAGGTCAAGAAGCTCATCGAGACCGCGCACAACGAGGCCTGGGAGATCCTCGTCGAGAACCGTGACGTTCTCGACAATCTGGTGCTCGCGCTCCTGGAGAAGGAGACGCTCAACAAGGACCAGATCGCCGAGGTCTTCGCGACCGTCGTCAAGCGTCCGGCCCGTCCGGCGTGGACCGGCTCCTCGCGTCGTACGCCCTCGACACGCCCGCCGGTTCTCTCGCCCAAGGAGCTGGCACTGACCAATGGCGCGGCAGGGTCGAACGGCGGAATGCCCGCCGTGACCAACGGCGACACCTCCGCCGAGGCGCTCCCCGAGGACCGTCCGGAGAGCTGAGGCCCGGCCTCTCATACGGCCCGGAATGGATGCCGCGCCCCCCAGGTTTTAGCCTGTGGGGGCGCGGCATTCGTCTGCCCGCCCACGAGGACGGCACAGGAACGAGGCACACATGACCGACCCGGTGACGCTGGAGGGTGAGACGCCCATACGCGAATTCGACGAGAAGCGGGCGGAGAATGCGGTGCGCGAACTCCTCATCGCCGTCGGGGAGGACCCGGACCGCGAGGGTCTGCGAGCGACCCCCGGTCGTGTGGCCCGCGCGTACAGGGAGATATTCGCGGGACTGTGGCAGACGCCGGAGGACGTGCTGACGACCACGTTCGATCTCGGCCATGACGAAATGGTGCTGGTGAAGGACATCGAAGTGATGTCCTCCTGCGAACATCACCTGGTCCCCTTTGTGGGGGTGGCCCATGTCGGCTACATCCCGTCGGCGGACGGGAAGATCACGGGTCTTTCGAAGCTGGCCCGGCTGGTGGATGTCTACGCCCGCCGGCCGCAGGTCCAGGAGCGGCTGACCACACAGATCGCCGACTCCCTGATGGAGATCCTGGATCCGCGGGGGGTGATCGTGGTCATTGAGTGCGAGCACATGTGCATGACCATGCGCGGGGTGCGCAAGCCGGGGGCCAAGACGATCACGTCGGCGGTGCGCGGGCAGTTGCGGGTGCCGGCGACCCGGGCGGAGGCCATGAGCCTGATCATGGCCCGCTGACACGCCGGCCGCTGGCGGCCGGCCGTGGCGCTCGGGGTCGTGGTGGCTCGGCGCTCAGCGGCCGTAGCGGCTCAGACCGGGCCGGCGGGGGCCGTGCCGTGGTTGTTGTGGTTCTTGTCCTCCGGGTCCTCGGGGAGCTTGCAGACGCGCTCCAGGAAGAAGGCCGCGACGATCACCGCGATGCCCGCCAGGACCGAGAAGCCCGCATAGATGGCCTGGTCGCGGCGGGAGGGGATGTCGAGATGGCCCAGGAGATAGACGCCCGTACCGCCGTAGATACCTGAGACCAGGGCCGCCACCAGGGCGCTGGCCTGGCCGAAGACGACCGCGCGGGCCGCCATCAGAGGATCGACCCCCTTGGCGTCGGGGCGGCGCTCGCGCTGGGCCTTGAGCCGGGCGCGCAGGGACAGGGCGGTGGCGGTGAGCACGGCGGCGATCACGGCCAGGACGATGGGCGCCGCGAGCGGGACGCTCGGCAGCGTGCCGAACGAGTCCCAGAGCCGGGCACCGGCCCAGGCGAGCACACCGGCCACCACGAACAGGCCGGCCAGGACGCCGATCCGCAACTGCTTCACCGAGAGAGCCGCCCTTCGCCTTGCCGTACCGACCCGCTGAGCCTAACGACTACTCGGGGAGGCGGAGTTCCAGATCCTCCCGGGTCCGCACACCGCCGCGGCCGATCCGCGCGAGCAGCTCGGCGACCGCGCCATGGCCGGCCACCTGTGCCTCCGGCTCCACGTCGTACCACGGAGCGAGCACGAAGGCGCGTTCATGGGCGCGGGGGTGAGGGAGGGTGAGCTGCGGGTCGTCCGAGACGACGTCCGCGTACGCCAGGATGTCCACGTCTATGGTGCGCGGCCCCCAGCGCTCGTCCCGGACCCGGTCGAACGCCTCCTCGATGGCCTGGCCGCGCTCCAGCAGGGACGACGGCGGCAGTGTCGTCCTGATCACGACGACCGCGTTGAAGTACGACGGCTGGGTGCCCGGTTCGACACCCCAGGGCTCCGTCTCGTACACCGGGGAGACCGCCTTGACCCGCAGGCCGGGCGTGTCCTCCAGCGCGTCGATGGCGCCCTGGAGGGTCTCCAGTCTGTTGCCGAGATTGGAGCCGAGGGAGACCACGGCGCGTTTCGGATTGGAGAGCGTGGTGTCCGCCGCGTCCACCTGCGCGACCACAGAGGCGGGTACCGGCTGCACGGTGGGGTCGCTCTGCGGCCCATTGGTAGAGAACACGCTCATGCTCGGCTCCGGGTGATGGTGACGGTGACATCGTCGAACGGAACGGTGATCGGGGCGTCGGGCTTGTGGACGACCACCTCGACCTCCTGGACCCGGTCGTGCTTCAGGCACCGCTGGGCGATGCGCTCGGCCAGGGTCTCGATCAGGTCGACGGGCTCCCCCTCGACGACCTCCACGACCTCCTCGGCCACGATTCCGTAGTGCACGGTCTTCGCCAGGTCGTCGTCGACCGCTGCGGGACGGGTGTCCAGGCCGAGCACCAGATCCACGATGAAGGTCTGGCCCTCCTCCCGTTCCCGGGGGAAGACGCCATGGTGCCCACGGGCCTTGAGGCCGCGCAGCGCGACACGATCCACGCGAATCACTCCTGCTGTCGTTGGTCCGGGGGCACCTGACCGCGTTCGGGCGGCCGCGTGCCCTCGCCTGAATCTACTCGCGGGCACCGACAGCTCTACCCCGAGGGGGTGACGGGCGCGGCGCCGCGCCGTCGGGGGCCGACCTCGCGCACGGCCTCCGGCAACCGGTTCACACAAGGGGGCGCCTACCCACTCAGGCCGGTGTCTCGTCGTCCGGTTCCTCATCGGTTTCGGTCAGAACGGGTGAACCGTGGTGGGACCAGAGTTTCCAGCCCTCGGGGGTACGCCGGAACACATTGGTGGCGACGACGAGCTGGCCGACGAGCGGTCCCAGCTCGCCGCTCTCCTCGGCCGGGCCGCCGCTCAGGATGTTCTCGGTGCAGGTCACCAGGGCGGTGTCCGCGGCTACGGCGACCGTGACATCGGTGAGGAAGAACTGGATGTACTCGGTGTTCGCCATGATCAGGGCGTACGAGCGGAGCACATCGCCGCGGCCGGTGAGCACGGGCCAGCCGGGGTGGACACAGGAGATCTCGTCGTCCTCGCCCTCCAGCCAGAGCCCGGACAGCACATCGAGGTCCCCGCGCTCCATGGCCTCGTAGAAGGTCGTGTTGGCCTGCTCGACCTGTTCCTGGTCCGTGAGGGCGGTCACCGGGCGGCGCCCTCGACCGCGCGCGCCACCCGTACGGCGTCGGCGGTCGCCCGTACCTCATGGACCCGTACGGCCCAGGCGCCCTGGTGGGCCGCTATGGCGGAGACCGCGGCGGTGGCCGCGTCGCGCTCGCGGGCAGGCGGCGGGGATCCCTCGCCGCCCGCGAGAACATGGCCGAGGAAGCGCTTGCGGGAGGCGGCGACCAGCAGCGGGCGGCCCAGGGAGCGCAGTTCCGGCAGATGGGCGAGGAGCGCGAGGTCGTGGCCGGCCTGCTTGGCGAAGCCGAGGCCGGGATCGACGACGAGGTATTCGGGGGCGATGCCCCCGGCGATCACCGCGTCCATACGGGCGCGCAGTTCGGCGAGGACCTCGGCGACCACGTCCGTGTAGACGGCGCGGCTGTTCATGGTCTCGCTGAAGCCGCGCCAGTGCATCACCACGAAGGGCACGCGCGCGGCGGCGACCGCGGGCACCATGGCCGGGTCGGCGAGCCCGCCGCTGACATCGTTGACCAGGACGGCTCCGGCCGCGACCGCCTGCTCGGCGACGGAAGCGCGCATGGTGTCGACGGACACGGCGACACCCTCGGCGGCCAGGCCCCGTACGACCGGTACGACGCGTCTCAGCTCCTCGTCCTCGTCGACCCGGGTGGCGCCGGGGCGGGTGGACTCACCGCCGACGTCGACCAGGTCGGCGCCCTCGGCGACGAGATCGAGGCCGTGCTTGACGGCGGTGGTGGTGTCGAACCAGCGGCCACCGTCGGAGAAGGAGTCGGGCGTCACATTGACGACACCCATGACCGCGCAGCGGTCCCACTCCGGCAGGCCCTCGACGGTGCCCCGTCCACGCAACGTACTCATATGCCCACACTAGGGGGTGCCCGGTGGATCTTCCCGGGCCCTGGTGCCGGAAGGCCCCCCGGGGGACGGCGGGGGTACGGCCCGCCTCCTCCCGGTACGGCCCGGACGGCACGTCCGCCGAACGGGGGCATCCCCGTGGCACGCCGCGGCCGATTCGGGGAGGGTTCCTCAGCGTTCCGGAAAATCTCACGTGAGAAAGCTCGGTGGACATGGGTCTTACCAGCCGTAAAGTCCTCGCCCTGGCCATCCTGCTGGCCGTCCTGCTGTTCGTCGCCACGATCTGGCTGTGGCCCCGGCTGTCCGCCCGTACGGCGCGTTCGGTGCTCGGCAGGGTGGGGCTGCTGTTCGCCACGCAGGTGAGCCTGTTCATGGCCGTCGGCCTGGTCGCGAACCAGTACTTCCTCTTCTACGGCTCCTGGCGGGACCTCTTCGGCCAGGAGCAGGAGCTGGGGTCGGTGGTCGGCCCGGCGGCCAACGGCAAGGACATCACCATCATGGACACGGAGCGGTCACCCGTACCGGGCAGCAAACAGCCCACCGTGGCCGGCCAGATCCAGAAGATCGCCATCGGCGGCCCGAGATCCGGGATCGACAGCACGGCGTACGTCTATCTGCCGCCGGAGTACTTCCAGCGGCACTTCCGGACCCTGTCGTTCCCCGCGGCCGTGGTCCTCACCGGCTATCCCGGGGTGGCGGAGAACCTGATCAAGGGCCTGAACTACCCCAGGACCGCCTGGGAGCTGGCGAAGAAGGGCAAGATGCAGCCGATGATCCTGGTGATGCTGCGGCCCACCGTGGCACCGCCCAGGGACACCGAGTGCGTGGACGTCCCCCGGGGCCCGCAGACCGAGACCTTCTTCGCCAGGGATCTGCCGCTGGCGGTGTCCCGGGCGTACCGAGTCAAGACCGCACCGCGGAACTGGGGCATCATCGGCAACTCCACCGGCGGCTACTGCGCCCTGAAGATCGCCCTGCACCACCCGGAGCGCTACTCGGTGGGCGCCGGCCTCTCGGCGGACTACAAGGCGGCGGAGGACCCGACGACCGGTGACCTGTTCCACGGCGACCAGCGGCTGCGGAACCGGGCCAACCTGCTGTGGAGCCTGGAGCACCTGCCGCAGGGCAACTCGTCCCTGCTGGTCACCAGCTCCAAGAAGGGCGAGCGGAACCTGCGCGCCACCAAGGAGTTCATCAGCAAGGTCAGACCGCCCGCGCAGGTCGCGTCGATCATCCTCGACAGCGGCGCGCACAACTTCAACACCTGGCGCAGGGAGATCCCGTCGGCGCTGGAGTGGATGAGCGGCCGGCTCAGCGCGGAGTGACCGGTTCAAGGGGGCAGGCCGAAGTCCCGGCGAGGTCCGGTCGAGGTCCGGTTGCGGACCTGTAGAGGGTCCGCCGAGTGAGGGGGAGTGGGCGGCCGGCTCAGTGCGCGATGAGGCTGACGGTCTCCAGTTCCACCGCGGTACGGGGGATGTCCTGCGCGTCCGCGTCGATGGAGCGGCGCAGCGCCTCGTGCAGCCGGGCCGGGGTGAGGACCCCCAGGAAGCGGCCGGTCTCCTCCTGGTCGATGACCGCGATCCAGCCCGCGTCGTGCTGGAGCATCGTGGCGAACGCCTGCTTGAGCGGCGCCCCGACGGGCAGCCAGGCCTCCATCCTGCGGGCGTGTTCCCGTACCGTCCCCGAGGCCCCGGTGCTGTCGGTGGAGATCCAGCCGTGCAGATTCTCCTCGGAGTCCAGGACGACGGCCCAGCGCGCGCCCTCCTCGGCGAGCTTCGCGGCCGCGCGCCCGAGCGGGTCGTCGAGATGCACGACGGGCGGCTGCTCCAGGTCGCCCTCCTCGATGGGGGTGACGGAGAGCCGCTTGAGCCCGCGGTCGGCGCCGACGAAGTCCGCGACATACGGGGTGGCGGGCGCGCCGAGCACGGCGGCGGGGGCGTCGAACTGCTCGATCCTGCCCTGCCCGTAGACGGCGATACGGTCGCCGAGCCGTACCGCCTCCTCGATGTCGTGCGTGACGAACAGCACAGTCTTGCGGACCGCCGCCTGGAGCTTGAGGAACTCGCTCTGGAGGTGGTCGCGTACGACCGGGTCGACCGCGCCGAAGGGCTCGTCCATCAGCAGGACGGGCGGGTCGGCGGCCAGCGCGCGGGCCACCCCGACGCGCTGGCGCTGGCCGCCGGAGAGCTGCTCGGGGTAGCGGTCGCCGTAGACGGACGGGTCGAGGCCGACGAGATCGAGGAGTTCGGCGGCGCGGGCGCGGCCCTTGGCGCGCTGCCAGCCGAGGAGATGCGGAACGGTCGCGGTGTTCTCCAGGACCGTCTTGTGCGGGAAGAGACCGACCTGCTGGATGACATAGCCGATACGGCGCCTGAGCTGGACCGGATCGATGGCGGAAATGTCGTCGCCGTCGAGGAATATCCGCCCCTCGGTCGGCTCGATCAGGCGGTTGACCATTTTCATGGTGGTGGTCTTGCCGCAGCCGGAGGGTCCGACGAGTGTGACCAGTTCGCCCTGGGAGACCTCGAAGGAGAGGTCGTCGACGGCGGTCGTGCCGTCCGCGTACCGCTTGGTGACGTGCTCGAATCGGATCATGGTTCCCCATTGTGCGGCGTGTTGTGTGAAGGCCATGTTGCTGGAATGTGGCGGGCTTCCGCGAATGTCAGTGGTCGGGGATAGGGTCGCCAGACAGTAGGAACCAGCCATACGTCGGGGAGACCGTTCGGGGAGACGGGGAGGTGGGAACGCATGACGACACAGAGTTGCCTGGCGGCGAACGACTGGATCTGCGGGGAATATCTCCGCTCCCGCAGCCAGGAGTTGATCGATGCCACGGTCCAGCATGTGTGGATCACCGCGGTCTCCGTCGTGATCGGACTGCTGGTGGCATTTCCGCTGGCGCTGCTGGCGCGGAGCAGGCCTTCTTTCGCCGGACCGGTGCTGGGGCTGACGACCCTGCTCTACACGATTCCGTCGCTGGCGATGTTCTCGCTGCTGCTTCCGCTCTTCGGACTCTCCGCCGGACTCGTGATCACGGGGCTGGTGCTGTATTCGCTGACCATTCTTGTGCGGAACATCATGGCGGGGCTCGATTCGGTGCCGGAAGAGGCACGGGAGGCGGCCCGCGGGATGGGGTACGGACCGGGGCGGATGCTCTGGGAGGTCGAGCTTCCGCTGGCACTGCCCGCGCTGATGGCCGGCCTCCGAATAGCCACGGTGTCGACGATCGCGCTGACCACGGTCGGCTCGATCGTCGGCCGGGGCGGTCTGGGCAATCTGATCGAGGACGCGCTGCCGAGCTTCTTCAAGGCGCAGGTGCTGACGGCCTCGGTGCTCTGTGTGCTGCTCGCGGTCGTCGCCGACCTGCTGCTGCTCGGGGTACAGCGGCTGCTCACGCCGTGGACCCGAATACGTACGGCGCGCCCGGCGCGTGGCTCCGGCGCGGGTCCGGCCGCTCCTCGTGAGGGCGGCGGAGCGACCGTGCGCGAGCCCGCGAAGGCGGTGGGCTGACCATGGGGGTTCTGGGAGACGCCTGGAGCTGGCTGGCGACCGGTGCCAACTGGAAGGGCGACAGCGGTGTGTGGCACCGGCTGGGGGAGCATGTGCTCGTCAGCGGGGTCTCGCTCGCGGTGGCCTGTGCGATAGCCCTGCCGCTGGCGCTGTATCTGGGGCACATCGGCAGGGGCGGCGCGCTCGCCGTCAACATCTCCAATGTGGGGCGGGCGATCCCCGTCTTCGCGGTGCTCGCCCTGTTCATGGTCTCGCCGCTGCGGAACGCGGGCTCGGTGCCAACGGTCATCGCCCTGGTGCTGTTCGCGGTGCCGCCGCTGCTGACCAACGCCTATGTCGGGATGCGGGAGGTGGACAGCGCGGTCGTCGAGGCCGCCCGGGGGATGGGCATGTCCGGGCGCCAGCTCTTCGTACGGGTCGAGCTGCCCCTCGCGTACCCGCTGATCATGACCGGCCTGCGGTCCGCCTCCGTCCAGGTGGTGGCGACCGCCACCATCGCGGCGATGGTCGGCCAGGGCGGGCTCGGCCGGATCATCACGGCCGGTTTCAACACGTACAACACTCCGCAGGTGGTCGCGGGTGCACTCCTCGTCGCGCTGCTCGCGCTGTTCGTCGAAGGCGTGCTCGTGGCGCTGGACCGGGTGATCGACCCGGCCCCGGCCCTCGCCTCCCGGTCCTCCGGCGGCAGGACCCCGTCCCGCACGACCGCGTGACGACCGACCTCATGGCTTCTTGGAGATGGTGACCTGATGAGCAAGACCACGCGTATCGCGGGTGCGGTGCTGGGCGCGGCGGTGCTGACCGTCTCGCTCGCCGCATGCGGCGGCGACAGCCTGGAGAAGGACAAGGGCGGCTCCGCGGCCGGCTCCGGTCCGGGCTCCGGTTCGGGAGGGAAGGGCTCGCTCGTCATAGGCGCCGCGGCCTTCACCGAGTCCAAGGTGCTGGCCGAGCTGTACGCCCAGATCCTGGGCGACGCCGGCTACTCGACCTCCGTGACCACGGTGAAGAACCGCGAGCTGTACGAACCCTCCCTGGAGAAGGGCGAGATCGACGTCGTACCGGAATACGCGGCGACGATCACGGAATTCCTCAACGCCAAGGTGAACGGGGCGGACGCGGCCCTGGCGAAGCCGCTCGCGAGCAGCGACGCGGACACGACCGTCGCCGAGCTGAAGAAGCTCGCGGAGCCGCTCGGACTGAAGGTCCTGTCCGTCGGCCAGGCCGTCGACCAGAATGCCTTCGCCGTCACCAAGGAATTCGCCGACAAGAACAGCCTCAAGACCCTTTCCGATCTTGGAAAGTCCAAGATCAAAGTGAAGATCGCTGCGGGCGACGAGTGCGAGGTGCGGCCGTTCTGCGCGCCGGGCCTCAAGAAGACGTACGGCATCGATGTCGCCGGTATCGACCCCAAGGGCGTCGGCACTCCGCAGTCCAAGCAGGCCGTCAAGGACGGTGTGGACCAGGTGGTTCTCAGCTCCACCACCGATGGCACGCTCGACAGCTTCGGACTGGTCGTGCTGGAGGACGACAAGAAGCTCCAGAACGCCGACAACGTACTGCCGGTGGTCAATGCCAAGGACGCCGGGTCGCAGGAGATAGCCGATGTCCTCGGCAAGCTGACCGCCGCGCTGACGACCGATGATCTCGCGCAGTTGAACCTCAAGGTCGACGCCGAGCGCGCGAAGCCCGAGGATGTGGCGAAGGAGTATCTGGAGTCCAAAGGTCTGGTCAAGAAGTAGTCGTGGAACGGCGGCCGGGCGGCCGTCGGGAGGTAAGTGACGGCAGGCAAAACGGAGTTCTGTAGAGGAAAGAGGGGAAAGGGATCGGCGCCTTCGGTAAGAGGGGAAGGCTTGATTGTTCGACCGGCCCCCCAATCGGTCTCGGCACACGGTAAATTTCAGGCCATGCCACGTGGACGCCACCGCCATTCCCCACCCCTCCACAAGCTTCTGCCGCCGTCGGCGGTCGCCGGAGCCGCGGTTCTCTGCGCCGCGGGCGCCTGGTTCTTCACGGAGCCCGTGGTGCTCCGCGGTCTGGTCGCGGCCACGGCGGTCGCCGCGGTCAGCGGCGCGGTCCTCATGCGTAGCTGGGACCGCGGCGCCGGCCGCCAGGTCGCCGATCTGATCCGTGGCCGGGAGAGCGACCAGTGGCGGGCCGAGGAGCGTACGGCCGAGCTGGAGGCCGATGTCGAGGAGTCGCGTGAGCTGCGCCTCAAGCTGGAGGCCAAGCTGCGCGCCAAGCGGATCGAGCTGGCCGGGCTGCGCGGGGAGCACGCGGCGCTGCTGCGCCGGTACGCCACCGCGGAGACCGAGCGGGCCACCGCCCTGGAAGGGCGCCGTCAGCTCGCCATCGAGGCCTCGGCCGTACCGAAGGCCCTGACCGCGGGCAGTTCGCCCACTTCGGCGGCGTATCTCAGCGCCGCGCGCGCCCTGGACGAGCTGTCCCGCAACGGCGCGGCCCAGCAGGCGAAGCAGTTGGTCGAGGCGGCCCGCGAGCGCGATCTCGCCGAGCGGGCCGCGGAGACGGCCGCCGAGGCGGCAGAGCCGCAGGAGAAGCACGCGGCCGCCGGGGGAGAGCAGCGCGGGGGAGACCAGCAGCACAGCCGCCCGTCGTCCGCCCTGCCCGCTCCCCGGGTGCCGGGGGCCTCGGCGATCGTTCCGTACGCCTCGACGCGCCACCCGGTGCGGCGGCCCGAGGGCGGCTTCGACTTCTTCGGTACGCAGACCGGGCACGGCCATGGGCAGGCGCCGGCGCAGAGCGGCGGCGGCCAGCACAAGAAGCCGGCGGCGGACGCGGAGTCCGCGGCCGAGCCGGAAGAGCCCGCCCCGGCCGCCGAGTTGGAGCGGGTGGAGAGCGAGGACCTCGCCGATGTGGTGGGTGAGGAGGCCCTTGCGGAGCGCCGCAGGACCGACGAGCGCGCCGTGGGCCAGGTCATCGATCTGACGGAGCACGACGAGACCGAGCCGGTCGGTGCGGAGGCGCTGCGCGACGCCGTCAGCACGTGAAGGCCGTCAGCACGTGAAAGCCATCAGCATGTGAAAGCGGTCGGCACGTGAAGGCCGCCAGCGCGTGAAAGCGGTCGGCGCCCGGCGTGTGCCGACCGCTTGCCGATTGCTTTCCGATTACTTGTCGATGTCGCCGACCACGAAGAAGAGCGAACCCAGGATCGCCACCATGTCCGCGACCTGCGTCCCGGGCAGCAGTTCGGTCAGCGCCTGGATGTTGTTGAACGAGGCCGAGCGGAGCTTCAGCCGGTACGGGGTCTTCTCGCCCTTCGAGACCAGGTAGTAGCCATTGATGCCGAGCGGGTTCTCGGTCCAGGCGTAGGTGTGTCCCTCGGGCGCCTTCAGCACCTTCGGCAGCCGCTGGTTGATCGGCCCGGGCGGCAGCTCCGCGATCCGGTCCAGACACGCGTCCGCCAGCTCCAGCGCGTTGTGCGTCTGGTCCAGCAGGCATTCGAAGCGGGCGAGACAGTCGCCGTCCTGGCGGGTGATCACCCTGAGGGTGTCCTGGAGTTCGCCGTACGCGAGATACGGCTCGTCCCTGCGCAGATCGAAGTCGACCCCGGAGGCGCGGGCGATCGGTCCGGACACCCCGTACGCGTGCACCGCCTCCCGCGACAGCACCCCGACTCCGCCGGTGCGGCCCCGGAAGATCTCGTTGCCGAGGACCAGCCGGTCGTACACGTCCATCCGTGAGCGGACCTCCGCGACCGCGTGCCTGGCCCGGCCGAGCCATCCCGCGGGCAGGTCCTCCTTGAGGCCGCCGACCCGGTTGAACATGTAGTGCATCCGGCCGCCGGAGACCTCCTCCATCACGGCCTGGAGTTCCTCGCGCTCCCGGAATGCGTAGAACACCGGGGTGATACCGCCCAGTTCGAGGGGGTATGAGCCGATGAACATCAGATGGTTCAGTACGCGGTTCAGTTCGGCCAGCAGGGTCCTGGTCCAGACGGCGCGCTCGGGCACCTCCATGCCGAGCATCCGCTCGACGGCCATCACCACGCCCAGCTCGTTGGAGAACGCCGAGAGCCAGTCGTGGCGGTTGGCGAGCACCACGACCTGCCGGTAGTCGCGCGCCTCGAAGAGCTTCTCCGCGCCCCGGTGCATATAGCCGATGACCGGCTCCGCGCTGCGGATCACCTCGCCGTCCAGCACGAGGCGGAGGCGGAGCACACCGTGGGTGGAGGGGTGCTGCGGCCCGATGTTGAGCACCATGTCGGTGCTCTCCGCGGCGCCGCCGATGCCGACCGTCGTCCGGGTGGTCTCCGTCATGGGCGACAGTCTCTCAGAGGCCGGCTGGGGACTGCCCTAGGCCCAGCGGCGCTGAGGCCTAGCGGTGCTGAGATCTTGCCGTCGGGCGCTGGGGCCCGCTTCCGAGGTCCGGTGGTTCGATGCCGACGGGCTGCATCAGCCAGCCGAAGTCGCCGAGACCGCCGCGCGCCGTCAGTTCCGCCGCCTCGCCGGCCGTCGAAAGCGCCCGTACATACGCCGCCGGGTCGGCGGTGGCCAGGGACAGCGGCGGACGCGAACCGTTCACGCCGAGGGCGCCCAGCGCCTCGCGCTGGCTGAGCAGTACGGCGCCCGGCAGCGCGCAGGCGTCCAGCGCCACATGGGCGGTGAGGTCGCAGCTCCCGTCCGGTACGGGGGGCACCTCGCGCCCCGCGCGGAAGCCGGTGAGCGTACCGAAGGGCGGCCGGCCGTCCCGTACGTGCGCGTAGTCCACGGCCACCGCGAGCCCCCGCTCCAGCGTGGCGACGGCCGCCGCCCACGCCTCGTCGCGCGGCCGGCCGATCTCCGCCCGGCTGCCCGGCCCGGCCCCCGGCCACCAGCGGGCGAGCCACTCCGCGTCCGGCCCGTCGACAGGTTCGCCCGGCTCCTCGGAGCCGTCCGGCCGTACCAGGACATACCGTACAGTTCCATCCGCGTCGGTCTCCGCGATGTCGACAGGGACGTTGTCCAGCCATTCATTGGCGAAGACCAGCCCGCTGACTCCGGGCGGCGGCTCGGCGCACCACTCGATCCGCGGATCCAGGCCCGGGGGGCGCGCGGCGCGCTCGACGGCGTACGGCCGGACCGCGAGCCCCTCCGTGAGTACGCCGGGGAGCGCGGCCAGGATTCCGGTCAGCAGCTCGCCGCGGCCCGCGCCGATGTCCACCAGCGCCACCTCGTCCGTACCGAGCCGCCCGGCGGTCGCGGTGAGCAGCCGGGCGACGGCGGTGGCGAACAGCGGGGAGGCGTGCACCGAGGTACGGAAATGCCCGGCGGGCCCCTCGGGCCGCAGGTAGAAGCCCCCGGGACCGTAGAGCGCGGCCTCGGCCGCCGTGCGCCATCGCTCGGGCCGTGGCCCGTTTCGGATACCCCGGACCGCCCGCGGCCCGCCTGTCTCATCCGTCACGGAGCCAAGTCTCCACCTTGGGGAGTACGCTTCCGCCGACCGGATCGACCCTCCGGTTGACCCTTCCGTCGTCCCCATTTACCTACGCTGGGTTACGTGCAGCGCTTCTACGACTTTCTCCGCAGACACCCGACGGGCGTCGACAGCTTCTGGGCTGTCCTGCTCTTCGGGTTCTCTCTGCTGTGGGCGGTCCAGCAGACCTCGGGGGTGGGGCCGCGCCTGGTGGCCATCCCGACGGTCGCGCTGCTCAGTCTCGCCGTGGCGCTGCGCCGCCGGGCGCCCGAGAAGACGCTGGTGCTGGTGCTGGCGCTGGGGGTCGTACAGGTCGCGCTCGATGTGCCGGTGAACCCGGCTGACTTCGCGATGCTGGTGGCCATCTACACCGTCGCGGCGCAGGGCGGACCGCGCTGGGCCTCCCAACTCGGCCTGATCGGCGGGCTGCTGGCCGCTCCGATCTCCCAGGTGCGCTGGCCCCAGGAGGAGTCCAGCATCGCGGGGCGGGTCATCGTGTCCGTCATCATGAGCGTGCCGTTCGCCCTCGCCTGGGTGCTGGGCGACTCCTTCCGTACCCGTCGCGCCTACTTCGACCAGCTCGAGGAGCGCGCCACCCGGCTGGAGAAGGAACGCGAGGCGCAGGCCAAGGTGGCGGTGGCCGCCGAGCGCGCCCGGATCGCGCGTGAGCTGCACGATGTCGTCGCACACAATGTCTCGGTGATGGTGGTCCAGGCGGACGGCGCGGCCTATGTGCTGGACGCGGCGCCCGACCAGGCGAAAGAGGCCCTGGAGACCATTTCGAGCACCGGCCGGCAGGCGCTGGCCGAGATGCGCAGGCTGCTCGGTGTGCTGCGGACCGGCGACGCCAAGGAGAGCGGTGAGTACGTGCCGCAGCCCGATGTCGGGCAGATCGAGGAACTGGTCGAGAAGGTACGGGGCGCCGGTCTCCGCGTCGACTTCAAGATCGAGGGCACTCCGCGGCCCCTGCCCAGCGGGGTCGAGCTGACCGCGTACCGCATCGTGCAGGAGGCCCTCACCAACAGCCGCAAGCACGGCGGCCCGGATGTCGGCGCCAGTGTGCGTCTGGTCTACTTCGACGACGGGCTCGGGCTGCTCGTCGAGGACGACGGCCGGGGCGCGGCACACGAACTGTACGAGGACGGCGGTGCCGACGGGCGCGGTCACGGTCTGATCGGTATGCGCGAGCGGGTCGGGATGGTGGGCGGCACGCTGGACGCCGGCCCGCGGCCGGGCGGCGGCTTCCGGATCAGCGCGCTGCTCCCGCTGAAACCCGCGCACTAGTGCCGGGCGGGGCACCAGGTCCCGCCCTCACCGACGAGGAACCCGCAGCCTTCACCGATTAAGGAATCCGCAGATGACAGGAACCCGCAGATGACGATCCGTGTGATGCTCGTCGACGACCAGGTCCTGTTGCGTACCGGCTTCCGTATGGTGCTGGCCGCGCAGCCGGACATGGAGGTGGTCGCGGAGGCCGGGGACGGCGCGGAGGCGATCGAGAACCTCCGCACCGTGACCGTGGACGTCGTGTTGATGGACGTCCGGATGCCCCGGCTCGACGGCGTCGAGGCGACCCGCCGCATCTGCGCGGAACCGGGCGCTCCGAAGGTGCTCATCCTGACCACCTTCGACCTCGACGAGTACGCCTTCTCCGGGCTCAAGGCCGGGGCGAGCGGCTTCATGCTGAAGGACGTGCCGCCCGGCGAACTGCTCAGCGCGATCCGCTCGGTGCACAGCGGGGACGCGGTGGTCGCCCCGTCCACGACCCGGCGCCTGCTCGACCGCTTCTCGCCGATGCTCCCGACGAGCACGAAGCCACGCAACAAGGAGCTGGACCGGCTCACCGACCGCGAGCGCGAGGTGATGCTGCTGGTCGCGCAGGGGCTGTCGAACGGTGAGATCGCGGGGCGGCTGGTGCTGTCGGAAGCGACGGTGAAGACGCATGTGGGCCGGATCCTGACCAAGCTGGGACTGCGGGACCGGGTGCAGGTGGTGGTACTGGCGTACGAGTCGGGCCTGGTCCGAGCCGGCTCGCCCCCCGCCTAGGTCCTGTCCGGTCGATCTTCGTGGATCAGACCGCGGCGTCTGGTGCGGGGGGTCCCTCCCGTGCCGTTCAGGCCACGGGGGAGCATCGCAAGGCGGAGGATCGCCCGTGTACTGGACGTACTCGGGCGACTCCGACAACGCAGCGAGGTGCCGTGCCAGGCGTCGCGGGCCCGCGAAGATCGGCCGGACAGGGCCTAGCCGGGAGGCGTCCTCGCTGAGGCCAGTAGTTCTTCCGCGTGCGCCCGCGCCGTTTCCGAGTCCTCCTGGCCCGCCAGCATCCGCGACAGCTCCCGTACCCGGTCCTCCCCCTCCAGCACCGTCACCCCCGACCGCGTCACCGAGCCGTCGTTCGTCTTCTTCACCAGGAGCTGGCGGTCGGCGAACGCCGCGACCTGGGGAAGGTGCGTCACGACCACCACCTGCGCGGACGTCGCGAGCTTCGCGAGCCGGCGGCCCACCTCGACCGCCGCCTTGCCGCCGACGCCCGCGTCGACCTCGTCGAAGAGATACGTCGGTACGGGATCGGACCCCGCGAAGACCACCTCCACCGCGAGCATCACCCGCGACAGCTCACCGCCCGACGCGCCCTTGCCGATCGGCCGGGGCTGGGCGCCCGGGTGGGGGGCGAGGAGGAGTTCGACCTCGTCGGCGCCGTGCGGCCCGTACACCACGGAGCGCCCGCCCACCTCGACGCCGGACAGCTCGTCCGCGGCCTCGGTCTGGCGGATGTCGAACGAGACCCGCGCGTGCGGCATCGCCAGCGACGCCAGCTCGGCCGTGACCGCGTCGGCGAAGCGCGCCGCGGCCTCGGTGCGGGCGTCGGTCAACGCCTGGGCGAGTCCGGACAGTTCGGCGCGCAGCGCGTCCCGCTCGGCCGTCAGCTCCGCGATCCGGTCGTCGTCGCTCTCCAGCTCCATGAGCCGCGCCGCGCTCTCCTCCGCCCAGGCCAGCACCGCCGCGATGTCCTCGCCGTACTTGCGGATCAGCGCGTTGAGCGCGGCACGCCGCTCCTCCACCGCGGCCAGCCGCCGTGGATCGGCGTCCAGATTGTCCGCGTAACCGGCCAGTTCGCCCGCCACGTCCGCCAGCAGGATGGAGATCTCGCCCATCCGGTCGGCGAGTCCGGCGAGCGCCGGGTCGTGGGACCGTACGGCCTCCAGCGCCCGTCCCGCGCCCGCGACCAGCGTCGTCGCGTCGACGCCCTCCGGGTCCTCGGGATTGCCCGCCAGCGCGCCGTGCGCGAGGGCCGCAGCGGACGCCAGCGCCTCCGCGTGCCCGAGCCGCTCCGCCTCGGCGGCCAGTTCGGTGTCCTCGCCCGCCCGCGGCTCGACGGCCGCGACCTCGTTCAGCCCGAAGCGCAGCAGATCGGCCTCCTGCGCGCGCTCACGGGCCCGCGTGGTCAGCTCCTCCAGCTCCGCGGCGACGGCCCGCAGCCGCCGGTACGCCACGGTGTACGCGGTGTGGGGCGCGGCAACCGCGTCGCCCGCGTACCGGTCGAGGGCCTTGCGCTGCCGCGCGGGCCGCAGCAGCCCCTGCTGGTCGGTCTGGCCGTGCACCGCGACCAGATCGTCCGCCAGCTCCGTCAGCACGCCCACCGGCACCGAGCGCCCGCCCAGGTGCGCGCGCGAGCGTCCCTCGGCGGAGACGGTCCTGCTGATCAGCAGCGTCCCGTCCTCCAGCTCGGCCCCGGCCTCCTCGGCCCGTACGGCCGCGGGCGCGCCCGCGGCCATGGTGAGCCGGCCCTCGACGACCGCCGACTTCGCGCCGATCCGTACCAGCGCCGGATCGGCCCGGCCGCCGAGCAGCAGTCCCAGACTGGTGACGACCATGGTCTTGCCCGCGCCTGTCTCACCGGTCACCGCGGTGAAGCCTGGCGACAGCTCGACGACCGCGTCGTCGATGACCCCGAGCGACCGTATCCGCATCTCCTCCAACACGGTCATGACCATACGAGGTCCGGACCCCGCCGCGCGACGGCCCCCACCCGAGGTTCCCCCGCCCGTGCTCAGTGGGGCGCCCCGCGCCAGCCGGAGACCGGCAGTGCGAACTTGGCCACCAGCCGGTCCGCGAACGACGCGTGGTGCAGCCGCGCCAGCCGTACGGGCACGGCTCCACGCCGTACCTCGACCCGCGCTCCCCGGGGCAGCTCGACGGTTCTGCGCCCGTCGCACCACAGCACCCCGTTCGGCGTGTGTGCCTGCACCTCCACCGCGAGCACCGTGGTCGGCGAGGTGACCAGCGGCTTCGCGAACAGGGCATGTGCGCTGATCGGCACCATGAGCAGGGCCTCGACCTCCGGCCAGACGACCGGACCGCCCGCCGAGAAGGCGTACGCCGTCGACCCGGTGGGGGTGGCGCAGACGATCCCGTCGCAGCCGAAGGCGGTGACCGGCCGTCCGTCGATCTCCAGGACCACTTCGAGCATCCGCTCGGGCGAGACCTTCTGTACGGCCGCCTCGTTGAGCGCCCAGTCGCGGTGGACCACATCGCCGTTGCTGTGCACGACGACATCGATCGTCATCCGCTCCTCGACCTCATACGCGCGGGTGACCACGCGGTTGACGACCTTGTCCAGATCGTCGCGCTCCGCCTCGGCGAGGAAGCCGACCCTGCCCAAATTGACCCCGAGCATGGGCACGCCGGAGGCCCGGGCGAAGGCGGCGCCGCGCAGCAGCGTCCCGTCGCCGCCGAGCACGATGAGCAGTTCGCAGCCGTCGAGTACGTCGGGGGCGGTCTCGGGGACGGTCTCGACGGCCGGCGGGAGCGGCAGATCGGCCGCCTCCGTGGCCAGGACCCGTACGCCGAGACCGTTCCGCACCAGGCCGTTCACGACCAGTTCGGCGCTGCGGACCGCCGCGGGCCTGCCGGTGTGGGCGAGCAGGAACACGGTGCGGTCCGCGTTGGCCGCCCGTACGTCAGGGGCGGTCTCGGCCGCCGGGACACTCCTGCTCCGGACGGCCTCGGCGGGCCGGGGGCTCTGCGCGGGCTGGCTCATCTGAGTAGTACGCGTGGTCAACGGGGTCCCTCCGCCACTGCACGGTCGACATCCGCCGGGTCCAGCTCGGGCGCCCCGGCTCGGAGCCACAGAAAGTACTCGACATTCCCGGAAGGACCAGGCAGCGGACTGGCGGTGACGCCCCGTACCCCGAGGCCGAGTTCGCCCGCGCGCCGCGCCACCGCCCGTACCGCCTCGGCCCGTAGCTCCGGGCTGCGTACGACACCTCCGCTGCCCAGCCGCTCCTTGCCCACCTCGAACTGCGGCTTCACCATCAGCACGAGGTCCGCGCCGGGCGCGGAGCAGCGCACCAGCGCGGGCAGCACCAGCCCCAGCGGGATGAACGACAGATCCCCGACCACCAGATCCACGGGCTCCCCTCCGATCACGTCGAGCGTCAACTCGCGTACGTTCGTACGGTCCTTGACGGTGACGCGTTCATCGCCCCGCAGCGACCAGGCGAGTTGCCCGTAGCCGACGTCCACGGCGACGACATGGCCCACGTCCGCGCGCAGCAGGACATCCGTGAAGCCGCCGGTGGACGCGCCCGCGTCGAGGGCCCGCCGGCCGCGGACCTCCAGACCGAGGGGTACGAAGGCCGCCAGCGCCCCCGCGAGTTTGTGCCCGCCGCGCGAGACGTAGTCGGGTTCGGTGTCGTCCGCGGTGACGACGACGGCGGCGCTCGTCTCGACCTGGGTGGCGGGCTTGGTCGCGGTGGTGCCGCCGACGATCACCCGGCCCGCGGCGATGAGCTGGCTCGCGTGCTCGCGCGAGCGCGCGAGGTTACGGCGTACCAGCTCGGCATCGAGACGGCGGCGTGCCAGTCCTGCCACGTTCGGTTCAGCTCCTGTGGTCGTACGCGAGAGAGGTCACCGGGGCCCCTGCGGACCGCCCGGCGGGCCCGGGGCCGCCGGGCGGGCGTCGAGCGCGGTCAGCGCGTCGCGCAGCCCCCGGTGCACATCCTCGTACACCTCGACATGGCCGTCCGCCGGGAGGTGGTCGGCGTCCGCGAGCCGGGCCAGCCGCTCGTCCACCTCGGCGTTGCCGGTCGGCACGACGCCCACGCCGAGCGGGCGCGGCGCCGCCGGGTCCGGCGCGGACGGTCCCACGGCGTCCGACCCGTGCGCGTCCGGTACGGCGGCCGCTCCCGCCATCGAGTCGCTCATGCCCAGACGCTACCGCGAAGGCCTGCGGTACCGTCGATCGCGATGGCGACGAAGGAGGAGTGCCGCAGCGCACTCGAGAAGCTCTCTGACAATCTGGCGCAAGCGGACGGGAAGGTCCGTACCGCGGCGGGCTTCGACCGTTCACTGACCTGCCACATCACGGATCTGGACGTCACCTTCACCGGGCGGCTGGTGGACGGCAGGATCGAGGTGGCCGAAGTGGTGGCGGGCCCGCCGTCGGAGAAGGCGCAGATCGGGCTGGCCATGGCGGGCGACGACCTGGTGGCACTGGTCGACGGCGAGCTGAGCTTCGCCCGGGCCTGGGGGGCGGGCCGGGTCAGGCTCGACGCGGGCTTCCGCGATCTGGTGCGTCTGCGGTCGCTGCTCTGAGAGACGCGGAAGACGCGGTGGGACGCGACGGACGCGGGCTCCGCCGGGTCCGCCGCCCGGCCGGCACCACCAGCGGCGTACCGGTCTCCGGATCGTCGATGACCTGGCACCGCAGCCCGAACACCTCCTCGACCCGCTCCGCCGTGACGACCTCCGAGGGCGCCCCCTCCGCCACGATCGCCCCGTCGCGCATCGCGATCAGATGGGTGGCGTAGCGGGCCGCGTGGTTGAGGTCGTGCAGTACGGCGACGAGCGTACGGCCCCCGGTCTCGTGCAGTTCGGCGCAGAGGTCGAGCACGTCGATCTGGTGCTGGATGTCGAGGAAGGTGGTGGGTTCGTCGAGCAGCAGGAGCGGGGTCTGCTGGGCGAGGGCCATGGCGATCCAGACGCGCTGGCGCTGGCCGCCGGACAATTCGTCGACATAGCGATCTGCCAGTTCGGCGACACCGGTCGACGCCATCGATTCCCCGACGATCCGCTCGTCCTCGGGCGACCACTGGCGCAGCAGTCCCTGGTGCGGATAGCGGCCACGGGCGACCAGATCCGCGACGGTGATGCCGTCGGGCGCTATCGACGACTGCGGCAGCAGCCCGAGGGTCCTGGCGACCTTCTTGGCGGGCATCGCGTGGATGACCGTACCGTCGAGCAGGACCCGCCCCTGGGACGGCTTGAGCATCCGGGAGAGCGCGCGCAGCAATGTCGACTTGCCGCAGGCGTTGGGGCCGACGATCACCGTGAACGAATGGTCGGGGATCTCGACCGACAGATCGCGGGCGATGACCCGCTGGTCGTAGCCGAGGGTCACCGATTCCGCGGCGAGGCGCTGCATGGTCGTACTCCTGCTCGTGGTGTCCGCGGGTTTCATCCGTGCCGAAGACATGCCAAAGACGTGCGGAAGAGCGGCCCGACCAGCGCTCGGGGCAGCGGCAGCCCGGTTCGAGAGGGGGGTCGATCAGCACAAAGTTAGGTTAGCCTACCCTAACAGCCCGCTCGCCGAGCGGTGCGCCCCAGGGGCAGACCCCTTACGTACGCACCGACAGCCCCGGCTCCACGTACGACCGCCGTACCGCCCGGCAGCCCTACAGCCCCAGCTTCGCCAGCGCCTTGCCCGCGTCCAGCGTGCTCGCCCCCTCGCCCGCCTCCGTCCACGCCGCCGCACACAGCGCGCGCAGCCCGTCCAGCGCCGTGCCCTCCCCCTCCAGCACCAGCGTCCGCCCGCCGGCCGAGGCGGTCCAGCCACCGCACCCGAACCCGTCGCCGGTCACGGCCACTTCGGGCTGCCCGGTCAGCAACCCCCGCAGATCCGCGTCCACATAGGTGGGCCGGTGCCTCGGCGCCGCCGCCAGGAGCCCCGCCGCGTCCGTCACCCCGGTCAGGACGAGCAGCGAGTCCACACCCCCGTTGAACGCCCCCTCGATGTCCGTGTCCAGCCGGTCCCCGACCACCAGCGCACGCCGCGCCCCCGTCCGCAGAATCGTCTCCCGGTGCATCGGCGGCAGCGGCTTGCCCGCGACCTGCGGCTCCGCGCCCGTGGCGATCCGTACGACCTCGACCGCCGCGCCATTGCCCGGCGCGATCCCCCGCGCGCTCGGGATCGTCAGATCCGTGTTGGACGCGAACCACGGCACGCCCCGGTTGATCGCGTAGCACGCCTCGGCGAACCGCCCCCAGGGCAGCTCCGGCCCCCCGTACCCCTGCGCGACCGCCACCGGGCCGTCGTCGGCCGACTCGACCGGTACGAGACCCCGCTCGCGCAGCGCGACCCGCAGCCCCTCCCCGCCGATCACCAGCACCCTGGACCCCGCGGGAAGCTGCTCGGCGATCAGCCGGGACACCGCCTGCGCCGAGGTGATCACATCGGCGGGACCGGCCGGCGCGCCGAGTTCCGTGAGATGCGCCGCCACGGTCTCGGGCGTACGCAGCGCGTTGTTGGTGACGTACGCGAGATGCATCCCGCCGTCCCTGGCCGTACGGAGCGACTCGACGGCGTGCGCGATGGCCTCGCCCCCGGCGTACACCACGCCGTCGAGATCGAGCAGAGCCGTGTCGTACGCCTCGTACAGCGCGGTCGCGCTCCCGCTCGGCCTGGTCCTGCCCCGCTCGCTCATCAGCCGTCCGTCCCTCGTTCGTGCCGCCGGTACTCCGGTGGCTCCGATGGCTTCTCCCCCGATCATCGCTCATCCCCCACGGCCCACATACGATGCCCTGATGAACACAACAGGTCCCGGGGACAAGGGGCTGCGACTGATTCCGTTCCGTGGGCTCCGCTATGTCCCCGAACGGGTCGGCAGCCTCGCCGCGGTGACCTCGCCGCCGTACGACGTGGTCGTCAGGCCGGACGGCCTGCACCACCTGGAGTCGGCCGATCCGCACAACATCGTCCGGCTGATCCTGCCGCAGGCCGCCACCCCCGGCGAGCGCCACCGCCAGGCCGCGCGCACCCTGGGCCGCTGGCTCGCCGAGGGTGTCCTCGCACCCGACGCGGAGCCCGCGCTGTACGTGTACGAGCAGCGCAGGGGCGAGCTGTTGCAGAGGGGCGTGATCGGGGCGCTGGCGCTGTCCGCCCCCTCCGACGGCATCGTGCTGCCCCATGAGGACGTCATGCCGGATGTGGTGGAGGACCGCGCGGCCCTGATGCGGGCGACCGAGGCCAATCTGGAGCCGCTGCTGCTGACCTACCGGAGCGGCGGCGAGGCGGGCGGCGCGGCGGACGCACCGGAGGGCGCCGGTACGTCGGGCGTCATCGAGCGCACCGTCCGAAGACCCCCGCTTCTCGCCACCACCACGGAGGACGGCTTCGGCCACCGCCTGTGGTCGGTCACGGACCCGGGCGACCTCGCCGAGATCACCGAGGACCTGGGCCACCACCAGGCCCTCATCGCCGACGGCCACCACCGCTGGGCGACGTATCTGCGCCTGCGCGACGAGCACACGGACCACGGCCCGTGGGGGTACGGGCTGGTCCTGCTGGTCGACACGGCCCGCCATCCCCTCCAGGTGCGCTCCATCCACCGGCTGCTGCACCGGCTGCCCGTCGGCCGCGCGGTCGAGGCCCTCACGGGCTCCTTCCGGGTCCGTACGGTCGAGGGCCCGCTCCCCGAGGCGCTGGACGCCCTGGCCGGGGCCGCGGCCTCGGGCAACGCGTTCCTGCTGGCCGGGGACGGCCGCTTCCATCTCGTCGACCGCCCGGACCCGGAGCTGCTGGCGCGTACGGTCCCCGCGGACCGGCCCGCGGCCTGGCGGGCACTGGACGCGACGGTCCTGCACACCACGCTCCTGGACCAGCTCTGGCGGATCCCGGACGCGCCCGAGCACATCGCGTACATCCATGACACGGCGGCGGCCGTCGACAAGGCGGTACGCGACGGGGGTACGGCCGTCCTGCTGCATCCGGTGCGCGAGGAGGTCGTACGCGAACTGGCCCGCCAGGGCGTCATGATGCCGCGCAAGTCCACCTCTTTCGGCCCCAAGCCGGCGACGGGACTGGTGCTGCGCAGCCTCACGCTGGACTGAGTACGCCTGTGGGCGGCGCCCCGGCAGGGATGCCAGGACGCCGCCCACAGAAGGTCAGATGTACGGACGCGCGGATGTACGGGACGTACGGGCGTCAGCTCAACGCTCAGTCCTTGTCGTCGCGTTCGCCGTCTCCGTGGTGATCGGCATCCTCGTCGGGATCGGCATCGCCACTGACGTCGTCGTTGGTGCTGTCCAGGTCGTCGTCCTCGTCAACTTCGTCGTCATCGATCAACGCGTCGACGAACTCGACGCCGTCCAGCTCCGCGAGCCGGTCCGAGGCGTCCGTGGCGCCGTCCTTGTCCGCCTCGACCGTCTTGGCGAACCATTCGCGGGCCTCGTCCTCGCGCCCCGCCGACAGCAGGGCGTCGGCGTAGGCGTAGCGCAGCCGCGCGGTCCACGGCTGTACGGAGTTCGACGCCAGCTCGGGGCTCTGGAGCGTCACGATGGCGGCGTCGAGCTGCCCCATGTCCCGGCGCGCGCCGGCCGCGACGAGCCGCATCTCGACCTGGCCCGCCTTGTCGAGCTTCTGCACCTCGGGCTCGCCGGCCATCGCCATCGCCCGCTCCGGACGGCCCAGACCGCGCTCGCAGTCCGCCATGACGGGCCACAGGTCGACGCCCCCGGTCATCCGCCGCGCGGCCCTGAACTCGGCCAGCGCTTCGGCGTACTTCTGGGTGGCGTACGCGGCGAAGCCGGCCGCCTCGCGCACCGCGGCGACCCGGGAAGCGAGCCGCAGGGCGATACGGGAGTACGCGTAGGCCTGCTCGGGGTCGTCGTCGATCAGCTTGGCGACCATCACGAGGTTCTTCGCGACGTCCTCGGCGAGCGTCTTGGGCAGGCTCATCAGCTCCTGCCGGACGCTCGCGTCGATCTCCTCGCCGGTCACGTCCTCCGGGATGGGCAGCCGCTTGATCGGCTCCCGGTCACGGTCCCGATCGCGGTCACGGCCCCGGTCGTCGCGACGCTCGTACCCGCCACGGCGGTGGTCGTCGCGGCCGCGGTACCCACCGCGATCGCGGTCGTCACGCCGGCCGTAGCCGCCACCACCCGTGGGCCTGCCGCCACTGGGCCTGCCGCCGCCTCCACGGCTGTCGTCCCGGCGGGGACCACCGGGGCGGTCGTCGCGGCGGACATAGCCACTCCCCCGGCTGTCGCCGCGGTCGTCCCGCCGGAAGGCGGGCCGGTCGTCGCGCCTGTCGTCGCGACGGTCATCACGCCGGTCGTCGCGGCGGTCGTCCCTACGGGGGCCACTCGGCCGGTCGTCGCGCCGAGGACCACTGGGACGGTCATCGCGCCGACCGTAACCCCCGCCCCCGGAACCGAAACTGGGCCGCCCGCCACGGTCATCACGCCGGTCATCACGCCGGTCGTCCCTGCGCGGTCCGCTGGGGCGATCGTCACGGCGCGGCCCGCTCGGCCGGTCATCACGACGGTGCCCGCCGGGGCGGTCGTCACGACGGAAGCCGGGCCGGTCGTCGCGCCTGTCATCACGCCTGTCGTCGCGACGAGGACCGCTCGGCCGGTCGTCACGGCGAGGGCCGCCGGTACGGTCGTCACGCCGCCCGTATCCGCCACCACCGCCGGCACCGGCAGGCCGTCCGCCCCGGTCATCACGACGGGCGTAACCGCTGCCGCTGGAAGCGGAATTGGCGCCGAAGGCCGGACGCCCACCACGGTCACCACGGTCGTCGGAGCGACGCGGCCCGCTGGGCCGGTCGTCGCGGCCACCGCGATATCCGCCGCCCCGGTTGTCATCACGACGGCCGTCGTTGCGACGGCTGCTGTCATCACGGCGGAAACCGCCACGGTCCCGATCATCGCGCCGTGGACCGCGATCGCGATCGTCACGGCCTCCGCGGAAGCCGCCCCGGTCACCGCTGTCCCGACGGCGCTGATCGCGCTCGGGACGGTCGTCGGAGGAATTGGGGGACATCGGTTGGGCTCCTGTCTTCGGGTACCGCAGTCATTCTCTCAGAAAAACAAAAAGGACCCATGGTCCAGCATGAACGCTGGACCATGGGTCCTTGAAAGATTGTTCGGCGGTGTCCTACTCTCCCACAGGGTCCCCCCTGCAGTACCATCGGCGCTGTAAGGCTTAGCTTCCGGGTTCGGAATGTAACCGGGCGTTTCCCTCACGCTATAACCACCGAAACCCTATCGGGCCACCCCGCCGAAGCGGGATATCGGCACTTAGCGAACAAGCACACTCTTCAATTGAGTACATACTGGTTCAACCGGTGCGACTGTTCGCAACCCGGGAACCACACAGTGGACGCGAGCAACTGAGGACAAGCCCTCGGCCTATTAGTACCGGTCAACTCCACCAGTCACCTGGCTTCCATATCCGGCCTATCAACCCAGTCGTCTACTGGGAGCCTTACCCCCTCCAGGGGGTGGGAGTCCTCATCTCGAAGCAGGCTTCCCGCTTAGATGCTTTCAGCGGTTATCCCTCCCGAACGTAGCCAACCAGCCATGCCCTTGGCAGAACAACTGGCACACCAGAGGTTCGTCCGTCCCGGTCCTCTCGTACTAGGGACAGCCCTTCTC
>NZ_LATD01000075.1 GCF_000981895.1 Streptomyces odonnellii | reverse complement strand
GGGTGGGGGGAGGACGGAAGACCGGGGCGGCCGGGCCCGGGCGTCCCCGGAGCCGACCGCCGTTGGGTGACCGGGCTGCTGTCCCCTGCCTGCCGGTCACTGGCGCCGGGGCGAGGTCCCACGACGTATCTGCGGTACGTCGCACGCCCCGGCGGAGCCACGCGTGGTGCTCTCTTCTCTGCGAGCCCGCCCCTGGGTGGCACGGACGCCTGGTCCAACGAAGCCCCTCCGGACCCGGTCACGCGCCGTACGGGTGAGAGCGGGCCCGAACTCAGATGCGGCCCCGGCTCAGTTCCAGCAGGGTCATCGCCAGCGCCGTGCCCGGCTTGCCGAGGGCCTCCCGGTAGCGGCTGAGGATCTCCATCTCGCGGGAGAGGCTGACCCGGCGGCCCCCGGAGCGGATCCGGGCGTCCTGGACGACGGCCGAGACCGCCACCCGTTCCTGGACGAGACCGATGATCCGGTCGTCCAGCGCGTCGATACGCTCCCGCGCACCGCCGATCACCGCGGCGGCCTGGTCCGTACGCGCACCGGTGGTGTCCGCAGCCGCGGTGGCGGGAGCGGCGCCGGTGACAGATGTGGCGCCGGTGACAGGCGTGGTGGCCGGGTCAGGAACGGCGGACGGGTCGGGAGTGGCACCGGTGGCGGGCACGGCGGACGGGTCGGGGGTGGGGCTGGTCTGCATCGTGAGGTCCTTGTCGGGGGAGTGTGCGCCCCGCGGGTCCTGAGGGCCCGAACGCGACAGACGCCCCGGGCCTTGTCGGCCCGGGGCGCCTGGGAGGTCGCTTGTCAGCTCAAGCAGCACGACCATGGCAGCCGGACGGGCCGGTGCCATAGGTAAAGACGAAGGTGAGCTGCTCGCGCATGACCCCAGTATGGACCGGTCGCCGCCGCGCGGATCACTGGGGTTCGGATGGTGAGACGTACGGCCGGCGGGACATACCGCTGCCCCTCGCCGTAACAGCCTTACCCGTTGGGCCCGGAGCACCGGGTGGACCGAGGGCATCGGCCCTCCCCGGTAGAATCGAGACCAATCACTCCCGCTCGTGTTCACCGCCGGAAGGCCGCCCCGTGCCAGCAGCGCCCCCCGCCGCCCCCGATGTCGTCCTCGTCGTCGACTTCGGTGCGCAGTACGCCCAGCTCATCGCCCGTCGCGTCCGGGAGGCCCGGGTCTACAGCGAGATCGTCCCGTCCACGATGCCCGTGGCCGAGATGCTGGCGAGGAACCCGAAGGCGATCATCCTCTCCGGCGGCCCGTCCTCCGTGTACGCGGAGAACGCGCCCAGCGTGGACCGCGCGCTCTTCGAGGCCGGTGTCCCGGTCTTCGGCATGTGCTACGGCTTCCAGCTCATGGCGACCGCGCTCGGTGGCACCGTCGACAACACCGGGGCGCGTGAGTACGGCCGTACCCCGCTGCATGTCTCCAAGACCGGCTCCACCCTCTTCGAGGGCACCCCGGCCGAGCAGGCGGTCTGGATGTCGCACGGCGACGCCTGTTCCGCCGCGCCCGCGGGCTTCACCGTCACCGCGTCCACGGACGTCGTGCCCGTGGCGGCCTTCGAGAACGACGAGAAGCGGCTGTACGGAGTCCAGCACCACCCCGAGGTGATGCACTCCACCCATGGCCAGCAGGTCCTGGAGCACTTCCTCTACCGGGGCGCCGGCATCGAGCCGACCTGGACCACCGCCAATGTGCTGGACGAACAGATCGCCCTGGTCAGGGAGCGGGTCGGCACCAAGCGCGCCATCTGCGGTCTGTCGGGCGGTGTGGACTCGGCCGTGGCCGCCGCGCTGGTCCAGCGGGCCATCGGCGCCCAGCTCACCTGTGTGTATGTCGACCACGGGCTGATGCGCAAGGGCGAGACCGAGCAGGTCGAGAAGGACTTCGTCGCCGCCACGGGCGTCCAGCTCAAGGTCGTCGACGCGCAGGAGCGCTTCCTCACCGCGCTCGCCGGGGTGTCCGACCCCGAGCAGAAGCGGAAGATCATCGGCCGTGAGTTCATCCGGGTCTTCGAGCAGGCCCAGGCCGAGATCGTGGCCGAGGCGGGCGCCGAGGGCGAGGACGTGGCGTTCCTGGTGCAGGGCACGCTCTACCCGGATGTCGTCGAGTCCGGCGGCGGCACCGGCACTGCCAACATCAAGTCCCACCACAATGTCGGCGGGCTCCCCGACGACATCGAGTTCCAGCTCGTCGAACCGCTGCGCAAGCTGTTCAAGGACGAGGTCAGGATGGTCGGCCAGGAGCTGGGGCTGCCGGACGAGATCGTCCACCGCCAGCCCTTCCCGGGACCCGGCCTCGGGATCCGGATCGTCGGCGAGGTCACGCGCGAGCGGCTCGACCTGCTGCGCGAGGCGGACGCGATCGCCCGCGAGGAGCTGACCGCCGCCGGTCTCGACCGGGACATCTGGCAGTGCCCGGTGGTCCTGCTCGCGGATGTACGGTCCGTCGGTGTCCAGGGCGACGGACGGACCTACGGCCATCCGATCGTGCTGCGGCCGGTCTCGTCCGAGGACGCGATGACGGCGGACTGGACGCGGATGCCGTACGACGTGCTGGCCCGGATCTCCACGCGGATCACCAACGAGGTCGCCGACGTCAACCGCGTCGTCCTCGATGTGACGAGCAAGCCGCCGGGCACGATCGAGTGGGAGTGACCCCGGGCGGGGAATGACAGCCGGCGGCCGGGGCCGGTTGCCGGATCCTGGACCGGCTTGTCGGGTCCTGGACCCGGCGGGTCCGCCGGGGTCGGCGGGTCCGGTTGGGCCGGTGCCGGTGCCGGTGGCATCGGGGCCCGTGGTGCCGATGGTGCGTGTGAGTCAACACCGTAACCGTGTTCTCACCCGCCGCGACCGGGGCGACTGCGTACGGGCCTCCTTCCGTACGGCACAATTCCCAGACGGTGCAAGGAAGTTCACGGGCAGGCGGGGCGGGGAAGGCGGCAGACGGCGTGGCGGTGCAAGTGGCGCGAGAGGGTGTGCACGGCGGGGGCTGTACGTGCGGTGACTGCCCGCACGGAGCGCGCGAGGGGCACCGGCGGGCCGTGGCGGCGTTCCTGGCGAAGCGGGACGAACTGGCCGCGGGCCAGGGCCTGCCCGCCGCGGTCGCGTACTCCGCGAGCGCCTCCCGCCAGTGGGTGTCCGACGAACTCACCCAGTCCGCGAGGGCGGTGGCCGAACGCAGCCGCGAGGCGGGCGACGCCTGGCTGCACGCCGTGTGGCGGCACACCCTGTTCGTGGTGGGCGGCGCTGTCGTGGCACTCGCGCTGGCACAGTCCGTGACCGCGATAGGGGCCGGCTGGAGCGCCGCCCGTACGGCAGGGCTGGTCGCCGCGCTCGTCGTCGGCGCCCTGCTGACCGTGGCGGCCAGATTCCACCGGGCCCGCGGCGGGCTGCTCGCGCCGCTGATCGGCGAGGACAACCGTCTGTCCACCTCGCGGACCGTCGCCTCGGCCTGGGTGCTGCTGGTCGTCTTCTCCGTGCTCGTACTCGCGCTCCAACTCGCGGGCGCCTCCGGGCACAAGAGGCGCGACGAGCTGATCGCCGGGCTCGATCTGGCCCGGGGGGCCGGCATGGTGACCGTCCTGGCCGTGGTGTGCGCCATCGCCGTGGTCGTACGCCGGGTGGTGTCCGTACGGGTCCTGGCCCAGCGGCTCCAGAAGGTACGGGCCGAGCGCCCGCGGCTGGCCGATCTGCTCTGCGACGACGGCGGGCGCGGCAGCTTCACCGATGTCCAGTACGTCGTGGTGAACGCCGCCGCCCTGATCTTCTCCGCCGTACGCCTCGCCCGGCGGCCCGAGCAACTCCCCGATCTGCCCTGGGCGCTGGCCCTGCTGGTCGCGGTCTCCGCCGCCACCTACTTCACCGGCAAGTACGCCGAGGGCGGCCGGCCCCTCGTACTGTCGGTCGTACGGGCCAGGGAAGCGGGCGATCTGGACGCCCCCATCCGTACCGGCGACGACATCGAGATCCGCGGCGCGGGCTTCGTACCGCCCGGCGCGGGCACCCCGGACCGGCTGGCCCGGATGGTCGTCCGGATCGGCTCCGTCCATGTCCATGTCCCCCTGGTGCCGGTCCCCGGAGGCTTCGCCAACCCGTCGGACACCTGCCTCACCGTGCCTGTCCCGGTGGAGGTGGAACCGGGCTCGGTGGAGGTGCAGGTCGTCACGGCGGCGGGCGTCGAGACCAACCGTGTGATCGTCGAGGTCATGGACTGAGGATCGTCGAGGTCACGGACTGAGGGGCGCCGGCCGAGGCCACCCGGCCATGGGCCCTTGCCCTTGCCCCGTGTTTCTCCTTCCCCGGCCATCGGTCCCCGCTCTTGAAGCCGGGCCGTGACCGTGGTCCCCTGCCAGGACTGAGCGCCCGGCGCGTCTGCTGCGTATGCATGGGCGAGGGGCCGTGTGGGCATACGCTCCCGCGGCAGCGGTGTGGGACAGGGGAGAGGCGGACGGGCGATGACGTATGGCTACCGGACGGACAGCTACGGGCAACTCGGAGGAGAGCGCCACGGCTGGCGTGAGAACGCCGGCCGCTACGCGCTGCTTCCATTGCGGATATTCCTGGGCGTCACCTTCATCTACGCGGGAATCGACAAGCTGACCCAGGGTGGCTTCTTCGCGTCGACCGGCACGGGGTCGGTCGGCGAGATGATGCGGGCGGTCAGAGACAGCTCGGCCATCCCCGCGCTGGTCGATCTCGCCCTCAAGAACCCCGCCGGGTTCGGCTACGCCATCGCCATCGGTGAACTCGCCGTGGGCCTGGGCACCCTCTTCGGACTGCTGGCCCGGCTCGCCGCCTTCGGCGGTGCCGTGATCTCCCTGAGCCTCTGGCTGACCGTGAGCTGGCAGAGCGATCCGTACTACTACGGCAATGACCTCGCCTATCTGATGGCGTGGCTGCCGCTGGTACTCGCCGGTGCCCCGGTGTTCTCGCTCGACTCCGCGCTGGCGAACCGACGCCCGCGTATGTAGCGCCGTACGAGGTGGTCCGCCGCGGCCACCCACATGGCCAGGAACAGGCCGCCGAACACCACCGGGAACACCGCGTACCACGGGGTGTGCCAGGAGCCCGCCGCGTCGCCTCCGTACGCGGCGGCCGCGGCCAGCACCGACAGTCCCGCCACCAGCCGGCCGGGACGCATCTCATGGCGCATCTCATGACGTGGCACGGGTCACCTCCACCTGTCCCAGACCGACTTCGAGCCTCAGATCGAGCGTGCCGGCCGGGGCCGAGCCCGCCCGCGGGGTGAGCGTGCGCTGCCTGGACTGGTCGGGGGCGATGTCCACATCGTTCGGCGGGTCCCCGGGCAGCCGCACATCCCCGAGCCCCGCCTGGGCTCGCAGCCGCACCGTCATCCCCTGCGGTACGACCACCTTGAGCTGTCCGGCGCCCACCTCGGCCGACGTACTGACCGTACGGCCCCTGGGCACCGTGAGCCGGGTCAGGTCGAGCGTGCCGACGCCGGAGCCCAGTTCGTACCGCGGTTTCACCGAGTCTTCCGACACCGGTATCCAGTGCTGGCGGCCCCACTCCGTGGTGATGTTCTTCGGGACCGCCGTCGCGCCCGCGAGCAGCACGGCGGTGACGACGGTCAGGAAGATCGTCCCTATGCCCGTACGGCCCAGGAAGGCGCTGACCGCGAGGCCGAGCCCGAAGACCGCGAGCGCGGCCGTCAGGCCTGTCTGCAGGCTCGTGCCGAACGGTTGGCTCCCCCACGACAGGCCGGCGCCGAGGCCGCCCGCCATCAGCGCGAGCAGCAGCACACTGCCGCCGATCCCGCGCGGCCCCCGGGGGCGGGCCTGCCGCTCCGTGGTGCCGCTGAGCGAGCGGTGCCAGGGCCCGCTCCTGTCGGCTTCGCCGTCCTCCGGGCCCCAGAGATAGAACTGCGTCGAGGCCGGGCCCGTGGTGCCGTCCTTGACTATGGGATCGCGCCACCACGAGTGCAGGCCCGGGACCGGCGGCGCCATGGTCTCCGGCGGCGCCTCCGCCACCGCCTGCGCCGTCGCCGGGTCCAGCACGCTGCCATGGGGCGCGGCGGCACGGCGGCGCTGCGACCACACGGCGGACCCCACGACGGCCGTCGACAGCATCGCGGCGAAGCCCAGCGTGCCGTCATTGCCCAGCATCGACAGGAACAGCCCGCAGCCGATCAACGCCAGCAGCACGGCGATCAGCGATGCGCCGTCGACACGTCCCGACAGCAGCCTGCGCGCCTCGTTCTCCTCCTGGCCCTCCTGCGGGATCAGCAGCCAGGCGAAGCCGTAGAAGATCAGCCCTATCCCGCCGGTGACCGAGAGCACCCCGATGACGATCCGGAAGATCACCGGATCCACATCGCAGTACCGCCCGAGCCCGCCGCACACGCCCGCGATCACCTTCTGCCGCTGGCTGCGCTGGAGCTGCGGCGCCGCAGCGTCCGTCGAGCCCGTGCCTCCCGCGCCGGACGTGCCCGTGCCGCCGGCACCGGAAGTGCCCGCGGCCGCGGCACCCGCGGCGGAGGCGTCCGGCGAGGACGGCTCTGCCGCGGGCGGCGCGGTGCGCGGGTCGGGAGGCGACTGGGCCGACGGCTGGGTCATACGTCCATGGTGACGGCCCGGATCCCGTGCCTCCAGCCACCCCGACCCTGGGCTCTCCCTGATATCGGCCGGGGGACAACCTCAGGGATCACGGACGTTTGTGATCCGGTCGTTCCGGAGGGATGCCACGCGGGGCGACGGGTGCCGCCGGGGGATCACCTCGTACCGGCCCGTACCGAACCCGTACCCACAAGGCATCCACCGCGCCGTACACCGCCCGGAGTTGTCAGGTACGCGCATCAGGGTCGTCTCAGGGGCCTGACCCTGATGTACCCCCGCGCCCCGCCATGTGACCATCGAAGGCATGCCAGCCGCCCCGCCGCGCCCTGCCGCGCCTGCCGCGTCCGCTTCCTACCGCGCCCCAGCGCCGGACGAGCAGCCGACGCGCAAGCTGTACCGCAGCGCGGACGGCCGGCTGCTCGGCGGTGTGGCGCGCGGGCTCGCCGGGCATCTGGGGCTGCCGGTCGTCTGGGTCCGGCTGGTCTTCCTCGGTCTCTTCATGGCGCAGGGCCTGGGTGCCCTGCTCTATGCCGTCTTCTGGATCGTCGTACCGCTCGGTGTCGGCGGCACGGCGGTCGAGCCCCGCACCCTGTTCGAGATCAGCCCGGACGGCAGACGCCGGCTGCGCAAGCCCGACAAGGGCCAGATCTTCGCGCTGATCGCGCTGGTGATCGGTGCCGGGATCTTCGTCGGCAATGTCAATTTCGGCCGCAGCCACGCCGACCGCTACATCTGGCCGCTGCTGCTGATAGGCGCGGGTGTCGTCCTGGTGTGGCGTCAGGCCGACAACGCGCGCCGGGCCCGCTGGACCGAGGTCGGCCGCCGTCGTCGGCTCTTCCAGCTCGCGCGCACCCTCGCCGGGGTCGCCCTGGTCGGCCTCGGCCTCGCCGTGTTCATGGTGGTGCGCGGCTCGGCCGCCCAGTTCGGCAACGTACTGACCGGGGCCATCGCCGTCGTCGCCGGGGTCGCCCTGCTCGCCGGGCCCTGGCTCGTACGGATGACACAGGACCTGTCCGAGGAGCGGCTGATGCGTATCCGCGCACAGGAGCGTGCCGAGGTCGCCGCCCATGTCCATGACTCCGTGCTGCACACCCTCACCCTGATCCAGCGCAACGCGGACGACGGCGGCGAGGTCCGCCGGCTCGCCCGCGCCCAGGAGCGGGAGCTGCGGGCCTGGCTCTACAGGCCGGAGGGCCGGGGCAAGGACGAGGAGGACGAGCCGGCCACCCTCGCCGAGGCGGTGAAACGGACGGCGGCCGAGGTGGAGGACCACCACGGAGTGCCGATCGAGGTCGTGGTCGTCGGGGACTGCCCGCTCGACGAGAAACTGGCGGCACAGATGCAGGCCGCGCGCGAGGCAATGGTCAACGCCGCCAAGTACGGTGGCGATGGGGGCGCGGTACAGGTCTTCGCGGAGGTGGAGGGCCGTACGGTCTTCCTCTCCGTAAGGGACCGCGGCCCCGGGTTCGACCTGGACGCCGTGCCGGCGGACCGGATGGGCGTACGGGAGTCGGTCATCGGCCGCATGCAGCGCAACGGCGGGACGGCCAGACTGCGTTCGGTGCCCGGTGGCGGCACGGAGGTCGAGCTGGAGATGGAACGGGCGGACGGATGAACCCGTCGCGTCCCGCCGCGCGACGAGGACCGGATGACGAGGACGAGGGGCAGAGACCATGAACGAGGGCGTACAGGCCAACGGCAGTCCGGCGGACAGCGGCGGGACCCCGGCCGGGGACGGCCGTCGTGTACGGGTCGTGCTCGTCGACGACCACCGGATGTTCCGTACGGGAGTACAGGCGGAGATCGGCCGCACCGAACAGACGGGTGTCGAGGTCGTCGGTGAGGCGGCCGACGTGGACCAGGCGGTGACCGTGATCACGGCGACCCGCCCCGAGGTCGTCCTGCTCGACGTCCATCTGCCGGGCGGCGGCGGGGTCGAGGTGCTGCGGCGCTGCGCGCCGATGATGGCGGCGCCCGAGAATCCGGTGCGGTTCCTGGCGCTGTCGGTCTCGGACGCGGCCGAGGACGTCATCGGTGTGATCAGGGGCGGTGCCCGTGGTTATGTGACCAAGACGATCACCGGCACGGATCTGGTCGACTCGATCTTCCGGGTGCAGGAGGGCGACGCGGTGTTCTCGCCGCGGCTCGCCGGATTCGTCCTCGACGCCTTCGCGTCGACGGACGCGCCGCCGGTGGACGAGGACCTGGACCGGCTCACCCAGCGGGAGCGCGAGGTGCTGCGGCTGATCGCGCGGGGATACGCGTACAAGGAGATCGCCAAACAGCTCTTCATCTCGGTGAAGACCGTGGAGTCGCATGTCTCGGCGGTTCTGCGGAAGCTCCAGCTCTCCAACCGGCACGAGCTGACGCGCTGGGCGACGGCCCGCAGACTGGTCTGAGCTGCGGCCGCACAAGCTGAGGCCGATCGAGCTCCCGGCCGCTCAGACAGCGACCGTCAAGCAGGCGCCAGGGCGCCTGAAGCGGCGGCCTAGGAGCAGCGCCACTGGGTGATGTACGTCCGGTTCCGGTGCTCCATCAGACCGCGGATGCACTCGCCCGGCGCGGTGTCGAGCGTACGGGCCAGCTCGGCGCGGCCGTGCCGGGTGTGCCGTGTCCCGAACCACCCCGGGAACGCCACGATCCGGTCGTCCTTGCGCTGATAGCCGAGGCGTACGGCGGTGCCGGGCCGGTCCGTGTGCTGGACGTACCGCGTGGTGAACCGGCCCGCACCGCCGATCGGGCCCTCGATACAGAGCCGGCCGCCGGAGAGATCGCCGCAGCCCTTGGGCGTGACACCGACCGGTGCCAGTACGAAGAGCGCGCCGACGGTGAGGACCGACGCTCTGACGGCGGTGGCTCGTCTCACGGCTTCCCTTTCGCGGCCGACGGCGTACTGCTGCTCATCGTGACGCGAAGTCGGGAAAGGGGCATCCGGGGTGGTCCGTCCCGGTTACGGGGCCGGTGTCCAGGACGGATCCGGGCAGCCCTCAGCCTTCTCAGGCGGGCCGCGTCGCGCCCGCGAACGGCATCTCGTCGACCGGTGCCATCCGCACCGCCGAGCCCGGGCGCGGCGCGTGGATCATCTGCCCGCCGCCCACATAGATGCCGACATGGCTCACACGGGAGAAGAAGAACACCAGATCGCCGGGGGCGAGCCGGTCGCGCGTGATCTGCCGCCCCGCGCCGATCTGGGTGTAGGTGGTACGGGGCAGGGCGACGCCCGCCGCGCGCCAGGCGGCCTGCGTCAGGCCCGAGCAGTCGAACGCGCCGGGCCCGGTCGCGCCCCAGGCGTACGGCTTGCCGATCGCCCCGTACGCGTACGCCACGGCCGCCGCGGCGCGCGAGTCGGGCGCGAGCAGCGCGCCCCCGGCCGTCGCACGCGCCGCGCGGGCCGTGTACGCGCCGTACGGGCTGTTCCTGGCCTCCTGCGCGTACCGGGCGCGCTCCGGGGCCGTGAGCCGGTCCAGGAGGGCGTGTGCGGAGTCGAGCTTCTTCCGGACGGTGGCCTTGTGCCGGGCCAGCTCCGCCCGGCGGGCCTCGAACTCGCCGAGCCGCCCGTCGGCACGGTCGCGGAGCTGGGCGATCGACGCGAGTTCCTTGCGGATCCCGGTGACCATCGCGGCCTGCCGGGCCCCGGCCCGTTCGGCGAGCCCCGCGCGCTCCAGGAACTCGTCGGGCCCTGAGCTGAGGGCGAGCTGTACGGCGGGGTCGAGGCCGCCCGTACCCCCGCGGTACTGCGCGGCGGCGACCGAACCGAGCGCGTCGCGCGCGGCGTTGAGCCGGTCCGTCCTGCGGGCGGCCTCGTTCCGCAGCTCCGTCAGGGAGCCACGGGCCTCGTCCGCCTTCTCCTTCGCCCCGTTGTACCGCTCCGTCGCCGCCTCGGCCTCCTCGTACAGGCCGTCGATCTCCGCCCTGACCTGGGCGGGGGTGAGCCGGGGCTCCCCGTGCGCGGGGGTGGCCGCGCCGGCGGTCGCGGCCCCGGCGACAGCCAGGGTGGCGGCGGTACGGCCGGTCGGGCCGGTGAGCCGGCGCTGCTTGCGTTTTCGGTGCGCTGCCACGGGGGCGTCCACTTCCTCACGTCCGTGCGGTCGGGCGGTACGAGTCGGCCGCCCGGAGAGGGACGCTAGGGCGAGAGGTCACAGCCCGGTGACGGCATGGCCGCTATTGGCCGGAGGTGAGACTTCCGGACCGCTTTGTGACCGGACGGGTCCCGGCGGAACCGCGCTCTTCCGGTCCGACCCGGCCGATAGGGAAACAGAGCCCCTCCCCACCACGAAGAGGTGGTATGGGCCTAGGCTCCCGACATGGACGTACTCATCAATGTCTTTGTCGCCCTGCACATCATCGGCATAGCGTCGCTGCTCGGCGGCTTTCTGACCCAGATGAAGTCGATGAGCGCCGGCACGGCCCGGTTCAGCCCGGCGATGCTGCACGGGGCGCTGACGATGCTGGTCACGGGCGTCGTCCTGGTGGGCCTCAACCAGGCCGACGACAACCCCGTGAACAACATCAAGATCGGGATCAAGCTGGCGGTCCTGGTGGTGATCCTGGGCGTGGTCTATGTGAAGCGTGACGAGGAGACCGCGCCGAAGGGCCTGTTCGGCGCGGTCGGCGGCCTGACGCTCGCCAATGTCCTCATCGCGACGCTCTGGACCTGACCGGCGCCGCGGCCCCGCCTCCGGGCCGTTTCAGGCCGGGCGGACGCTGCCGTAGATCGGCATGTAGTAGATCGACTCCTCGCGCACGTTCGCGCCCGGCTTGGGGGCGTGGATCATCATGCCGTCGCCTATGTAGATGCCGACGTGGCTGATGTCGTCGTAGAAGAAGACCAGATCGCCGGGGAGCAGATCCCCGGTCGAGACGCGCGTGCCGACCTCGACCTGCTCCCAGGTGGTACGGGGAAGCTGTACGCCCGCCTCCCGCCACGCGGCCTGGGTCAGACCGGAGCAGTCGTACGAACTCGGTCCCGACGCGCCCCAGACGTACGGCTTGCCTATCTGCGCGCGTGCGAAGGCGAGGACCTTGGCGGCCTTGGTGGCGTAACCGCCGCCGGAGGTACCGGAGCCGGTGTCCGTGCCCGTACCGGTGCTCGTACCGGGGCTGGTGTCCGTACCCGTGTCCGTACCGGCCGAAGGCGGCTCCGCGGCCTGCTGCTGCTCGCGCAGCCGCTCGGCCTCGGCCTTCGCGCGGGCCTCCTCCTTGGCTCTCGCCTCGGCCTTTCTGCGAGCCTCTTCCTCCTTCTTGCGCTCCAGCGCCGCCAGCCGCTCCTGCTCCTCGGCGGTCAGCCGGGACAGCAGCGCACGGGCCGCTCCGAGCTTCTTCTGTACGTTCTCCTTGCTGGTCCGCAAGGCGGCCTGCGACGCGGTCAGCGACTCCAGGCTCTTCGCCGCCTGCGCCCGCTCCTTCGCCGCTGCGGCCTGCTGCGCCTGGTAGTCGGCGAGAACACCGCGCTGACGGTCCGCCAGCCGGTCCATCATCTGCGTCTGCTCGAAGTACGCCTGCGGGCTGTCGGCGAACAGCAGGGCGGCGGTCTGGCCGAGCCCGCCCTCGCGGTACTGCGCGGACGCGAAGCCGCCGAGCGTACGGCGGGCCTCGTTCAGCTTGTCCGCGCGCTTGGCGACCTCGTCCAGCACCCGGCCGACCGTGCGCTTCTGCTTCTCCGTGGCCTCTTTGGCCTTGTTGTACTGCTGTGTCGCGCCACCGGCCTGGCGGTACAGGTCGTCGACCTTCTTCTGCACCTCTTCGACCGACGGCCTGGGCTCGGCGGGCGCGGCGTTCGCGCTCTGCGTCGAGAGCAGCGTGACCGAAGCGAGGGCGGCCGTCGTGAGACCGACGGCGGGGGAGTTGGTGCGTACTCCGCCACGGGTGCGCGACTTGCGATGCGACGCCAAGGCCAGCATCTCCTTCCGTCGAACTTCCTTCTGGAATGTCCGATTTCGGCAAAGGTCGCCCGCTCGGCGCGGATCGCCTAGGGGGGTTCGGGCTGCCTGAGCGAGCACGCTAGCCAAACTGTGGTCCTCATGTGAAGGACGATGGGCGATATGCCCGATACATTTTCGTGACCATTTGCTTATGTGATGCTGGAAGGTCGCTGCAAAGGGTCGAACGGGGGCCGCGAGGGCATTTTCGTCACTTTGTGTGATCAGATGGTCGCCGCACCCCGGAGTGGCGGAGTCCGCTCAAGGCGGGGGTGCCGGAGTCTTCCCAAGGCGGGCGCGGGCTGTCAGTGCGGCGCAATAGACTCGGAAAGCGATGAGCAGCCTCTTTGACGACAACTTCCTGGCGGACCTCCAGCCCTCCGGCGACGAGCCCCCGCCGCCGCCCGAGGACCATGACGAGCACGCCCAGGAGGCGGTGCCCGACGATCTCTTCGAGGGTGCGTACGACATGCCCCCGGCGCGCGACGCGTACCACCGCGACGGCTCTCCGCGGACCGTCGTGGACCCCGCCGCGCTGCTCGAAGGGCTGAACGAGGAGCAGCGCGCGGCCGTGGTGCACACGGGATCGCCCCTGCTCATCGTGGCCGGAGCCGGTTCCGGCAAGACCCGGGTCCTCACCCACCGGATCGCGCATCTGCTGGGCACCCGCAGTGTCCACCCCGGCCAGATACTGGCGATCACCTTCACCAACAAGGCCGCCGGCGAGATGAAGGAGCGGGTCGAGCAGCTCGTCGGCCCGCGCGCCGGGGCCATGTGGGTGATGACCTTCCACAGCGCCTGCGTCCGTATCCTGCGCCGCGAGTCAAAGAGGCTCGGCTTCACCTCGTCGTTCTCGATCTACGACGCCGCCGACTCCAAGCGGCTGATGGCCCTGGTCTGCCGCGATCTGGACCTCGACCCCAAGCGCTATCCGCCGAAGTCCTTCAGCGCCAAGATCTCGAATCTGAAGAACGAGCTGATCGACGAGGAGACGTACGCGGGACAGGCCGCCGACGGCTTCGAGAAGACGCTCGCCGAGGCGTACCGGATGTACCAGGCGCGGCTGCGCGAGGCCAACGCGCTGGACTTTGACGACATCATCATGACCACCGTCCATCTGCTCCAGGCGTTCCCGGATGTGGCCGAGCACTACAGGCGGCGCTTCCGCCATGTGCTGGTGGACGAGTACCAGGACACGAACCACGCCCAGTACACGCTCGTCCGCGAGCTGGTGGGCCCGTCCGGCGAGGACCACGACCCGGCCGAGCTGTGTGTCGTCGGTGACGCCGACCAGTCGATCTACGCCTTCCGCGGCGCCACTATCCGTAACATCCTCCAGTTCGAGGAGGACTACCCGGACGCGACCACGATTTTGCTGGAGCAGAACTACCGCTCCACACAGACGATTCTCAGCGCCGCCAACGCGGTCATCGAGCGCAACGAGAGCCGCCGTCCGAAGAATCTGTGGACAAAGGCGGGCGCCGGCGCCCGGATCACCGGCTATGTCGCGGACACGGAGCACGACGAGGCGCAGTTCGTCGCCGACGAGATCGACCGGCTGACGGACGCGGGCGAGGCCAAGGCGGGCGATGTCGCAGTCTTCTACCGTACAAACGCGCAGTCCCGTGTCTTCGAGGAGATCTTCATCCGGGTCGGCCTGCCCTACAAGGTCGTCGGCGGGGTGCGCTTCTACGAGCGCAAGGAGGTCCGCGATGTGCTGGCCTATCTGCGCGTCCTCGCCAACCCGGAGGACAACGTCCCGCTGCGCCGTATCCTCAACGTCCCCAAGCGGGGCATCGGGGACCGCGCGGAGGCCATGATCGACGCCCTCGCGCAGCGGGAGCGGATCACCTTCCCGCAGGCTCTGCGGCGGGTGGACGAGGCGTACGGCATGGCGGCACGCTCCGCCAACGCCGTCAAGCGCTTCAACACGCTGATGGAGGAGCTGACCACGGTCGTCGAGTCGGGCGCGGGACCGGCGACGGTGCTGGAGGCCGTGCTCGAACGGACCGGCTATCTGGCCGAGTTGCAGGCCTCGACCGACCCGCAGGACGAGACCCGTATCGAGAACCTCCAGGAACTGGCGGCGGTGGCCCTGGAATTCGAGCAGGAGCGCGCCCAGGCGGCAGCGGCGGCCGACGACACGGGCACGGCGGCCGCCCCGGCCGCGACGGGCACGCTCGCGGAATTCCTGGAGCAGGTGGCGCTCGTCGCCGACTCCGACCAGATCCCCGACGAGGACGAGGAAGGATCCGGTGTCATCACCCTGATGACGCTGCACACCGCCAAGGGCCTTGAGTTCCCTGTGGTGTTCCTGTCGGGCATGGAGGACGGCGTCTTCCCGCACATGCGCGCCCTGGGCCAGACGAAGGAGCTGGAGGAGGAGCGGCGGCTGGCGTATGTCGGCATCACCCGCGCCCGCGAACGGCTGTATCTGACACGGTCGTCGATGCGGAGCGCGTGGGGGCAGCCCGCGTACAACCCGCCGTCGCGGTTCCTGGAGGAGATTCCGGGCCAGCACCTGGAGTGGAAGCGGACCGGAGCGCAGATCCCGGCTGGGCCGACCACCTCGATCGCGTCGTCGCTGTCCGCGGCGGCGGGCGGAACCGGCTCCGGCTCGCGCTCGCGGTCCGGCGCCGCGGGCTTCGCCACCCGGCGTATGAGCGACAAGCCGGTGATCTCGCTGGCGGTCGGAGACCGGGTCACCCACGACCAGTTCGGCCTCGGCACGGTCATGGCGGTGACGGGCACGGGTGCGAACGCGCAGGCGACGGTCGACTTCGGCGACCCCAAGCCCAAGCAACTGCTGCTGAGGTACGCGCCGGTGGAAAAGCTGTAGGGGCCCCCGCGCCGGGGTGGGCGGTTTGTCCTTAATCGCCGGACGGGCTTGATCTTGCCGGCCGGCACCGGACCGCCCCGCCTGGCGCGTCCTTTACGTCGGGTCCAGGCCGTGGCTGCGGAGCCAGGACAGCGGGTCTATCGCGGAGCCGCCGCCGGGCCGTACCTCGAAGTGCAGATGCGGACCGGTGGAGTTGCCCGAGTTCCCCGAATAGGCGATGACGTCGCCGGCCTTGACCGTGCCGTAACGGATCTTCGTACTGCTGAGGTGGCAGTACCACGTCTCCGTGCCGTCGGGCGAGGTCACGATGGCCATGTTGCCGTACGCGCTGTTGTACTGCGTCCGTACGGTCCCGTCGGTCGCGGCCATCACCGGTGTGCCGTACGAGACCGGGAAGTCGATCCCGGTGTGCACGGACATCCAGTTGATGCCGGCCTGGCCGTAGTACGCGCTGAGGCCGTGCGCCGCGACCGGCAGCGCGAACTTGGGCCGCAGGGCCTCCTTGCGTGCCGCGTCGGCCTCGCGCTGCTTGCGCTCCGCCTCCTGCCGCGCCTTGAGGTCGATGCGCTCCTGCGTACGGCTGGCCCTGTCACCGAAGTCCCTGGCGTCGGCGCTGAGCGCGGCGAGCTGGGTGTCCAGCTTGTTGTTGGCGGCGACGGGTTTGACGGTGGACGGGTCGGCGGCCGTGGCGGTGGTCCTGGTCTCCTCCGGGGCCTCCTCGCCGAGGCCGCCGACGGAGGCGGCGGCGATACCGGCGACGCCCATCACACAGGCGGAGGGGACGGCGACCGTGAGAAGCGCGGAGCGCTTGGCGGGGGTACGGCGTCGGCCCCGGCTGCCGTTCCCGCCGCCGGACCGGCGTACCGGACGGGGCGTCACGGTTACGGCGGGCACGGTCATGGTCGGGGCCATGTGCAGCGAGTCGGCCTCGGAGCCGAAGTCGCCGGAGCCGGTACCGGGAGCGTCATCCGCGTCCGCGCCGTCCTCGGCCTCATGGCCGGACTCGGCGTCGAAGCCGGCCTCCGCGCCTTCCGCACCGGGTTCAGGCTCGGGCCCGGGGGCGCCGTACTCGGCGTCCGGGTCGTACGGGGCTGCACCGTACGGGTCCGCCGGGTCCGCCGCGTACTGCTCCTGCGCGTCGTACGCGCCGTCCGCCGCGTACTGGTGGCCGTACTGGTCCGGTGCGCCCGCGACATCGGCGTCCACGAGGAGGGTGTCCTGCGCCGGGTCGGGTGCTGTCCCGGCCGAGTTCCACGCGGTGGCGTCGTACGCCCCGGAGTCGAACGTCGGCGCGATCCACTGCGCGGTCGGCTCGTACCCGATCGGCGCGGCCGCGAACTGCTCGGCGTCGAAGGGCGCGGTCTCGAACTGCGCGCCCTGCGCCGGGTCGAACGGCGCCGCGACAGGCTGGCCCAGGGCGTCGTATCCGTACGGCGCGTTCTCGAACTGGCCGTTGTCGAACTGGCTGTTATCGAAGGGGGCACTGCCGAGCGGGGCGTTTTCGAACTGCCCGGCGTGGCCGGTGCCGTTGAGCTGATTCGCCTGGTTCCAGGCGTCGGCGTCCCACTGGCCCGTCGCGTCCGGCCCGGCCGACTGGACCGGGATGTCCGCCAACGGCTGGTAGTCCGCGGACTGCTGGTAGCCGGTGCCGCCGGCGGTGGGGTCCGCCCACTGGCCGCTCGCGTCGTACTGCCCGTACTGCGATTCGTACTGCGGTGTGGCGTAAGCGTCGTATCCGGCGCTCTGCTGCTGCGCGGCGCTGTCCCACTGGCCGCCGGTGTCGTACTGCTGCTCGTACGGCCCGTTGTGGGCCGGAGTCCCCTCGTAACCGCCCGGCAGGGAGCCGAAGAGCGGGTCGGTCGCGAAGCTGCCGTTCTGGTAACCGTCGTATCCGGCGTACCCGGCGTGGGCGTGCTGGTCGTTCACCAACTTCTCTCTCGCCTCGGCAGCAGGACCAGGGTCTGAGATCCGGTCCTGTGGGAGAAGGACCTCAGAGGGAAAGCAGTGGCCGCGACTGTACCCGGCGGTATGCGACGGCGACAATCTTCCGCAGGTTTTGGGCTCAGCGGAAACGGGCATTCGGCCGTGTTTCGGGGGACTGCGGGCACAGGCTTGGCCGTACGTTCGAAACGTGTTCGAGCGGCAAGGGTGGTCGCGGACGGCGATCGGCGGCGGTCGCGGTGGTGATTGCGGTGGCGACCGCGGATGTTGGCCGCGGGTCGGCGTCGAACACGGGGGTTACCGGCGTCGGTTTCCGGCGGTCAGGCGACGGACGCCGGGCCTTCGGTTGCGGGGGGACCCTCGCCGAGGTCGATACCCGACCCGAGATCGGGCAGAAAACCGGATTCGAGGACGTGTCGGACACCCGCCGCGACCGCGGGATGGACCGGCAGTGTCAGATGCCCGAGGCCGCTCACCCGGACGTTCTGCGCCAGCAGATCGGGGTGTTCGATACGGGCCGTCTCGACCGGGTCCATGAGCTGGTCCATGTCGCTCCAGAAGCTCACGAACCGGGTGCGGCAGCCGGGCGCGGGCAGCCGCAGCTCGTCGATCAGGCCCGATCCCGGGCGCATCTGCCGCACCACCGGGTGGGCGTCCGCGAACGGTACGACGGTGGTGCCCTCATGGGGCGTACCGAGCGTGACGAGCGTACGGATCCGGGTATCGCCGCCCAGTCGCTGTGCGTAGTAACGGGCGATCAGGCCGCCCATGCTGTGCCCGATGACATCGACCTGGCGGTGGCCGGTGCGGACGCAGATCTCCTCGATGTGCTGCCCCAGCAGCTCGGCGGCCGACCGTATGTCGAAGGTCAGCGGGGAGTAGTTGAGCGACATGAGCCGGTCCCAGCCGTGCCGGGCGAGGGAGCGGCGCAGCATCACGAAGACGGAGCGGTTGTCGACCAGGCCGTGGAGCAGTACGACGGGGGGCCGTTCGCGGCCGTCGGCGGGGGTCTGCGGGGCTTCCGGGGGCAGCGG